>CAXSHI010000097.1:0-15344 GCA_964236755.1 uncultured Acetobacteraceae bacterium
CCGCTGCTTGACCCGAGTCACCCGGAAATCGTCACGCTGGATCGCCACCCGTTCGGACGTATCCCGCTGCCGCAGGCGCTGCCACGGCGCCGCGGCCCGCAGCGTGGCAATGAGGTCAAGCCGGGCGCCCCCGCGTGGGTCGCCCGGGCACGTGCCCACGGGCCGCCCGCGGCGGCCTGCGTTCTGCAGCGCTCCCTTGGCGCCGGCAGTCGGCGTCCTGGACCGCATGGCGTTCCCCGGCGTGAGTTGCGCCAGCAGCCCGGCGGGGATCGCCGCCTTCGCCGCCTGGATCAGCATGTCCTGCATCGCCGCATCGGGCCTCGCCTTCCCCTCCGCTTCCGTCGGCGCGGCGTCGGCGGGCTTCTGCGCTTCCGGCGGCGCGTCCGCCGTCTCCGGCTCGGCCACGGGCAGCGTCGTGGCGCGCGGCGCCAGCACCAGCCGGCAGGCCAGCGCCGCGTCCGCGTCCCGCACCCGGTCCCGCCCGTCCAGCGCCGCGGCGGCGCAGGCCGCCCGCAACGCCAGCAGCGGCGCCCGCACCGACCCGATGCCCAGCGCCGCCGCGGCCCTGCACACCCCCTCGATCACATCGCCGTCCGCCTGCACCCGCGGCAGCATCGCCCGCGCCGCCGCGACCTGAACAGCGCCGGGCAGCGGGCCGTCGGTGGTCCGCGCGCCGATGCCCGCGAGGTCCAGGGCGAACGCCAGCCGGTCACGCAACGCGGCGGGGGCGCGCTCGTCCTCGACCATGCCCTCGTCGATGGCGACGACGCCGAGGCAGGCCGGCTGACGCTGCCAGGTCCCGTCCTGCGCCGCCACGACCGCGCCCTCGTCCATCACGGCCGCGATGCGCGCGGCGGCGCCGAGGGACAGGCGCTCCGCCATCGCCAGCAGCACGACGCCGCCGTCGGCCTCCGCCAGGACGCCGCGCGCCGCCACGGGACGCCCGGCCTGCAGCGTCGCCGCGAGGTCCAGCCCGCCCAGCAGCCGGGCGTCGGCGATGTTGAGCGGTACCGTCCGCATGGGAGCGTCGGGCAGCAGGCCGCGCAGCAACGCCAGCCAGCGGACCCGCACCGGGCCGGTCAGCGCCCGCAGCGTCACGCCGGTGCCCGCGGGATCGACGGCGAACAGCGCCGCCGCCCAGCTCGCGTCGCGCCAGGCCGGGTCGGTCCAGCCCTCCTCTTCAAGACCGTCCATCATGCGTCGAACTGCTCCTGGACGGCCCGCGCCACCCGGGTCGTGGACCCGGCCTCGTCCAGCGGATCGCGGCGCAGCCGGTGCCGCAGCGCCGACGGGGCGATGCGGCGCAGGTGCCCCCGCCCGACGTCCGCTTCGCCGTCGAGCGCCGCAAGCGCCCGCGCGGCGCGGAGCAGGGTCAACTCCGCGCGCAGCCCGTCGGTGCCGAGCCGCATGCACAGCCGGGCCGCGTCCTCCAGCACCGGGTCGGGCATCTCGACGGTGGGCAGCAGGTGCCGCGCCGCCTCGATCCGGTCGCGGATGCGGGCGTCCTCGCCGCGCCACTCCGCGACGAAGCCGGGGCGGTCCCGGTCGAACGAGTCCCGGCGCCGCACGATGGCGATCCTGGTCGCGATGTCGTCCGGCGTCCGCACCTCGACCGACAGCCCGAAGCGGTCGAGCAGCTGCGGGCGCAGCTCGCCCTCCTCCGGGTTGCCGCTGCCGACCAGCACGAAGCGGGCGGGGTGGCGGACGCTCAGGCCCTCGCGCTCGACCACGTTCTCGCCCGACGCCGCCACGTCGATCAGCAGGTCAACCAGGTGGTCCTCCAGCAGGTTCACCTCGTCGATGTACAGGAAGCCGCGGTTGGCGCGGGCGAGCAGGCCCGGCTCGAACGCCTTCTCGCCGCGGGACAGCGCGCGTTCCAGGTCGAGCGCGCCGACCACCCGGTCCTCGGTCGCGCCCAGCGGCATATCGACCACGGGCACCGTGGCCACGTGCTGCGGCGCGTCGCCTGGCGCACGGTCCTGGCACTGCGCGCAGAGCCGCGCCTCGCTCCCCGGCGCGCAGTTGTAGGGGCAGCCCGTCACCACGGGCATGCCCGGCAACAGGCTGGCGAGCGCGCGGACGGCGGTCGATTTGCCGGTGCCGCGGTCGCCGAACACCAGGACGCCGCCGACCGTCGGGTCGGTGGCGGCGATCAGCAACGCCTGCTTCATCTCGTCCTGGCCGACGATGGCGGAAAACGGAAAAGCGTCCCGCATCACGCGACGGTCCGGCACGGTTCGGGGCATGTCTGCATGGGAACGAGGCTTAGCAGGTCGGACGGTTCCGCTCAAACTTGCGCGACAAGTCGAACCGGCTGCAACCTGCCCACGGCAAGATGCTTCACATCACAACTCTAATTGCTAGCAAGGGAGTCTAACGTGGAATTCTCACTGCCTGTCGTCCTGTCCTTCGTCACCCTGCTCATCGTGCTCGGCATCGGCATCTACCAGCTCAAGCGGGTGCGAGGCAGCCAGGCGAAGCGCGGCGAGCACCCCGGCGGCGTCGCCGGTCCCGAGTGACCTAGCCAAACCGGCGGCGCCCGGGCAATTTGGCCGGGCGCCCTGGGAAATGCCCCACGGCCGGACGCCGTGAGGACTCATGTTTCCGACCACCCGCCTACGCCGCCTACGCCACACGGACGCGCTCCGCTCCTTGGTGCGGGAAACCTCCGTGACGGCCAGCGACTTGATCCTGCCGATGTTCATCGAGGAAGGGATCGACGCGCCGGTCCCTATCGCCGAAATGCCCGGCGTGTCCCGCATCCCCGAAACGAAGCTGGCGCGCGAGATCGAGGCGATTGCCCGGGACGGCGTGCGTGCGGTGATGCTGTTTGGCATCAGCCATCACAAGGATGGCATCGGCCGCGACACGTTCGACCCCGACGGCCTGCTGGCGCGCATGACGCGCATCGCCAAGGACGCCGTGCCCGATCTTGTGGTGATGACCGACAACTGCTTCTGCGAATACACCGACCACGGGCATTGCGGAGTCCTGGGCGGCGTGGCGGGCCATGCGTCGGGCGAGGCGCAGGTGCTGAACGACGTCACGCTGGAGAACCTGGCGCGCCAGGTCGTCGTGGCTGCCGATGCGGGCGCTGACGTGATCGCGCCCTCGGCGATGATGGACGGGCAAATCGGCGTGATCCGCCGGGCGCTGGACGGCGCCGGTCACGATGGCGTGCCGGTCCTGGCATACTCGACCAAGTTCGCTTCCGCGTTCTATGGCCCGTTCCGCTCCGCCTCCGGCTGCGACCTGCGCGGCGACCGGAAAACCTACCAGATGGACCCGATGAACGCCCGGGAAGCCCTGCGCGAGAGCCAGGAAGACGAGGCGGAGGGTGCCGACATGCTGATGGTGAAGCCCGGCCTGGCCTATTTGGACGTGCTGGCCGGCATCCGGGCGCGGACCTTGCTGCCGTTGGCGGTGTACCAGGTCAGCGGCGAGTACGCGATGATCAAGTTCGCCGCACAGGCCGGGGCACTGGATGAGCAACGGGTAGTGCGCGAGACGCTCGGCGCCTTCAAGCGTGCCGGGGCGGACCTGATCCTCAGCTACTTCGCCCGCGACGTGGTGCGGGAGGGCTTCTGACGCCGGCCAGGATTGTTTCGCCTTGCGGTTGAACTGCATCCCATGATTTAATCAAGTTTGCGTGGGCAGAATGCAAGGCAACCGGATTGGATCGGACAGGCGCCCTTCCGACGTTCAGCAGCACCGGCCCGGAAGGACACCGCGCCCGGATGCGCAGACGTCTGCTGACCGGCGCGGCGGCATTGGCGGATTACGAGATCCTGGAGATGCTGCTGTTCCTCGGCATTCCCCGCCGCGACACCAAGCCGGAGGCGAAGCGGCTCATCAACCGGTTCGGCAGCCTCGCCGCGACGATCACGGCCGGCTGCAGCGCGCTGCGCGACGCCGGCCTGCCGCAGCGGGCGATCGAGGCGCTCGAACTGGTGGCGGAGGCCGCCGTCCAGCTTTCGCGCGCCGAGCGGGTTGACCGGGTCATCCTGGGGAACTGGACCGCGCTGGAGCAGTACTTGGACGTGCCGGCCCGCTCGCTGCAGCCGCCGGGCCTCAGCGCCCTGCTGCTCAACAACCGCAACCAGCTGCTCGGGGAGCAGCGGTGGCCGCCGGACGTCGATGCGGCCACGCTCGGGCGCGAGATGCTGCGCCACGCGCTGGAGCGGCACGCGACGGCGGTGATCCTGGTGCGCAACCGGGCCGACGCGGCGCCGAAGCTGACTGCGGAGGACCGCGACCTGCATGCCCGGCTGGAGCGCACCGCCGCCGCGCTGTCGGTGACGCTGCACGACCTGCTCGTGATCGGCCGGGGCGAGTGGGTCAGCCTTCGGCAGCGGAAGGCGCGGTAGGTGGGCTGGCGCCAATGGATCGGGCGCAAGGACGGCGGGCAGCCTGACCCGGCTCCGCTGGCGTTCGATGCCATGATCGACCTGAATCCCGGCGACCTGCCGGCCGCGCTGAGCCACCACGCCGCAATCGCGGTGGTCGTCGAGGCCGTTGGCGCATTGCCCGGCGCAGGGTGGATCAGCGTGGAGGTGCATCCCCGCACGGCGCCGGTCGCGGCGCGGGTGTTCCCCGCGGGAACCAGCACGCCGCAGGCCGGCGAGGCATGGACGGCGCTGCTCGCGGAGGTCCAGCATGCAACGGAGCAGGCCCTGGCGGCGCAGCACGCCGCGCCCGCCGAAGCCCCGGCGGCGCCCGACAGCCGCACGCCGGACACGTTCGAGGCGGCGTTTGCCCAGCGGCGCAAGCTCGACGACGCGCCGCGTTTCGGCGATGCCCCGGATGACGGATGGGGCAGCGGGCCTCTGCGCCCGGTGCGCGGCTTCGGCGAGTCCATGGCGGCGCCGATCCAGATGGATGCGCTGTCCGAGCTGATGGCGCTCGCGCGGGCTGTGAAGCCGCCGGCGCCGGCGGTGCCGAAGCCCCTGCCCGCCAGCCCGCCGGCGCCATCCGCCTTGCCCGACGTGGAGCTGATGGCCCGGCTGCTGGCGTTCGTGCTGCCGACCGACGGCCGCAGCACGGCCGATGCGGCGATCCAACGGTTCGGCAGCTTCGCCGCGGTGCTGGCCGCGCCGGACCTGGAACTGCGCCAGGTCGCCGGTCTCGGCAACCACAGCCGCGCCGCCATCAAGCTGGTGCACGCCGCCGCCGTGCGGCTGGCGCGGGCCGGCGTGACCGGGCAGCCCGTGCTGGAGGACAGCGAGCGCCTGATGGCCTATCTCACGACCGCCTTGGCACGCGAGCGGATCGAGCAGTTCCGCATCCTGTTCCTTGACGACCGCGGCATGCTGAAGGCCGACGAGGTGCAGGCGACCGGCACCGTCAACCATACGCCGGTGTATCCGCGCGAGGTGGTACGGCGCGCCCTGGAGCTTGCGGCCTGCTCCCTGGTCTTGGTGCACAACCACCCGAGCGGCGATCCCACCCCGTCCCGCGACGACCTGGAGATGACCCGGCAGATCCAGGAGGCCGCCACAGCCCTGTCGATCACGGTGCGCGACCACCTGATCATCGGCAACGGGCGCTGGCTGAGCTTCCGGGAAGCGGGATTGCTGGACTAGCCCCGCATCGCCGCGCGGGTCCGGGTCAGCTCCAACACCGCCGTGCTGATCGGCATCGGCACGCCGACCCAGCCGGCCATCTCGACCACGGCGCCCAGAATCGCCTCGATCTCCAGCGGGCGGCCGAGTTCCAGATCTTGGAGCATGCTCGTCTTGTGCCGGCCGACCTCGGCAGCACCTCCGATGCGTTTCTCCACGTCGATGGCGAAGCGCGCGCCGAGCGCCTCGCCCACCGCCTGGCCCTCCAGCATCACGGCGCGGGCCACGGCGCGGATGCCCGGCTCGCCGGTGATGACGTCGAGCGTCGCCGTGGTGAGCGCGCTGATCGGGTTGAACGCCATGTTGCCCCAGAGCTTCACCCAAAGCTCGTCGCGCAGCCGCGGCCGCACCGGCGCCTTCAGCCCAGCGTCGATCATGAGGCGGGACAGCGTCTCGGCGCGCCCGCTCCGGCTGCCGTCAGGTTCGCCCAAGCTGAAGCGGTCGCCGTAGGTGTGGAAGATGACGCCGGGGGCGGCGATCTCGGCGGCCGGGTAGATGATGCAGCCCAGCGTCTGCGATGGCGGCAGGGCCTCCCACAGCGCGCCGTGGGGGTCCACCGACTCGACGCGCCGGTTGCCGAACGGCTCCGGCAGGCCGTGGCAGTACCACCACGGGATGCCGTTTACCGCGGCGACGACCGTGGTGTCGGGGCCGATCAGCGGGCGCAGCTGCGGCAGCGCCGGCTCCAAGGAGTGCGCCTTCAGGGTAAGGAACACGTAGTCCTGCGGCCCGATGGCGGCCGGGTCGGAAACGGCGAGGGGGCGCGTCACGGTGCGCGTGCCGCCGCTCTCCAGCGTGAGGCCGTCCGCCTGCATCGCCGCCAGATGCGGCCCGCGCGCCACGACGGAAACCGGCGTGCCCGCCGCCTCCAGCCGCGCCGCGAGGAAGCCGCCGATGGCGCCGGCGCCGAACACGCAAAGGCTCGGCACGGTCAGGCGCCCAGGCCAAGCTTTGCGGCCAGGCCGATGCGCTGCACCTTGCCGGTCGCGCCCTTCGGGATGTCGTCGCGCAGCAGGACATGGCGCGGCACCTTGTAGGCGGCGAGGCGGGTGGCGCAGAAGTCGCGGATCTCCTGCTCGGTCGCGATTTGTCCGGGATGCAGCACGACGACCGCGCCAACCTCTTCCCCAAGCTTCGCGTGCGGCACGCCGAAGGTGACAACCTGGGCGACGCTCGGGTGGTCCAGCAGCACGACATCGACCTCAAGCGGGCTGACCTTCTCGCCGCCGCGGTTGATCTGCTCCTTGAGACGCCCGGTGAGGAACAGGTAGCCCTCCTCGTCGATCCGCCCCTGGTCGCCGGTGCGGAACCAGCCGTCGGTGAAGGCGCGGGCGTTGGCGTCGGGGTTGCCGGCGTAGCCCGGCGTCACGTTGGGACCGCGGATCACCACCTCGCCGATGCTGCCCTGCGGCAGGATCGCGCCGTCGTCGGTCATCACCGCGATCTCCGGCCCGGCGGCGAGGCCGACGGCGCCGGGCTTGCGGGCGCGGGGCGGCAGGGGGTTGGACGCCATCTGGTGGGCGGCCTCCGTCATGCCGTACGCCTCGACGACGGGACTGCCGAACACCTCCTCCAGTTCCTGCATGACCTGAGGCGGCAGGGACGCGCTGGAGGAGCGGATCAGCCGTAGCCCGGCGGCGCGGGCGCGCTCGGGGTGGGCGCGCATCCGCATCAGGATCGCCTGGTGCATCGTGGGCACGGCGGTGTACCAGGTCGGGCGCACCTCCCCCAGCCACTCGCCAAACTTGAAGGCGTTGAACCCCGGCGTGCAGCACACCCCGGCCCCGGCGCGGAGCGACGACAGCACGGCGGCCACCAGCCCGTGGATGTGGAACAACGGCATGACGTTGAGGCACACGTCATCCGGCCCCAGCGCCAGCGACCCCCCGATGTGCCCGGCGGATGCCGCCAGGTTGCCGTTGGTCAGCGGCACGATCTTCGGCCGCGCCGTGGTGCCGGAGGTGTGCAGCACGAGCGCCATGTCGTCCGGCTCGGCCGCGCCTGCTGCTTCCGGCGCCGCGGACGGGAGCGCCGAGGCGTTCAGGCGATACAGCCCCGCTGCGGCGTCGCTTGCCGGATGCAGCGCGATGGCCGGGATGCCAAGCCGCTCCGCCGCCGCGCGGGCCGGCGTGGCATCGCCTTCCTGCAAGATGATCGCCTGCGGCCGGAGGTCAGACAGGTAGAAATCGAACTCGTCCGCCGTGTAGGCCGGGTTGAGGGGTGCTGCCGTGCAGGTGGCGGCAACGCCCGCGAAGCAGGTCGCCATCTCCGGCCCGTTGGGCAGCACAATGCCGACCCGGTCCCCGCGCCCGATGCCGACGCCGTTCAGCGTGAGGCGCGTCTGCTCGACCAGCGTTCGTAGCCCGGCGCCGTCCAGCCAGGGGCGGCCCGGCGCGCCGACCGCGCGGGCCGATATATTGGCGGACAGGATGGCCCAGATCGAGTCGGTCATGGTCGGAAGCCTTTCATTGCGCCGGGCGCGGGAACCAGGCCGGCACGGTGGCCGGAAGGTCCTGATGCGCCTTCTCCACCTCGTCCGTGCGGTTCTGCCGCGAAACGCTGCGGAACGTGGCGTAGGGGTCAAGGGCGCTGCGCTTGACGGAGTCGATCGGATCGATGAACCGCTCGCGCGTATCGACCGCGGTGGCGCCGTAGCGGGTGAGGTTGACCGCGGTGCTGCCGCCGAACGAGGCCCAGGTCAGCGGGTCCAGGATCGTGTTGCCCCCGAAGCCGACAGCATCGCGCGGGTTGGTCGGCCCGATGACCGGAAGGTAGAGATACGGCCCCCCTTGCACGCCCCACAGCGCCAGCGTCAGGCCAAGGTCGTTGCTGTGGTCCGGGTAGCCCCAGTCCGTCGCCACGTCGAACAGGCCGAGGCCGCCCGCGGTCGTGTTGATTAGGAAGCGCATCATGCTGTCGCCCGCCTTGCGCGGCTTGGCCTGCAGCACGTCGTTGGCGAAGTTCGCAGGCATGCCCAAGTTGCTCAGCACGTTGCGGATCGGCCGCCGCACGGCGCCGGGCACGTAGTCGCGATACGCCACCGCGACGGGCCGGAACGCATAGGTGTCGATGGTGTCGTTGATCCGGTAGAAGACCCGGTTCGTCGGCTCCAGCGGGTCGTTCAGCTCCCGGTACTCGGCTTGCGCTTCCGCATCGCCGGCGGGCGGGCGGGCGGCGCAGGCGGAAACAGTCAGCAGGGCGAAGCCGAGGAGCAGGCGGGCGAAGGGCGACACGCTGGATGATCCTTTCGGGGCAGTGCTGTGATCATTCCACGAAACCGCGCGCAATCCCACCCCGGATGCGGCCGGTCACTCCTTCTTCAAATCATCCGGCTTGTGCACGGCCGTTTTGCCGGACTTGGCGGACTTCACCAGGAACTGCGGCTGTTCTTTGGTGGCTTTCGCCGTATGGCCCTTGACCTGGGTGGTGCCGGTCACTTTCTTCTCAATTGTCCCGTGCGTCTCTCCGCCGGAGGTGCCCCAGCTCACCTCGTCGCCGGGCTTCAGGGTCTTGGGCATGGATGGCTCCCATCGGTTGTTTTCCGTGAACAACCAGGGGCCGGCCGGGTTCCCGGCGCCCTTGCGTGCGCCTATCTCCCAAGCCGAACCAAGGAGCCACCCGCATGAACGTCGCCCTCCGCCCGCAGCCCAGCACCCACGACGCGCGCCTGGACCGGCTGGGCGAGGTGGCGGTCCGCGTCGGGCTGGGCCTGGCGCCGGGCCAGGAGCTGTTGATCACAGCGCCGCTCGACGCCGTGCCGCTGGTCCGCCGCATCACCGAGCACGCCTACCGCGCCGGCGCGTCCCTGGTGACGACGTTCCTGAACGACGACGCCGCCACCCTGGCCCGCTTCGAGCACGCGCCGGACCAGGCCTTCGACACGGCGCCGGCCTGGCTGTTCGACGGCATGGCGGCGGCGTTCCGTGGCGGCGCGGCGCGGCTGGCGATTGCAGGCGAGAACCCGTCCTTGCTCGCGGGGCAGGACCCGGCCCGGGTCGCCCGCGCCAACCGTGCCCGCTCCGTCGCCTACCGCCCGGCGCTTGAGCTGATCACCGGGTTCAGCATCAACTGGAGCATCACCAGCTTCGCCTCGCCGAACTGGGCGCGCACGGTGTTCCCGGATCTGCCGGAGGACGCGGCGGTGGCCAAGCTGTGGGACGCGATCTTCGCGGCGTCCCGCATCGACGCGCCCGACCCGGTCGCCGCCTGGGCCGAGCACAACGCGGCGCTGCGCGCCCGCACCGCCATGCTCAACGCCAGCCGCTTCGCCGCCCTGCACTTCCGCGGCCCCGGTACCGACCTGCGCGTCGGCCTGTCGGACGGGCACCTCTGGCTTGGCGGCGCGGAGACGGCGAAGAACGGCCTCACCTGCAATCCCAACATCCCCACGGAAGAGGTTTTCACCACCCCGCACGGCCGACGGGTGGACGGCACGGTGCGCGGCACGAAGCCGCTGTCCTACCAGGGCACGCTGATCCAGGACATCGCCGTGCGCTTCGAGGGCGGCGCCATCGTCGATGCCAGCGCGCGCACCGGACAAGAGGTGCTGCAAAAGGTGCTGGACACGGACGCGGGCGCCCGGCGCCTGGGCGAGGTGGCGCTGGTGCCGCACTCCTCGCCGATCTCGGCCAGCGGCCTGCTGTTCTTCAACACATTGTACGATGAGAACGCCGCGAGCCACATCGCGCTCGGCCAGGCCTACCGCACCTGCCTGGAGGGCGGCACGACGGCGTCGGAGGCCGAGCTGGCGGAGCGGGGCGCCAACAGCAGCCTGATCCACATCGACTGGATGATCGGCTCGGGCGAGGTGGACGTGGACGGCATCGACGCGGCGGGCCGGGCCGTGCCGGTGATGCGGCGGGGGGAGTGGGCCATAGCCGCATAGCGGTCCCGCCGTCTGCGCAGCGCACGCCGGTCTGGTGTGCGCCGCATTATTTAGCATCTGCGATGATTTCCGGCTAAACCTCGCCTTTGCGTGGCTTTTCGGCTGCGCCCAATTGGTAAAAGCATGTCCTTTCCGACCGTCAATCCGGCCCTCAACCGCGCGCTTGCCGGCCGCGACTACCTCGAACCCACCGCCGTTCAATCCGCTGTCCTGGTGGAGGAGGCGCAGGGGCGCGACCTCCTGGTGTCCGCGCAGACCGGCTCCGGCAAGACCGTCGCCTATGGCCTCGCCTTCGCGCCCACGCTGCTGGGAGAGGCCGAGCGGTTCGACCGGCCCGGCGCGCCCCTCGCCCTCGTCATCGCGCCCACGCGGGAGTTGGCGATGCAGGTGCAGGGCGAGCTGGCCTGGCTTTACAAGGAAACCGGCGCCCGCATCGCCTCCTGCGTCGGCGGCATGGACAGCCGGGCGGAGCAGCGCACGCTCGCGGCCGGGTGCCACATCGTCGTCGGCACGCCGGGGCGGCTGCGCGACCACCTGGAGCGCGGGCGGCTCGACCTTGGCAGCCTGCGGGTGGCCGTGCTGGACGAGGCGGACGAGATGCTGGACCTCGGCTTCCGCGAGGACCTGGAGTTCATCCTGGACGCGACGCCGGGCGAGCGCCGCACCCTGCTGTTCTCCGCCACCATCCCCAAGGAGATCGCCTCGCTCGCCCGGCGCTACCAGCGGGACGCGCTGCGCATCGACGTGGGCGGGCGCAACGAGCCGCATGGCGACATCGAGTACCGCGCCGTCACCATGGCGCCGCACGACGCGGAGCGCGCGGCGGTCAACGTGCTGCGCTACTTCGAGGCGCGGGCCAGCCTGGTGTTCTGCGCGACGCGGGACGGCGTGCGCCGGCTGCACGGCCGCCTGATCGAGCGCGGCTTCGACGCCGTGGCGCTGTCGGGTGAACTCAGCCAGCATGAGCGCACCAGCGCCTTGCAGTCCCTGCGCGACGGGCGGTCGCGCGTGTGCGTCGCGACCGACGTAGCGGCGCGCGGGCTGGACCTGCCGGACCTCGACCTGGTGATCCACGCGGACCTGCCGACCAACAAGGAGACCATGCTGCACAGGAGCGGCCGGACCGGGCGGGCGGGGCGCAAGGGCACCTCCGTGCTGCTGGTGCCGTTCCCGAAGCGCCGCCGGGCCGAGCAGCTGATTGCCGCCGCCGGGGTGGACGCGGGCTGGAGCGACCCGCCCTCCGCCGAGCTGATCCGTGGGCGCGACCAGGAGCGCCTGCTCGCTGACCCGATCCTCGCGGAGGAGCCGGCGGAGGAGGATTTGGCGCTGGCCCGGCTGTTGCTGGAGGGTCGCCCGGCCGAATGGATTGCTTCAGCCCTGGTGCGCAGCTACCGCGCCCGCCTGCCGGCGCCGGAGGACCAGTTCGACCCCGCCCCAGTCGCGGCTCCCCGGCAACCCGGCGAACGCTTCGTGCGCGAACCCGGTGAGCGTTCTGCGCGCGAACCCCGCGCGCCGCAGCGGTCCGCGGACGGCGGCGCCTGGTTCCGGCTCAGCATCGGCCGGCGCCAGAATGCCGATCCCAAGTGGCTGATCCCGATCATCTGCCGCATGGGCGGCGTGACCAAGGCCGACATCGGCGCGATCCGCATCTTCGACACCGACACGCGCTTCGAGATCGCGGCCGCGACCGCCGACCGCTTCGCCGCCACGGTGCGTGGTGCCGGAGAGGGCGCAACCCGGATCGAGCCGGCGACGGCCGGGGCGGAGGCGCGCACGTCGGGAGCTAGGCCGGGGCGGTCCTATGCGAGCCGCAAGGCGCCGCGGGTGCAGCGGGGTTAGCGTGACCTGAATGGCGTCCGACGGGCAGCGACAGAGGGCTTGGAGCTGAGGGGCATTTTCGTGAGACATGCGGTCTTGCTGACAGGATCGGCGTTGCTCTCGCTGCTGGCACTTCCTGCGGCTGCGGAGATGTTTGGGCCTGATTACCAGCCCTGTGGAGACGCGCCCAACACTGTTGCCACGGTGGACTGCATCGCCAAGAGGACGAAGGCGTGGGACCAGCGGCTGAATGCCGCTTATCGGAGATTGGCCCAGAAGGTTGGCCCCGAACAACAGGCCGCCTTGAAAGCCGCCGAAGGGCTTTGGATTCAGTATCGGGACACCAATTGCAATTACTACTACGCTCGCGAGGGGTCCATCAAACAGCTCCAAACCGCTGAGTGCATCCGCGCCATGACCCAGGACCGCGCGATGGAGCTTGAGAACGCAATTGAGTTTCCCTGAGAGAACCTGCCTTGCCGTTGATCAGGGCCGGGTCAGTATCGACATCGAGTCGTGGCGGGCCAGGAGACCGAGCTTTTGCTTGTGAATTTCTATTTTGGCGTTGGTAGCCGCTACTCCTACCTGGCAGCGACCCAGCTCAGGGCACTCGAAGGCGAGACGGGTGCGCGATTCAACTGGTTCGCCGTAGACAGCACCCGGCTAATCGCAGCGCGCGGGCACAACCCGTTCGCCGCCCCGGACGGCGTCGGCCAGTATGACTGGGGCTACCGGCGAGCCGAAGCCGAAGCTTGGGCGGACCTCTACGGCGTGCCGTTCCGCGAGCCGCACGGCCGTATAACGCTCGATCCCGACCTGCTCTCCTTGGCCTGCACCGCCGCGCGCCGGCTTGGCGCCGCCGAGGCCTACGCCCAGGCGCTGTTCCGCGCCGTGTTCACCGACGACTTGCCCGCCGTGGGTCGCGCCGTTTGCATCGAGCGCGCCGCCGAGGCCGGGCTTGACCGAGACGCCTTTGCTGACGCGCTCGACGACTCGGGAACCCAGGCCGAACGCGAGCGGGTCATGCAGGAGGCAGCCGGGCGCGGCGCATTCGGCGTGCCGA
The DNA here is from genome assembly GCA_964236755.1 of uncultured Acetobacteraceae bacterium. Lineage (GTDB taxonomy): Bacteria > Pseudomonadota > Alphaproteobacteria > Acetobacterales > Acetobacteraceae > CAHJXG01. The sequence continues at coordinate 13,388 of CAXSHI010000097.1, forward strand.
CCTTCGTGTTCGGCGACCGGCTGTTCTGGGGCAATGACCGCCTAGTGCTGCTCCGCCACGCCCTGCTGCGTGCCCGTCAGGGTACGACATTTCCGACCATATAACCGCTTTGAATGGGCGGTGCCGACCCATTCCTCGCCATCAACACGCTCTGGCGCCCTGCCACGCCGGCACGCGCCGCCTCAGAACGCCTCCGCCCTCATCCGCGTCAGCGTCTCGCCGCCGGCCATGATGCCCTGGAAATGCGTCGAGTGCCGCGGCAGCACGCGGGCCATGAAGAAGCGGCCCACGTCCAGCTTCGCCTCGTAGAATGCGGCTTCCCCGTTGGCGCCCGCCTTCAGCTTGCTGCCCGCGACCTCGGCCATGCGGCACCACATGAACGCCATGGCGACCAGGGCGAACAGGCGAAGGTAGTCGGTGGCGGCCGCTGCGGCCTCCTCCGGCCGGGCCATGCCGCGTTGCGCGACGGTGAGCGTCGCCTGCTGCAAGCGGCCGAACGCCTTGGCGGTGGGGCCGGCGAAGGCGGCAAGCTCCGGGTCCTCCGCATGCGCTTCCAGCCAGGCGCTGACCGGGTGGAAAAAGCGGCGCAGCAGGCGGCCGGCGTCCTGGCCCAGCTTGCGGCCCACCAGGTCCAGCGCCTGGATGCCGTTGGTGCCCTCGTAGATCTGCGCGATGCGCGCATCGCGGACCAGCTGCTCGACGCCCCACTCATGCACGTAGCCGTGGCCACCCAGCACCTGAATTGCGTTGTTCGCCGCCTCCGACCCCAGGTCGGACAGCGCGGCCTTGACGATGGGGGTCAGGAGCGCAACGAGGTCGTCGGCTTCCTGCCGCACCGCCGGGTCCGGGTGGTGCTCGGCGCGGTCGAGTTCCAGGCCGACCCAGTAGGACAGGGCGCGCCCGGCCTCGGTCATCGAGCGACTTTCCAGCAGCATGCGCCGCACGTCGGGATGCACGATGATCGGGTCAGCGGCGTTGGGCGCCTCCGGCGTCGCGTCCGTGCTCTTGGTCTCCCGGGCATCGCTGCGGGCGGCCGACTTGCCCTGGCGGCGATCCTTGGCGTAGGCGGCGGCGGATTGGTAGGCGGTCTCGGCGATGCCCAGGCCCTGCATGCCGACGGCAAGGCGGGCAGCGTTCATCATGGTGAACATGCAGCGCATGCCGCTGTTCTCCCGCCCGATCAGCCAGCCCTGGGCGTCATCGAAATGCAGCACGGCGGTGGCCGACGCCTTGATGCCCATCTTGTGCTCAATGCTGCCGCACATGACGCCGTTGCGCGGGCCGGGCTTGCCGTCCGCGGTCGGCACGAACTTCGGCACCAGGAACAGGCTGATGCCCTTGGTGCCCGCGGGCGCGCCGGGCAGCTTCGCCAAAACCAAGTGCACGATGTTCTCCGTCAGGTCGTGCTCCCCGGCGCTGATGAAGATCTTGGTGCCGCTGATCCGGTAGCTGCCGTCGCCCGCCGGCTCCGCCTTGGTGCGGATCAGGCCGAGGTCGGTGCCGCATTGCGGCTCCGTCAGGCACATGGTCCCGGACCAGGTGCCGTCCACAAGCTTCGGCAAGTACTCCGCCTTCATCGCCTCGCTGCCATGGGCGTGCACCGCGCGGTACGCGCCGTGCGACAGGCCCGGATACATGCCGAAGGCAAGGTTGGCGCTCGACACCATCTCCTCGAACACCGTGCTGACCAGCATCGGCATGCCCTGGCCGCCATAGGCCGGGTCGCAGGCGAGCGAGGTCCAGCCGCCCTCGGTCATCGTGCGGTAAGCTTCCTTGAAGCCCTTGGGCGTGCGGACAACGCCGTTCTCATAGGTGCAGCCCTCGGCGTCGCCGGACAGGTTGAGGGGAAACAGCACCTCCTGGCTGAGCTTCGCCGCCTCCTCGGTCACGGCGTCGATCAGCTCCCGGTTCACCTGCTCGTAGCCCGGCAGGCCCGACAGCGCGCTGCTGTCCAGCA
>CAXSHI010000098.1:0-15333 GCA_964236755.1 uncultured Acetobacteraceae bacterium
CGAAGGGGGGCGAGGCGGTGTTCGCGATGGTCGGCAGCTTCGACGGCTTCAACCCGTACATCCTGCGCGGCAACGCCGCCATCGGCACCGGCGCGGCCTGGCAGCCCGGCGTCGGCGGCACCGGCGCCGGGTCGGCGGGCGGCCATGTCTGGGAGACCCTGCTGGTCGGCTCGGCGGACGAGGTCGCGACCGGCTACGGCCATTTGGCCGAAACGGTCGAGATGCCCGTCGACCGCATGTGGGTTGCCTTCGAGCTGCGGCCCGAGGCGCGCTTTTCCGACGGCACGCCCGTGACCGCGCAGGACGTGGCCTGGACGTTCAGGACGCTGATGGAGAAGGGCCGGCCCTCGGTCCGCGTCGCCTATGCCGACGTGCAGGACGCGGTGGCGGAAAGCGAGCGCCGGGTGGTGTTCCATTTCAAGTCGAACGGGAACCGCGAACTGCCGCTCGCCGTCGGCGGCCTGCCGGTGCTGTCGGAGAAATGGTGGTCCACCCGCGACTTCACCAAGCCGCTGACCGAGCCGCCCTTGGGCAGCGGGCCGTACCGGGTTGAGAAATTCGAGTTGGGCCGCAGCGTGACCTATGCGCGGGACGCCAACTGGTGGGCGCGGGACCGGCCGACAGGCAAGGGTTTTCATAATTTCGACCGCGTGTGGATCGAGTACTTCCGCGATCAGACAGTCGCGATGCAGGCGTTCAAGGCCGGGCAGATCGACTACCGGCAGGAGAACATCTCGAAGGAGTGGGCGACCGGCTACGACTTCCCCGCCGTGCGCGACGGCTTGGTGCGCCGCGACGAGATCGCGCACCGCCTGCCGGTCGGCATCCAGGGCTTCAGCATGAACACGCGCCGCCCGATGTTTGCCGACGCCCGGGTGCGGGAGGCGATGGCGCAGGTGTTCGACTTCGAATGGATGAACAAGAACCTGTTTTTCAGCAGCTACGTCCGTACCCACAGCTACTTCGGCAACACGGCGCAGGAGGCGGCGGGCCTGCCGGATGCGGCCGAGCAGGCGTTGCTGGCACCGTTCCGCGACAAGCTGCCCTCGGCACTGTTTACCGAGCCGTTCCGCGTGCCCAGCACCGACGCTTCCGGCAACAACCGGGAGGGCCTGCGCCGGGCGTTGGCGCTGTTGAAGGAGGCCGGCTGGACCATTCGTGACCGCAAGCTGATGGACGGCGCCGGCAAGCAGATGGCGTTCACCATCCTGCTCAGCGATCCCAACTTGGAGCGGCTGGCACTGCCGTATCAGCAATGGCTGCAGCGCCTGGGCATCGAGGTCGGCGTCCGCACCGTGGACAGCGCGCAATACGAGCGGCTGACCGACGACTACGACTTCGACATGACGACGATGATCTATCCCGGGTCCGACCTGCCGGGAAACGAGCTGCGGGACGAGTTCTCCTGCATCGGCGCCAAGACGCCGGGCGGCAGCAACCTTGCCGGCGTCTGCGACCCGGCCGTCGATGCCTTGATCGAGAAGGCCGTCGAGGCGCAGGATCGCGAGACGCTTGCCACCGCCGGGCGGGCGCTCGACCGCGTGCTGCTGCGCGGCTGGTACATGGTGCCGAACTACCACAACGAGCAGTTCAACATCGCGACCTGGAACCGCTTCGGCCGGCCCGCCCAGCCGATCCGCGACGGCTTCGTGCTGGACAGCTGGTGGATCGACCCGAATCTCTCTGCCCGGGCCGACACGGCCCGCAAGCCGGTGAACTAGGCTTGGCCAACTACCTGCTGCGCCGGCTGCTGCTGCTGATCCCGACGCTCCTGGGCATCATCGCCATCAACTTCGCCGTGGTGCAGTTCGCGCCCGGCGGCCCAGTCGAGCAGGCCATCGCGGAGACGCGCGGGCGCGGTGGCGACGCGACGGCGCGCATCACGGGTGCTACCAGCGACAACGGCTCCTATCGCGGGGCACGCGGGCTGGATGCCAAGCAGATCGAGGAACTGAAACGCCAGTTCGGCTTCGACAAGCCGGCCGGCGAGCGGTTCCTCGCCATGCTGGGGGGCTATCTGAGCTTCGATTTCGGCCGCAGCTTCTTCCGAGATCAGACGGTGGTGGCGCTGGTGCTGCAGAAGATGCCGGTGAGCATCTCGTTAGGCCTGTGGTCCACCTTGCTGATCTACCTGGTCAGCATCCCGCTCGGCATCAAGAAGGCGGTGCGGGACGGCAGCCGGTTCGACGTGGCGAGCAGCGCCGTGGTGCTGGTGGGCTACGCGGTGCCGGGCTTCCTGTTCGCCATCCTGCTTGTCGTGCTGTTCGCCGGCGGCAGCTTTCTGCAGGTCTTCCCGCTGCGCGGGCTGACCAGCGCCGGGTCGGGGGATTGGGCCTGGCCGGCGCGGGCGGCCGACTATGCCTGGCATATGGTGCTGCCGACGGTGGCGCTGGTCGCGGGCGGGTTCGCCGGGCTGACGATCCTGACGAAGAACTGCTTCCTCGACGAAATCCGCAAGCAGTACGTGGTCACTGCCCGGGCCAAGGGCGCGGGGGAGCAGCGGGTGCTGTACGGCCACGTGTTCCGCAATGCCATGCTGCTGATCGTGGCCGGGTTTCCCGCGGCGTTCATCGGCATCCTGTTCAGCTCGGCGCTCTTGGTCGAGATCGTGTTCTCCCTCGATGGCCTGGGCCTCTTGGGGTTTGAGAGCGCGATCCGCCGCGACTACCCTGTCATGTTCGGCACGCTGTACATCTTCACCCTGTTCGGCCTGGTGCTGCAGATCGTGGGCGACCTGCTGTACACAGTAGTCGATCCCCGCATCGACTTCGAGGCGCGCCGGTGACGCCCATCACCCGGCGGCGGCTCGCGATCTTCCGTGCCCACCGCCGCGGCGCGTGGTCGCTCGCGATCTTCGCCGTGCTGTTCCTGCTGTGCCTGTTCGCCGAGGTGCTGTCGAACGACCGGCCGCTGCTGATCCGATTCAATGACCGGTTCTACGCGCCGGTGCTGCGCGACTACAGCGAGGACACGTTCGGCGACGATTTCCTGCCGACGGAGGCCGACTATACCGACCCGCAGCTCGCCGCCGCCATCAACGCCCATGGCTGGATGGTCTGGCCCGCCATCCCGTTCCGCTACGACACGGTGATCAAGGACCTGCCCACCCCCGCCCCGGCGTCGCCTTCCTTTCGCAACTTGCTGGGCACCGACGACCAGGCGCGCGACGTGCTGGCCCGAGTGATCTACGGGTTCCGGCTGTCGGTGCTGTTCGGCTTCACGCTGACCATCGTATCGTCCCTTGTTGGAATCGCTGCGGGCGCGGTGCAGGGCTTCTACGGCGGGCTGACCGACCTGCTGTTCCAGCGGTTCATCGAGGTCTGGGCCGGGATGCCGCAGCTTTACCTGCTGATCATCCTCGGCAGCATCGTGACGCCCACCTTCTGGACGCTGCTGGTGTTCCTGCTGCTGTTCTCCTGGATGGCGCTGACCGGGGTGGTGCGGGCGGAGTTCCTGCGCGGGCGCAACCTCGACTACGTGCGGGCGGCGCAGGCGCTGGGCGTGCCGAACGGGGCCATCATGGCGCGCCATATCCTGCCGAACGCGCTGGTGGCGACGCTGAGCTTCCTGCCGTTCACCCTGTCCGGCTCGGTGACGGTGCTGGCGAGCCTCGATTTCCTGGGATTTGGTTTGCCGCCCGGCTCGCCCTCGTTGGGGGAACTCGTGGCGCAGGGCAAGAACAACCTGCAGGCGCCCTGGCTCGGCATGACGGCGTTTGTCGTGCTTGGCGGCGTGCTGACCCTGCTGATCTTCATCGGCGAGGCGGTGCGCGACGCCTTCGACCCGCGCAAGCAGCTGTGATGCTGGCGGTGAAGAACCTTTCTGTGGCGTTCGGGCCGCGGCGGGTGGTGGACGAGGTGAGCTTCACGCTCGACCAGGGCGAGACCCTGGCGCTGGTCGGCGAGAGCGGGTCCGGCAAGTCGTTGACCGCGCTGTCGATCCTGCAGCTACTGCCGTCGGGGGCAGGCTGCACGGGGAGCGTTGTGCTCAACGGGACATCCATGCTGGAGGCAGCGCCCGGGACGTTGCAGGCCGTGCGCGGCGACACGGCCGGGATCGTGTTCCAGGAGCCGATGACCAGCCTCAACCCGCTGCACAGCATCGGCCGCCAGGTGGCGGAAGCGCTGCTGCTGCACGGCCGGCGGCCGGCCCAGGGCGCCATCGTCGGCCTGTTGCAGCGCGTCGGCTTCCCCGACGCCGACGACCGGCTGCAGGCGTTCCCGCACCAGCTCAGCGGCGGGCAGCGGCAGCGGGTGATGATCGCCATGGCGCTGGCGAACAACCCGAAGCTGCTGATCGCCGACGAGCCGACGACGGCGCTCGACGTGACGATCCAGGCCGGCATCCTGGACCTCTTGGCGCGGGAGAAGGCGGCGCGCGGCCTCGCTTTGCTGCTGATCAGCCACGACCTGAACGTGGTGCGGCGCGTCGCCGACCGGGTCTGCGTGATGAAGGACGGGCGCATCGTCGAGAGCGGGCGGGTGGCCGAGGTGTTCCGCGCGCCGCAGCACCCCTACACCCGCATGCTGATCGCTGCCGAGCCGAGCGGCCGGCCCGGCCCGGTGCCGGCCACGGCGCCCGTCCTCGCGGAGGCGCAGGATCTGCGCGTCGTGTTCCCGGTCCGCCGCGGCCTGCTGCGCCGGGTGGTGGGCGAGGTGCGCGCGGTGGATGGGGTGAGCCTGCGCATCCGGGAAGGGGAGACGCTGGGCTTGGTGGGGGAGAGCGGGTCGGGCAAGAGCACCATCGGGCTGGCGCTGCTGCGGATGCAGGCGGCGACGGGGCGGGTGGCGTTCGCCGGGCAGGATATCTCCGCATGGCCGCAGTCCCGGCTGCGCCCGCTGCGCCGGTCGATGCAGATCGTGTTCCAGGACCCGTATGGCAGCTTGTCGCCGCGCATGAGCATGGGGGAGATCGTCGCCGAGGGCCTGCGCGTGCACGAGCCTCGCCTGGACCAGCGCGAGCGTGCCGCCCGCGTCGCGTCGGCGCTTCAGGAGGTCGGGCTGCCCGCCGACGCGGCCGGGCGCTACCCGCATGAGTTCAGCGGCGGCCAGCGGCAGCGCGTGGCGATTGCTCGCGCGGTCGTGCTGACCCCGCGCTTCCTGGTGCTGGACGAGCCGACCAGCGCGCTCGACCGCTCCGTGCAGGCGCAGATCGTGGACCTGCTGCGGGCGCTCCAGGCCCGGCACGGCCTGGCGTACCTGTTCATCAGCCATGACCTGGCCGTGGTGCGGGCGCTGGCGCACCGGGTGATGGTGCTGCGCGCCGGGCGCGTGGTCGAGGAAGGCCCGGCGGATGCGCTGTTCGCCCGCCCGCGCGACCCTTATACCGTCGCCCTGATGGCGGCGGCATTTCCTGCGCCGACGCACGAGATTTCAGAAACGGAACAGGCCCGATGATCATCACACGCCGCATTGTCCTGGGCGCCGCCGGCGCCGCGGCGCTGGAGGCCCCGCGCGCCTTTGCCCAGGCCGCATCCGGCGCCGCGCCGGGTGCGTTCACGCTGCCGCCGCTGCCCTACGCGCCGGACGCCAACGAGCCGCACATCGACGCCGAGACGATGCTGCTGCACCACGATCGGCATCACGCGGCGTATGTGGCGGCCTTGAATGGCGCGGTGAGGGACAATGCCGTGTTGGGCGAAAGGCCGGTGCACGACCTGCTGGCGCGGCTGCCCGACGTGCCGGACGCCGTGCGCGCGACGGTCCGCAACAACGGCGGCGGCCATGCCAACCACAGCATGTTCTGGCAGGTGATGGGCGGCAGTGGCGGCGCCCCGTCCGGAGACGTGCTGGCGGCGGTGGACCGCGACCTGGGCGGCATGGAGGCAATGCGGACGGCGTTCAACCGCATGGGCCTGGGACTGTTCGGCTCGGGCTGGGTGTTCGTGACGGTGAACCGCGCCGGCAAGCTGGGCCTGACTACGCGGGCCAACCAGGACACGCCGCTGATGGAGGGCGGCCGGGTGCTACTGGGCAACGACGTGTGGGAGCACGCCTATTACCTGAAATACCGGAACCGCCGGGCGGACTACCTGGCGGCGTGGTGGAACATCGTGAACTGGGACGCCGTTGCGGCCCGGTATGACCAGGCGCGCGCCGGGACGCTCACGCTGTAGTCATCCGGCATAAACCCAGGCGTCATGGGTCGTGCCCGCAGTGGCGATCCGGTTCTCGTTGCTGTCGGCAAACCCGGCGAGCACCTGGGCGCGGCTGCTGCCGCCGGCCAGGGCGTTGAGCCAGCCCTGCTGGCCCGCCGCGTCGGGGGCGCGGTGCAGCACGTTGGCGTAGAGCCGGGCGACGAACGCGGCGGGGCCGAGGGCGCCATAGGCCGCCGCGAACTCGGGCGAATCGGTGAAGGCCTGCGCCACCCGGTTGATCGCGACACCTTGGCTGAGCTGGCCTGACCAGAGGGCCAATCCCGCGGCGTCGGGGCTGCGGTTGAAGGCGGCTTGGTAGAGGCGCGTCGCCTCTGCATCGTTCCGGCTGCCGGCGATGGGCAGGGTCTGGCGGTGGTTTTCCTGGCTGTCGGAAAACGCAAGCAGGGCGTCCCCGCGAGAGGTCGCGTTGACGTCGTTGACCCAAAGCTGCAATCCGGCGGCATCGGGACTGCGATGCAGCACGTTCAAGTACAGTTGCCGGGCAAAGCCGTTGGAGTCGGTCTGCCCATAGAGCGCATTGAACTCCGGCGACGCTGCGAAGCTTGCCGCCAAGGAGGCCAGGCTGAGGGTGCCGGTCGTGACCAGCGCCGTGTTGCTGTCCAGCCCCTGCACATCCGGGGCGCGGCCGAACGCGGCTTGATACAGGCGCGTCACGTCCTCCGCCGTACCGATGGGGTCAAACAAGCCGGCGCCGTCGGCGAAACTGATGCGGTCGAGACTGGCCAAGATTTGCACGCCGTCCCGGCCGGGCCGGGTGTCCTGGATATAGGCCTGGCCGCCCGAGACCTGGGCGATGACGTAATCCGTGTGCAGGCCGCGCAACTGGACGCTTGGCTGCGGGTAGAGCGCCCGGATGCCCAGGATGTCGGACGCGCTCAGCGTTTGGTTCTGCGCGGTTGCGACGGGGTACATGACGTCTGTTGGGCTGGATGAGTGGTCAAGCCCCAAGGCGTGGCCAAGCTCATGCAGCGCGACCTGGTAGAAGGTCGTCCCGCCGGCGCCGCCGTAAACCAGGCCGCCGCCGCCGACCGGAACCAACGGGTACTCTGTCGGGTCTTCCATCCGGATGACCGTGTCTGGTCGGAAATACGGCCCTATCGAGTAATCGGTTTCGCCGATCTCCTGCGTCGTCGCGACGTCGAACTTTCCAAACCCGATCCGAATATCAGCCGCGGCGCTGAGGTCCGGCGTATCGGCGACTTGCTGGAACACGAGGCCTGAGACGCTTGCCCATTCCTGGATGGCCTGCGCCATCGTCGCTTGGGCCGTAGGCGTAAGCGACAGCGGGCCACTGAAGGGAGATTGAGCCTGGTCCTCCGGATACGTGGCATCGGCGAAGCTCCAAGTGATCGGGCCGGCACGCCAGACCGGCCCTAGAAACGCATAACTCGCCATCGACGACCCGCCTTGCTTCGTTGTTGAAGCCTAGCTGGTACTTCGGATGGCATAAACCGAAAACGCAGCGGGCGCCGTCCGACCAGGGCGCCCGCCCATGCCCTTTCAGACGACCTTGAGACGCACCGGGACGTTGTTGCGGGTCGCGTTGGAATACGGGCAGACCTGATGCGCCTTGTCCACCAGCGCCTCCGCCTCCGCCCGGTCCAGGCCTGGCAACGACACGGCCAACTCAACGTCGATGCCGAAGCCGCCCTCGGAGCGCGGCCCCATGCCGACCGTGGCGTTCACCGTCGTGTCGGCGGGCACCTTCGGGCCGCCTTGGGAGGCGACGAACTTCATCGCGCCCAGGAAGCATGCGCTGTAGCCGGCTGCGAATAGCTGCTCCGGATTGTTGCCTGTGCCGCCTCCACCGCCCAGTTCCTTCGGCGTGGACAGCTTCACGTCGAGCGAGCCGTCCGCGGTCGCCGCATGGCCGTCGCGCCCGCCCGTCGCGGTGGCGGAGGTTGTGTAGAGCACATTCACTGACATCACATATCCTTTCTGATCCAGCCGGCCGAGCGGCTCGGCTGGAAGTTAGCCAAGTTAAGCGGCCGGTGCGACCCCGGCTCAGAAGCCGTCGCTCCGCGGGCGTTATTCCGCAACCTGGGCCATGGCAAGGGCCGGCTTGTCAAACGCCGACATATATTGGAGCCGTCGCGGCGCGGGTCGCTGGACGCGATGCTGGCCGTGCCGGGTGCCGGACGGCTGGCGCATGATGGACCCCCTCGAATTGTCGGAAGGGGCAACGCTCCCGTGATCAGCATGGCGCTTCATGCCTGCGCGGCGATTGCTGGCCGTCCCGCCAATTTTGGCCCCACCGCTCTTAGCAATTGCCAGCGTCCACGCAATATCATCTGCTCACCGCGAAAGAGACAATCGTTGCAACCCGCCCGAGAGATCGTCGCCGACTATCCACGCCCGCCTCGGCTGGAGCCTTCGCGCCGCCGGGTGCGCATTGTATTTGCCGGCGAGACCATTCTCGACACCGCCGCCGCGTGGCGCGTGCTGGAGACCTATCATCCGCCGGGCTTCTACCTGCCGGTCACCGCATTTGTTCCAGGCACGCTGATGAGGACCGCTCGAACCAGCTTTTGCGAATGGAAGGGGTCTGCGCAGTACTATAGCATCAAAGCCCATGGCCGGGTCGCCAGTGACGCCGCCTGGGGCTACCCGGATCCTACGCCGGGTTTCCTGCCCATCCGCGATCACGTGGCCGTCTATGCCGGCGCCATGGATGCCTGCTTCGTCGATGAGGAGCGCGTGGTTCCGCAAGAAGGCGGCTTCTATGGCGGCTGGATCACGTCGGAGTTGGTCGGCCCCTTCAAGGGTGGCCCCGGCACCCTATTCTGGTAAATCCCTGGTGGGGTTTGCACGACGGCCTGCGCCGGGTTGATCTGATAAGGAAACGTTGATTTGGACGGCACCGGCCGCCTGCCGCCCGCACGCGCCGGCAGCATTCTCCATCACGCGGCCGAGACGATGCGGTTGGCCAGCCCGCTGGCGATTGCGCAACTGGCGCAGATGGCGATGGGCGTCACCGACACCGTAATGCTGGGCAGTTTGGGAAAAGACGCCCTGGCGGCAGGCGGCCTTGGCGAGAGCTTGTTCATCACGGTGTGCATCGTCCTGCAGGGCGTGATGACGGCGCTGGCCGTCCTGGTTTCCCAGTCGCGCGGCGCCGGGCGCGATGCGCAGGTGCCTGGCCTGTATTGGACCGGCATGCTGCTGGCGGTCATGCTCATCCTCCCGGCCTTCGCGCTGTTCAGCGCGGCCGAGCCGCTGTTGCTGGCGGTGGGCGAGCCACCGGCTTTGGCACAGGACGTGGGCCGCTTCGTGGGCACCCTTCGCTGGGCCACGCCCGGCGCGCTGCTGGGCATGGGGCTGATGCGCACCTTCCTGCCGGCCATCGACCGGGGCGGGATGGTGCTCTGGGTGTCGCTCGCGTCCGCCGCTGGCAACGGCGCGCTCTGCTACGGGTTCGTCCATGAAGCCTGGGGATTGCCGGCGATGGGCCTGCGCGGACCGGCGATGGCGACGGTGCTGTCGCTGACGGCGGGGGCAATTGCCCTGCTGTTGCTGTTGCACGGCCGTCCGGGACTGCGGCACCTCGTGGCATGGCGGCGCCCGCGCCTTGACCGGCTCGGCGCCATGCTGCGGCTCGGCCTCCCAGTCAGCGCGACCTTTGCCGTCGAGACAGGGCTGTTCCTCGCCATCGCGTTGCTGATCGGGCGGTTGGGACCGGTGCCGCTGGCAGCGCAGCAGGTGGCGTTGAACATCCTGTCCGTCGCGTTCATGGTGCCGCTCGCGATTGCCCAGGCGGCGAATGTCCGGGTTGGCCACCACGTCGGCGCGGGCGACGGTCCGGGCACGCGCCGGGCCGGGCTGGTGGCAATCAGCTTGGGCGCTGCGTTCGAGGTCGTCGCGGCGCTGCTGCTGCTTGCGGCGCCGCGCGCCGTGGTCGGCCTTTACCTTGACCCGGCGCTGCCGGACAACGCCGAGGCCGCCGCCATTGCGACGGGTCTGGTGAGCGTCGTGGTCGTGTTCCAAGTGGCAGACGGCGTGCAGTCGGTCGCCGGCGGCGCGTTGCGCGGCATGGGAGACACGCGCATGCCGTTCTTTCTCGCGACGGCAGCTTATTGGGGTGTTGGCTTCCCCGCCGCCTGGTTTCTGACGTTGCGCGCCGGCTGGGGCGTAGCAGGCGCCTGGTGGGGCCTGGCTGCAGGCCTGATAGTCGTGGCGGCTTTGCTGACCCTGCGGTTTCTCCAGCGCAGCCGGGTCAGGACGGAGCGCGTTCTCCACCCTTGACCGCTGCCGGCAGCCGGTTGGCCGCCGGCGCCAGCGGGCACACGTAGCGCGGCGAATAGGCGCATGACGGGTTGTAGGCAAAGTTGAAGTCCAGCACCGTCCGTCCATCAGCCGTATTGCCCAAGTCGGCCCCCTTGATGGTGTCAAGCAGATACCGCCCGGCCCCGTAGGTCTCCCGGCCGCTGGTCGCGTCTGCGAAGGGCAGGAACACTCCACCGCCATAGCCCATCAACCAGTAGAACGTGAGTTCACCACCGAGCTTCACTTGCAGGCCGTGGCTGCGCGCGAACGGCTGCATGCTGATCGGCCCGTCGGAGCCGGCCTGAACCGTTTCCACGCAGGCGTCCTCAACCGGCGAAAGTTTCACGTGAAACACAAGGGCAGGGTCGTATGGAAACAGGCCAAGGTTTTTGAAACCTCGCCCCGGCTCGATAGGGCTTTGCGGATGGTCCCGGAACAGCTCATCGCGCACGCTTCGCCAATGTAGCCACGCGCGCCGCGGGTCCGGTTCCGCCCGGACGACGGCATAAAGCTCGCCGATCCGGCGGCGCCAATCCCAAAGCGACTGCAGGCCCGCGGTCACGCCTGCTTCGCCTCGATCAGCCCCTGCCGTATCTTGCGGCCACGGCCAATGCGATCCTCGATATACGCGGCGTCGCCCCAGCGGACAGCCCGGGCCATCGCCTGCGTGTCTTCGGTGAAGCGGGCCAGCATCTCCAGCAATGCCTCCCGATTGTTCAGGAAAACGTCGCGCCACATCACCGGATCGCTCGCCGCGATGCGGGTGAAGTCGCGGAACCCGGACGCCGCGAACTTCAGCACCTCGGGCCGCGTCGCCGCGCTGCCCTCCCCTTGCGTCGCAAGATCATCGGCGGTGCCGCAGATGGTGAAGGCGATCAGATGCGGCAAATGGCTCACAATCGCCATCACACGGTCGTGGTGCATCGGGTCCATCACCTCAACCATGCTGCCGGCACGCCGCCAGAACTCGGCGAGCCGCTCAGTCGCCGCTGTGCTGGTGCCCTCGGGCGGCGTGAGCAGGCACCAGCGGCCCTCGAACAGCGTGCTGAACCCCGAATCCGGCCCGGAATACTCGGTCCCTGCCAACGGATGCGCCGGCACGAAATGCACGTCCGGCGGCAACAGGGGTCCTACGTCTCGGATCACCGAGATCTTGGTGCTTCCCACATCGGTCACGATCGCATCCGGCGCCAGGTGCGGAGCGATGGCGGCGGCAATGGCCGTATAGGCGCCAACCGGCGCGCACAGCATCACGCAGTCCGCCCCGGCGGCGGCGCGCGCCGCATCAGCCTCAATGCGATCGGCGAAACCCAGCGCCGCAACCCGGTCCAGCACCACCGCGCTGCGGTCGCTGACGACCACCTCCGCCGCTAAGCTCCTCCGCTCCCGCGCCGCCCGCGCGACGGAGCTGCCGATGAGACCGTTGCCGATCAGCGCCAGGCGCCGAAAGACCGGCGCGTCCCGCACCGGTCCGCGCTCAAGCATGCGCCGTCTGCACCGCCATGAAAGCCGACAGGATGTCGGCGACCACCGCGCACTCCTCGGCCGTGCCGATCGTGATGCGGAGGCAGTGCGGCAGGCCGTATCCCGCCACCATCCGTACGATCACGCCGCGCGCCTTCATTGCCGCATGCGCGGCGCCAGCCGTCTCGGATGCGCCGAAATCGGCCAGGATGAAGTTGCCCTCGCTCGGCCAGACCCGAATCCCGATCCGCTCCAGTTCCGCCGTGAGCCAACCGCGGTAGTGGGCGTTGTGGGCACGGCCCGCTTCGATCCAGCCGGGTTCAGCCAGGGCTGCAATCCCCGCCGCCTGTGCCGCAAGGCTCACGTTGAATGGACTGCGCACCCGGTTCAGCACATCGACGATCCCGGGCGGCGCGTAGCACCAACCCAGGCGCAGGCCGCCCAGCCCGAAGATCTTGCTGAAGGTGCGCGTCATGACCGTGTTGTCGCCAGCGTCCACCAACCGCGCGCCCGCGTCGAAATCCGGGCGGTCCACGTATTCGGCATAGGCGGCGTCCAGCACCAGCAGCACATCGGGCGGCAGCCCGGCCCGCAGCCGCTCGACCTCCGATTGCGGCAGCACGCTGCCCGTCGGGTTGTTCGGGTTGGCCAGGAACACCAGCCGCGTGGCCCCCGACACCGCTGCCAGCATCGCGTCCACGTCGGCCGTCAACTGCCGCTCCGGCGCCTTGATGACCCGGCAACCGGCATAGGCGCCAGCGATTTCATAAACGCTGAACCCATGACGGCTCATGACCAACTCGGTGCCCGCACCGCCGTAAGCCAGGCAGAGCTGATAGATCAGGTCATCCGACCCGGCGCCGCAGACGATTTGCGCGGGATCAAGCCCAAACCGCGTGCCGATGGCGCGGCGCAGATCCTGCGCGTTGCCGTCGGGATAGCGGTGCAACTCCCCCGCCGACGCCGCATAGGCCGCGCGGGCACCGGGCGGCACGCCGAACGCACCCTCGTTGAACGAGAGGTTGATCGTCCGGTTCTGCCCGGCCGCCTTGCTTTCGCCGCCGACATACGGCGCGATGCCAAGAATGCCCTCGCGCGGCTGCGGTCCCATCAGACCTCTCCTCCCACCGGCACCGCATAGGCGCCCAGCACCGTGACCAGGCAGCGCGCTGCCCGCAGCGCCGGCAGCCGTGGGTCATCGTCGCCGACAAATCCATCAACCTCCACCAGCGCGCATGCAGCCGAGGCGTCGAAATCTTGTCGCACGATCGTGGTCCCGGCGCGGAACCCGGCAGCAGCCATGGCAGCGCCCAACCACGCACCATCAATGTCCGGCGCCAGTTCCAAACCCAGCAGCGAGCAGTCCCGGCCACTCGGGTCCGGAACCGCGGCGCTGACCACCAGCCCTTGCCCCATAGGCGCGCCCTCGGGCCTCGGAGACCAGAACGGCAGGCGGGCAACGACATACATCCGCGGATCGTCCCGATGCAGCAGCGCAGGCCACCACGCATCGGACGGCGCCTCGCCCTGCGTCGCCGGCGGCAGCACAGCAACCGTCGCCAGCCCGGCGCGCACCTCCTCGATGGCTTGGAGCGGATCGCGAAAGCTGCGCATCGGCGTCAGCGCCCCGAAGTGCTCCCGCGCCAAGGCCAGGTACGCCGGATCACCCCCGGCAGCGCACACGCTGACCACCAAGGGATGCTGCTGCGCCGTCGTGGCGCCGAGCAGTTCCCGCCAGATGCGCACGATGCCGAATGCCGGCAGGCCACCGACGTGCCGGGCCAGCAGGCGCCGGATGATCGCCGCCTCCCGCCCCGGGCGCAGCGGCACGGGGCCTTTCACCCGCAGGGCCGCCACCTGCTTCACCACCTCGCCCCGGCGCATCAGCGTGTTGTGGAGAGTGTCGTCCAGCCGGTCCAGCTCGGCCCGCAGCGACGCCAGGTCGGGCACCGTGGCCGGCACGGGCGGGGTCAGCATTGGGGACGGACTGGGCATCGCAGTCGCTGAACTCCGTCAGTGTAAAAAACAAATAGCGAAAGCGTTACATCCTGCAACCCGCCCATGGCAAGGGCGGGTGTCACGATTGCGCACGGCGCTGTTGCCCGGCAGGCCCGTGCGGCCTATGCAGCCGTGATCATGGATCATCTGGACATCCCGTCCCGCGACACCCATCAATCCCAGACCTTTGACGGCCGCTTCATGCTCGAATGCGGCGCGGCGCTGCCCTCCGTCACCATCGCCTACCGCACCTACGGCACGCTGAACGCCGCCCGGTCGAACGCTGTCCTCGTCTGCCACGCCCTGACCGGCGACCAGTACCTGGCGGAGCCGCACCCCGGGACCGGCAAGCCCGGCTGGTGGAAGGAGGTCGTCGGACCCGGCCGGCCCGTGGACACCGACCGCTTCTTCGTCGTCTGCGCCAACGTGCTGGGCGGCTGCATGGGCAGCACCGGGCCGCGCAGCCCGCGCGACGACGGGCCGGACGCGCCGCCCTGGGGCACGGAGTTTCCCCCCGTCACCATCCGGGACATGGTCCGCGCGCAGAGCCTTTTGATCGACCGCCTGGGCATCTCCCGCCTGTTCGCGGCCGTGGGCGGGTCGATGGGCGGGATGCAGGTGCTCGAATGGGCCGCGACCTTCCCCGATCGGGTGTTCGCCGCCGTGCCGGTTGCCACCGCCGCCTTCCACTCCGCGCAGAACATCGCCTTCCACGAGGTCGGCCGCCAAGCCATCTTCGCCGATCCGGATTGGGCAGGCGGCGAATACTGGCGCTATGGCAAGGTCCCCGCCCGCGGCCTGGCGGTGGCGCGCATGGCCGCGCACATCACCTACCTCAGCGAGCAGGCGCTGACCCGCAAGTTCGGCCGCCGCCTGCAGGTGCCCGTCGCCGGCTCGACCTCGCTGTTCGGCGACATGTTCGAGGTCGAGAGCTACCTGCGCCACCAGGGCAGCACCTTTGTCAACCGCTTCGACGCCAACAGTTACCTGACAATCACCCGAGCCATGGACTACTTCGACCTCGCCGCCGACCACGACGGCGACCTGGCCCGGGCGTTCCGCGGCACCACCACCCGGTTCTGCATCGTCAGCTTCGACAGCGACTGGCTGTTCCCCACGGCGCAGTCCCGCGCCATCGCCCGCGCCCTGAACCGCGCCGGCGCCAACGTCAGCTTCGTCGAGATCGCCAGCGACAAGGGCCACGACGCCTTCCTGCTGGACGAGCCGGACTTCCACCGCGCCCTGTCCGGCTTCCTGTCCGGCTGCGCCGAGCACGCCCGGCTGTGACCCCGCAACCGTGAGCCTGCACCCGCCGCCGCTGCCGCTCATCGAGCGGCCCGGCCGCCCCAAGGTGCGGTTCGATCTGCGCCTGATGTCGGAGATGATCGCGCCGGCTTCCCGCGTGCTCGACATCGGCAGCGGCGACGGCACGCTGATCGAGCACCTGTTCC
>CAXSHI010000099.1:0-15220 GCA_964236755.1 uncultured Acetobacteraceae bacterium
TTCCACGCCAGCTCCGCTCCAGAAGCCATCGGACAGGGCCAGGCAACAAAGTCGCTGCCGCGCTTGCGGCACTCGTCCCGGCAGCGCCGGACGTCGCAGCCCTTGTCGGCGTGCAGCCTGCGGAAACGACTGCGTGGGCGGCCCCGCCTGCCGATCCTACGGGCGGGATGGCATCCAGCGTGGGAGCCAGCGTCGAACAAAGGCGTTCGCCGGACATCATGCTGCCGTGGCGGTTGGCCCCGGTCAGGACGACGCCGAGCGGCGTGCCCCGGGCATCCGTGACAAGGTGACGCTTCGTGCCTGCCTTGCCGCGACCGGTCGGGCTCGGCCCCGTCGCAAGCCCCATTTTCTCGCCGGAACAGATGGGCTGTCCAGCGCAGCCCGGCTCCAACCCAGTTGCCCCGCACCCTCCAGGCGCTCCAGCAACGCCCGGTGCAGCGCGGCCCACACGTCTGCCTGCCGCCGCTCGTGCAGGCGGCGCCAGCAGGTCATGCCGCACCCGCACCTCCTTTCGGCAGGCACTCCCACGGCAGCCCGGTCTTGAGCACGAACAAGATGCCTGCCAGCGCCGCACGGTCCGGCACCGCCGGGCGGCCCCCTTGGGACAGGGACGATGCGGAGCAAGCAGCAGCGCACCGTGCGGCCACGAGCCATCAGATGCGAAAGGCTTGGCCACGCCTCCCAGAGCGACGCTGGGCTGCTTAGGTGCCAGGCTCTGTTCGGCGCTCTTAGATCTCACAATCACGCCTCACGGGGACTGCCACGAGATTGGGAGGGCGCGCCAGCTGGATATTCTCGCGTCTGCCTTCTAACCGAGCGTGGATGCGTGGCCTGGATGTTGAGGTTGGTGAAAACCGGGGCTGAGGGCGAAGGGGCGTGCACGGACGTCATGGAGATCGACCGCCCGATGATTTTGGCGACACTGCCGGTTTGGGACTGACCCTGGCCGAAGCGAAGCGGTTGCTGGCGCGTGTTCGACAGGGGATCATTGCGCGCAGGCCAAGGAGCACGCGGTTCGGCGGCCGCATTGCTCGCGCTGCGGCGGCGCTTGCCGCGTGAAGGACTACCGGGACCATGCGGTCGCGACGCTGTTCGGCCAGGTCACGGTGCGGCTTACGCGGTTTCGTTGTGCCGCGTGCGGCGGGATCGAGGCTGGCATCACCTGGCCATCGCATTGCCGGGTCGACGCCGGAGCTGGACCGGCTTCAGGCGCATCTCTGCGCCTTGATGACCTACAGGAGGGCTGCTGATCCACCGGAGCAGAAGTTCCCGGTCGGGGCGGGAAAACGTCACGAGACCCTACGCCGCCATACCCTGAAGGTTGGCGAGGCGCTTGGTGAGTGCGCCGCGATCCAGCCGGAAACGGCAGCGTCGGCGATCGTGATCACCCTGGATTCGACATACATCCGCAGCTGCAAGGATGGCGAGCGGCATTTAGAAGTGCGGGTCGGCAATGTCGAAGCACCGTCCGGCGACCGTCACCGTGGACGTCTTTTCCGGCGCCGCGCCCGCCGGGCACGTGGCGGGCTGGTCGCCCGCGAACGGCAGCCAGTTCTCCCCGCTGTCGCCTGACAACGCGACCGGCAACTTTACCAAGGTGGTGCAGCGCATCCCGGTGCGGATCACCCCCGACCCGCAAAGCCAGCCGCTGGACCTGCTGCGGCCCAGAATGTCGGTGGTGGCCACCATTCACACCGATGCCGCCAGCGGGTCGGCCAGCTCCGAGCCGGCGCCTTGAGCGCCACGGCCGCGCTCCAGTCCGGAACGGCTCCTGCCAGGGCCGCGCAGCCTTACGTGGGAACGCTGGGCGTGTTCCTGGGCGCGATCATCTCCACGCCCGGCGGACGCATCACCACCGTCGGCCTGGCCGACCTCCGCCGGGCGCTCGGGATCGGCATGACGAGGGCGCCTGGATCAACACGGCCGCCACCGTGGGGCAGATGGTGGCCCTTCCTGCCGTCTGGCTCGGCGCAGCGTTCGGGCCACGCCGCGTGCTGCTGTAGGGGGCCGGCGCATTCATGGTGGCGCAGGTTGCCCTGCCGTTCTCGACCGGTGTCGGCGGCGTGCTGCTCTGGCAGACGGTGGGCGGGCTGGCGGGCGCTTCATGGCGGCCAGGCTGACCGGGGTCTGGGCCATCGGCAACTTCCTGCCGTCCCAGGTCCTGCAAGCCGTCGGCCACTCGCTTGGGTTGACGTCGCTGGTCTGGTTCGCCACACGTCACCTCAGTCTGGCCGGGGCACTCACATTTGGGGCGGTCCTGCAGACGGCCCGGCTGCTCGGCGGCGAGCCCGGCTCGCGTTCATGCAGGCCTACGTGCGGATCGGCGAGCAGGCCCACTCGTTTCTGCTGGGCGCCCAGGTCGAAGCCGGGTCACACCTCAGGGCGGCCCGGCTGCAAGCCTGCGTCGCCGGTTTCATGGGACGCTCCCTCGGACCGGCAGAGGCGGACGCGCGCCGTGGGGTTGCTGGCCCGCTCCGTCCAGGGACAGGCGTCCCTGCTTGCCTACGGCGACGGCTTTTCGTTCCTGGGCTGCGCCGTGATCGGCTACCTGTTGGCGATGCTGTTCCCCCGCGCCGCCCCCAGCGCTCTTCCCCTTTCGTCGTCAAAGGTCAGCCATGAAACCACCCCGGACCATCGTCACGATCCTCGGCCTGTCGGCAGGACTGTCCGGCCCGATCCCGACTTGGGCAGCGGGGGCAGGGCACGCGCCGCCTGTCGACATGGGGCCAGGCATCCGCACCACGGACGGCTCCGGTCCTGTTCCGCCTTCCTGCCCCGCCGCAGGCAGTGCGGTCGAACGGAGCCCGGGGCCGCGGATCGACTACCTGGGAGCCGCCCCGGAGAGTCCGGACCTGTGCCGCGTGCGGGTCGGGGGAGCCGAGTTCGACCTGTACTACGGCATCTGGGCCAAGGCACGGCCCGGCTCGGCGGAGGCCTATCCGGCCCTGAGGCGGGTCATCAACGGCCCGACCGGCACCAGCGTGTCGTTCGACACCCGGATGCTGCCGGGCATGCAGTGGCACGAAACGATCCGCAATGACGGGGTGGAGGACCTCAACGTGCTTGGCCGCATCCGTCCCGCCCTGAAGATCTCGCACTACCGCGAGGGCTTTGACGGCAACGGCTACCGTTCCGTCGTCACGGGCTGGAAGGACATGCGCACCGGCATGATGATCTACGTCAACTACCGCCACATCTCCGGTCACCCGGAAGCAGGCGCGGCATGGGACCCGACCGCCATCGTCGAGCCCCGCTGAAAGAGGCAGGTGCGGCTATGGGCAGCGCAGCCTGCCCGACAGGCCGTGCTACACTGACGCGAAACGGCTTGGAGCAACGCCCATGTCAGAGCTCCCCACGCAGGACGCAACCGAGATCGCCGCGATCGTCGATGCCCTCGCGGCCACCTGGAACGCCGCGGATGCGGACGGCTTCGCGCGGCCGTTCACGGATGATGCGTCGTTCGTGGACATCATGGCGCTGATGGACCGCGGCCGACCGGCGATCCGCGAACGGCACGAATGGCTGTTCCGCGGGCCGTTCCAGGACAGCCGCGTGGCCTACGAGGTGCTCGACGTGCAGACCATCGCGCCTGGCGTGGCGTTGGCGCACGTAACCGCCGCACTCGACACCGCCTCCGGCCGCATCGACACGCTTGCAAGCTGTGTCTTCGTCCACCGCGACGGGCAGTGGCAGCTCGCCGTGTTCCACAACACCAGGATTGGCCATTACTGAAGAGGGCCTTCCGCCACAGGCCTGAAAGGCCCCGAATGGCTGCCCCATCCTTCGCCGCCCCACCCTCCACGCATGGTCGAACGCAGATGCACCGATGAGCTTTCAACCCGGCCCCCGATCCCACGCCCGGCGATGCCGCATCCTACGAGGCCGTGGATAGCCAGCGCCGCCATCGATCCTCAGTGCGAGAAGGAATCCAAGGCCGACCACGAACGGCCCGAGCGACAGCGGCAGCCGCGGGCCGATCCGGCCGGCCAGGCCGCCCATCAGCGGCGAAGCGGCCGAGAGCACCAGCGGCAGCGGCACCATCGCCCGGTCGTGCCGTTCCTTTTCGAGGCCGACGAACAGAATGAGCAGCAGCGCCGCTCCAACGGCGGCGCCGACCGCGGTTGCGGTCCAGCCGCCGGGGCTTGCGCCCTCCGTCAGCGCCCAGGCGGGCAGCCCGAGGCCGAGGGTGGCGAGCGCGCCGCCGCCGAGGTCGAGCGGTCCGTCGCGGTGGTCGGCGTCCCGTGGGACGAAGCGCCGGGCCAGGACGATGGCGCCGAGCGCAAGCGGCAGGTTAAGGAGGAAGATCGCGCGCCAGCTGCCCGCATCGATGAGGACGCCCCCGAGCACGGGCCCGACCGCGCCGGCGACGACCGCCCCTGTCGCGGCCCAGGTGCCGATCGCGCGTCCCTCGGCCTCGCCCGAGAAGCTGGCGCCGAGAATGGCAAGGCTGTTCGGCATCAGCATGGCGGCGCCGACCCCCTGCAGCAATCGGCCGCCCAGCAAGGCATCCAGCGTCGGCGCTGCCACGCAGAGCAGCGAGGCAAGCGCGAACAGCGCGACGCCCGTGATCAGCAGCCGCCGACGGCCGAAGCGGTCGCCTGCCGCGCCGCCCAGCAGCAGCAGCGCGCTTGCGTCCGCGCCGAGGCTGCGGCCGATGGCGGGCAGGCCGACATTGACGACCGAGCTGTCCACGAAGGCCAGGCTGGACGCCAGGATCGTGGTCGCCAGCACAAGCGTGGAATGCGCCACCGTCGCCGATGGCGTGGCCGACCGGGCTGCGGCGGCGTCGCAGGAGACGTGAAGGGCAGTGCTCATCCGCCGCTTCTACATTGTCCACCCGGGGAGTGGAACGGAGCTGGGGGCTGACGGCGTTTGTCAGGCTGCACGGCGCAGCCGACCCGCGTTGAGCCGCCCGTCGATCACGGTGGCCCAGACCTGCAGGACGCGACAGGCCCCTTGCGGCGCCCAGCGCGTCTGCGCGCCCGTCTAGATCCTTTCCGCCCATCTACCGACCTGACCGATGGCGTGGATGATCCAGGGATAGCCGGTCAACGTGGTGGGACGCCGGGCCTCGTCACTGACGCATTCCAAGCGGCGCAGGGCGTGTCCACGATGGCACCCTCGCCCTGACTCTGGAACGAGGCGTCAGAACGCCACGTGCGCCTTGAAGCCGAACACGGCCGCGTTGCGGATGTTGGACTGCGCGTTGGGGCGGAACACGTATTGGAACTCGGGCTGGACGTTCAGACCCGGGGCCACGTGGATGTCGTAGTTCGCTTCCAGGATCATCTCGTGGCGCTGGACCCCGGTGGCGCTGTTGCTGAAGGAGATGCCAAGCTCCGCTTCCCGGGTCTGCACCTTGCCCAGCGCACCGCTGACAGTGTTGTAGCTGAACAGCAGGCCCACCGTGTCCTTCGGCCGCGCCCGCCAGAAACCCTGGTCCAGCGCGCCCGCGAAGTACTGCTCCGCGTAGGCCGAGTTGTTCGGGTCGTTGTGGACGAAGCCGCCCAGCAGGATGATCCCGTCGGTGTCGCCCGGCCCCTGCCGCACCACCATCTGGTCCACCAGCACCCAGACCTGCGTGTTGCCGGTCCGCGTCGAGAGCGTTGCGCCCGAGCTTGTGTTGGCCGTGGCGCTCAGCGCGGTCGCGAAATCCTTGAAGTTCGAGGATGAATCATAGCCGAAGCCGATCTTGTAGTGGCCGGGCATCTTGCCCGCGCCCACCAGCGGCTCAAACGCCACCTCGACCGGCACATAGACGCCGCTGTCCTGCGAGGCGTCGAACTTGAGCCGCTGCGGAAGTTCGCGTCGCTGTATAGTCCCTGGTTGACCTCGTAGATGCCGGTCTGCACGTAGGTGGTGGGCGTCGGCCGCACCCGCACGCGCGCCGACCAAACCGCGTCGGGGTAGGCGCTGTGCCCGATGTCGCCGCCCGGCAGCGCCTTGGGGTCGCCGCACAGCGCGTTGTTCATGTAGTTGCAGTAGAGCGGCGAACTGGCGAAGTCGTTCTCGACGTTCATCCGCCCCACGGCGATGTCGAAGGTGCGGTCGGGCGCTGTCCATTGCGCGTAGGCGGAGACCAGGTGCACGGCCACGTTGCCGCCGGCGCCGTAGATCTCCTGCACGGGAAGGAAGTTGTCTCCGAACAGCCGGCTGGTGTTGCTGCCGGAGCGGCTGACGGCGATCACATGGGTGGACAGGCCGTTGATGCCGGCCAGACGCTGCCAGTCGATGTCGGCCTCGAACGCGACCTGGTTGGCAAACGTGGCCCCCCGCCGCGTGCCGCCGCTGACGTTGCCGGCAAACTCGGTGATCCCGTCGAGCAGCAGATAGACGCCGCGGCTCTCAAGCGGCGTCCGCAGGCCGCCGAGGTCGCCGAGCAGATGCTCAACGGAAGGCGCAACGTTCTTGAGCGCCGGCGTCTCAGCCCTTGGCTGCGCGACCTGCTGGCTGGGGCCGATGCCTGCGCCGCTGTTGCTTGTCTGCGCCAGCGCCGGGGCGGCCATCAGGAAGGCCAGCCCGAGCAGCCGTCTCATCGCGCACCCTCCGGAGCGGCCGCCATCGGGGCTGTCCGGCCTTCCGGTGCATGCTCGATCTCCTCCAGGCTGCCCCCCTTTGTTTACGGTACCCGCCGCGTGGTGCAGGAGTCTGCGACCGGTATTGGACCAGCATACACCATGAACTTGTCGATGTGGCCGCGCGGATCGATCATTTTCAGGGGAGCGGGCGTGACCAAGATTTTCAAGCCCCAGTTGGCGATGGTTGCCACGCTTGTTGCCCGGCCGCGCACCACGAGCGGGAATCCCGGCAATCAGCAGCCAGAACACCGGCCCTGGGCCCGTCGCGAGGAACGCCATGGGAGTGCCGAAAACCTGGGGCGCTACGGCGCGAGCCGGATTGCCTGCTGACCAAGGCCGAAGCACCCGGTCGCAGGCAGGCGTTCGGGCCCGTCACGGGGGCGACCGGGAAGACCGGCCGCCGCACGATCCCGCTGCTCGTCGAGCGCGGGCACCGGGTCAGGGCCTTCGTGCATCGGCTCGATCCGCGATCCGACGCCTTGGCCGCCCAAGGCGCAGAGATCATGGTGGGTGACTTGCTAGACCAAGAGGCGGTCAGGTTGGGATCGCGCGGCTCAGGCGTGAGGTGGAGCGGCTGCGGATGGAGCGCGACATGCTCAAGAAGGGGATCGCCATCTTGGCGCACCCGTCACGATAAGGTTCTGGGCCGTCGAGGAGCACCGCGGCGGCTGGCCCGTGTCGGTGATGTGCCGCGTGTTCCGGGTGTCGGTGGCCCGGTGCTACGTCCGGCGAACCTCTCGGTGCCTGGCGAACCTCTCGGTGCCTGGCGAACCTCTCGGTTCGACGCCTGGCGCAAACGGCCGGAGAGCAGGCGCGCGGCCGAGAACCGGGCGCTGCTGGACGACATCCGCGAGGTGCATGCCGCAAGCCAGGGCCGCTGCGGCAGTCCGCGCGTGCATGCGGCATTGCGGGCACGAGGGAGAAGCGCCGGCCGTGGCCGCATCGAACGCCTGATGCGCAGGCATGGCGCGCGCGGCCTTCGAGGGCGCCCGCGCGCAGCCAGTCGCGCAGGCTGGCCTCCGCCGCCTTGTCGAACCGGCGCACGGCTCGGTAACGGCGGATGCGCTGGGCCTGGACCCGCCCTGTCGGCTCGCGGCCGGCGCGGTCGAGGAACAGCACTGGCGCGAGCCTGGGCTGGCGCGACAGGTGGTTGACGATCTTGATCGGGGCATGGCGGCAGTCGTCGAGGAAGCGGCCGTGCAGACGCATCGCGCAGACCTGCAGGGCGAAGCGGCGGCGGTGGTCGGGACCGCGGCACTCGGCAACCACGGCCAGGTCGGCGGGCATCAGGCTCCAGTGCCGGGCAAGCTCGTCCTCGCTCGGGTCGGCCGGCACCCGCCGCCGCCGGGCCTGCGTCGTCGCAGCCGGGGTGTCATCCGTCGACATCCAGGTGCGAGCGCTCCAGGTCGGCCGCGAGGTCATCGCGGGAGGGTCGCGTGTGGATGGCCGTGGTGTCGAGGGACTCGTGGCCGAGCAGGCTGGCCAGCTCCAGCAGCTTGCCCGGGTTATCGCGCAGGTAGCCGAGCGCGAAGGTATGGGGCAACGTATGCGCCGAAACGGCGACCCGCTTCAGGTGGGCGCGGCGGGCGACGCTGGCGATGACGGCCTGGATGGTGCGCACCGGCATCGCCGTCTCCCGGCTGCTGGTGAACAGTGCCGCGGTCTTGCCCGGTGCCGTTTTGGCCTCTGCTCCCAGCCCGGCCGGCTCGTGCGTCTGCCGCGCCCGCTGCAGCGGGCTGGTCAGCACATGCGCGAACGGGATGCCGCGGAGCCACGGCGCAAGCTCGCGCGCTGCGGCGGCGCCCTGCACAGTCAGCGGGAGATCCGTATGGCCGGTGTGCTGGCCAGAAAGCGGCCACTCGGTTTCACCATGCCGGATAAGGCCTCACGCCATTTCCATGCTGGCATCGTAGTGCCCCTGGCATGCCGCATGGTTGAGCTTGGCACGGCGATACAGGGGCTGTTGCGCCTGCAGGCGGTTGCCCGCTTGTCCTTGCCAGATCACCAAGGCCGGGTGCTGGATCGCACGGGCGAACGAGAAGGCCAGCGCCCATGGCAGCCGGGCCTCAGGCGGCCGGAACCGGACGTTCATCGCGTTCAGCCAAGCGGTGGCCAACTCGCTGGGTTGGCCGCCCGATAGGAACATGATGCCTGGAACCGCCGCGGGCACGACGCGCAGCAGGCTGGCCACCGTGGCATCGGCCGCTTCCTCCACGCCCGCCTGCTCCGGGCAGTCCAAGCCCGGCACCACCATGCTGGGCTTGAGCAGCATCCCCTCCAGCAGCACCCGCTGCCGGTGGAGCTGATCGAAAACTTCCGACAGCACCGCCTCCGTCACCTCGCCGCACCGCGCCAGGGTGTGATTGCTGGTCATCAGCACCTCCGGCTCGACAACAGGGACCAGCCCGGCCTCCTGGCACAGCGCGGCATAGCGGGCCAATGCGTGCGCGTTGGCCTCGATGCAACCCCGGCTGGGGCGGGTGTCCGCGACAGCGAGCACGGCGCGCCACTTGGCGAAACGCGCGCCCGCCTGCCGGTATGCCTCCAGGCGGGCGCGCAATCCGTCCAGGCCCTCGGTGATCTTCTCTCCGGGGTGGCCGGCCAGGTCCGTTGCCCCCATGTCGACCTTGATGCCGGGCGTGATGCCGGCCTCGGTAAGCACGTCGACGAAACGGGCGCCGCCCGTGGTACGCTGGCGGATCGTCTCGTCGTAGAGGATGGCGCCGTTAATGCACTCATTCAGGCCCGGCGTGGTCACGATCAGCTCCCGGTAGGCGCGCCGGGCCTCTTCGGTCTGCGGGATGCCGGCTTCGGCGAACCGGGCGTTGCAGGTGGGATTGCTCTCGTCCATCGCCAGCAGGCCCCGGTCCCCGGCCGCCAGCAGGCGCGCCGTGCCCGCAAGCTCCTGCGCGTTCACTCGGAGCCGCTCCACACCCAGTCCCGGATTTCCGGCAGGTCCTGGCCGTGCTTGTCGATGTATCGCTTATGCTCGATCAGCTTATCCTGGATCTTCTGTTCCAGGCATGTCCCCGCGCTCGATTGCGGCACGCAGTCCACGACGTCCTGCACCAGGTGGAAGCGGTTCAGGCCGTTCTGCACCCGCATGTCGAAGGCCGTGGTGATCGTGCCCTCCTCCATGTAGCCGCGGACGTGAAGGTTGCGGTTGGCCCGGCGGTAGGTCAGCCGCTGAACCAATGAGGGATAGCCGTGGAAGCCGAACACGATGGGCTTGTCCCGGGTGAACAGCGCGTCGTAGTCGGCCTCGCTCAGGCCGTGCGGGTGCTCGCTCTTGGGCTGCAGCCGCATCAGGTCCACGACGTTGATCACCCGGACCCTCAGCTCGGGCAGATGCTCGCGAAGGATCGAGACGGCGGCCAGGATCTCAAGCGTCGGCGTATCGCCGCAGCAGGCCATCACCACGTCGGGCTCGCCGCCCTGGTCGTTGCTGGCCCACTGCCAGATGCCCAACCCCTCCGTGCAGTGCGCGACGGCGGCGTCGATAGTCAGCCACTGCGGAAGCGCATGCTTGCCGGCCACGACGACGTTGACGTAGTGCCGGCTGCGCAGGCAGTGGTCCATGGTGGACAGCAGGCAGTTCGCGTCGGGCGGCAGGTAGATGCGCACGATGTCGGCCTTCTTGTTGACCACGTGGTCGAGGAAGCCGGGGTCCTGGTGCGTGAAGCCGTTGTGGTCCTGCTGCCAGACGTGGGAGGCGAGCAGGTAGTTCAACGACGCGATCTTCCGCCGCCAAGGCAGTTCGAGCGTCACCTTCAGCCATTTGGCGTGCTGGCTGAACATCGAATCGACGATGCGGACGAACGCCTCGTAGCTGTTGAACATCCCGTGCCGCCCGGTCAGCAGATAGCCTTCGAGCCAGCCCTCGCATTGGTGCTCGCTGAGCATCGCATCGACTACCCGTCCGGTCGGCGCCAGGAACTCGTCGGTCCCGGTTTCCAAGGCGTCCCACTGGCGGCTCGTCGCCTCGAACACGGCGCCCAGCAGGTTCGACAGCGTCTCGTCGGGACCGAAGATGCGGAAGTTCCGCGGCCCCTCGTTCTGCCCGACGACATCGCGCAGGAACTTGCCGAGCACGGAGGTGTCCTGGGCCTCGGTGCCGCCGGGCGAGAGCACGCTGACGGCATGGGCGCGGAAGTCCGGCATCCGCAGGTCGCGCAGCAGCATCCCGCCATTGGCGTGCGGGTTGGCGCCCATCCTGCGGTCGCCCTTGGGCGCCAGGTCGGCCAGTTCGGCAGTCAGGCGGCCATCGGCGTCGAACAGCTCCTCGGGCCGGTAGCTCCTCATCCAGCTTTCAAGCTGTGCGACATGCCCGGGGTGCCCGGGATCGACGATGAGCGGCACCTGGTCCGCCCGGAAGGTGCCCTCGACCGGGAGGCCGTCCACGGTCTTCGGCCCGGTCCAGCCCTTGGGAGACCGGAGGACGATCATCGGCCACCGCGGCCGCGCGGCGTTGTTCCCATGCCGGGCGCGGTCCTGGATCGTCTTGATGTCCCCGATGGCTGCTTCGAGCGTTGCGGCCATCCGCTCATGCATCGTGTCGGGATCGTCGCCTTCGACGAAGTAGGGCGTCCAGCCGCAGCCGCGGAAGAACTGCTCCAGCTCCTCGTGCGTGATGCGGGCGAGGACCGTGGGGTTGCTGATCTTGTAGCCGTTGAGATGCAGGATCGGCAGCACCGCCCCGTCGGTCGCGGCATCGAGGAACTTGGTGGACTGCCATGCGGTCGCCAACGGCCCTGTTTCCGCCTCGCCGTCGCCGACGCAGCAGGCGACGATCAGGTCGGGGTTGTCGAGCACGGCTCCGAACGCATGGCTGAGCGAGTAGCCGAGTTCGCCGCCCTCATGGATCGACCCCGGCGTCGTCGGCGCGACGTGGCTCGATATGCCGCCCGGGAACGAGAACTGTGTGAACAGCTTCTTCAGCCCGGCTTCGTCCTGGCTGACATCTGGATAGACCTCGCTGTAGGTGCCTTCGAGGTAGGTGTTGCCCACCACCGCCGGGCCGCCATGGCCGGGACCGGAGATGTAGAACATGTTCAGGTCGTACTGCTTGATGACCCGGTTCAGGTGGACATAGATGAAGTTCTGCCCCGGCGTGGTGCCCCAGTGCCCGACCACCAGCGGCTTCACGTGCGCCATGGTCAACGGCTCGCGCAGGAGGGGGTTGCCGTAGAGGTAGATCTGCCCGACGGACAGGTAGTTGGCCGCCCGCCAATAGGCGTCCGTCCGGCGCAGCTCGTCGGCTCCGAGCGTTGCAGGCCGGTCGAGGGTTCCGCCGTCGTCAATGCGGGCAGGACCTTCGCGCGTCGGAATAGGTGTGTCCATTGCCGTGACCTTCCGTGTGCTCTGGTTCAGCGCCACGTCACGCGACGGACAGGCGACAAGTCAGCGGCGTGACCCAACACAGCGCGCTTCCTGCCATTCGCTCGGCTCGGCGCTGGTATCGCGCTGACTGTAGGCTCGGGGATCGTCAGAAACAGCCTCGGGATATACTTATGCCGACGGGCGCCCGGCCCGAGGCTCCATCCTCTGAGTAGTTTCCGACCCTGCTGCCGCCGTCCTGCCATGGGGTAGGGTTCTCACACAGGCATGGCGATTGCCCTGACGGGACGTGCCGTGCGTCAAACGCCCGCTTCCGTGCGGCGACCTTCGGAGCCTACGTCCCCATGCGCATTGCCCAGATCGCGCCGCTTTACGAGGCGGTTCCCCCCAAGCTGTATGGCGGCACCGAACGGGCCGTGTCGTTCCTGACCGAGGAACTGGTCGCCCTCGGGCACCAGGTCACGCTGTTCGCGAGCGGCGACTCCACGACAAACGCCAAGCTTGAAGCGGTCTGGCCTCAGGCACTGCGTCTCGATCCGGCCGTCCGCGACCTCATGGCGCCGCACATGCTGCAGATGGAGTGGGTGCGGCAGCACGCGGACCAATTCGACATCCTGCACTTCCACATGGACTACTGGCCATTCAGCCTGTTCAGCCGGCAGCGCACGCCGTTCCTGACGACGCTGCATGGCCGGTTGGACCTTCCAGAGCTGCAGCCGGCGTTCGATGCCTTCCCGAACACGCCGGTGGTGAGCATCTCCGACAGCCAGCGCCGCCCGCTGCCCAAAGCCAACTATGCCGGGACCGTGCAGCACGGCCTGCCGCCCGACCTGCTCACGCCGCAGCGGGGCGCAAACCCGGCCTACCTCGCCTTCCTGGGCCGCATCTCGCCCGAGAAGGGGCCGGACCGGGCCATCCGCATCGCGCGCGCCTGCGGCCTCCCGCTCAAGATCGCGGCCAAGGTGGGCCGGGACGATCAGCGCTACTTCGACACGGTCATCCGGCCGATGCTCGCGGATGGCGGCGTCGAGATGGTCGGCGAGATCTCGGACGCGCAGAAGCCCGCCTTTCTCTCGGGCGCGGTCGCCCTCCTGATGCCCATCGACTGGCCGGAGCCGTTCGGCCTCGTGATGATCGAGGCGATGGCGTGCGGCACGCCGGTGGTCGCCCTCAACCGCGGCGCGGCGCCCGAGATCGTGGACCACGGGCTGACCGGATACGTCATCGAGGATGAGCTGGACGCGGTCGTGGCCGTCCGCCAGGTGCCCCAGCTCTGCCGCACGCGGGTCCGCGCCCGCTTCAAGGAGCGTTTCACCGCGCGCCGCATGACGGAGGACTACCTTGCCGTTTACCGCGACCTGGTCGCTGAACGCCATGGCGCCCCCTTGCGCGCCGCGCCGGCACTGCGGCGCGTGGCGCCTGCGCGGGCATCATGGCGCGCGCAACACGCTCCGGATGTGGATCGGCTGTAGGCTCCAGTAAGTCAGGATGCCCCCACTGATCGCTCAAGGGCTGACGGCCGGGATCTTCGATGTGGACGGCGTTCTGCTCGCCTCCCCGCACGAGCGGGCCTGGCGCGAGGCGCTGCTGGGCTTCGCCGATCCCGAGCGTTTCACGACGGCGATGTATCAGGCGGAGGTCGCCGGCAAGCCCCGCGCGGACGGCGCCCGCGCGGCGCTGGAGGCACTGGGGGTGCCTGACGCCGAGCAGCAGGCGCTCGCCTATGCCCAGCGCAAGCAGGGGCGGCTCGAGGAGCTGATCCGCGCCGGCGCCGTCGAGGCCTTCCCGGATGCGCTCCGCTTCGTCCAAGCCGTCCAGGCCCTGGGGTGGCCCATGGCGGTCGCCTCGTCCTCGAAGAATGCGGACCAGATGATGCAGCCGATCCACCTTGCCCCCGGCCCCGGTTTCGGAAGACCCGCCTCCGGCCCCGGTTTCGGAAGACCCGCCTCCGGCGGGAGCCTGCTGGACGCCTTCGGCGCCAACGTTTGCGGCCGCGACCTGCGGCACGGCAAGCCGGACCCGGAGATCTTCCTGCTCGCGGCGGCCGAGCTGCGGGTCGCGCCCGCACGCTGCTTCGTGGCCGAGGACGCGCCCGCCGGCGTCGAGGCGGCCCGGGCGGGCGGCATGGCGGCGCTTGGCGTGGCCCGGCTGGGGGACGCGGCCCTCCTGCACGCCGCCGGGGCGGACCTGGTGGTGGCAAGCCTGGACGATGTCGCGATGGATGAGCTGGCCCAAGGCCGGCTCCGTGGAAGGGCAGCATGACAACGCCGAGACTGCTGGGCCGCTTGTTGCAGGCGACCGCCGATCCCGCCTGGATCATGGCCGAGAACGGCTACGACCCGCTGCGCGAGAGCACCCACGCATCGCGCTTCGCGATCAGCAACGGCCTCATGGGCATTCGGGGCGGCGGCGCGATCAACCGCGGGGCATGCTGGGTGGTGCCGCCGCGCACCTATGTCGCCGGGCTGTTCGACACGCCCGAGGCGGATGGATCGAACCCGGCGCTTGTGCCTGCGGCGGATTGGCTGCAGCTCCGCATCCTGCTGCCGAACGAGCTTCCGGTGCAGCATGCCGACGATGTCCCGTCCTATTGCGCGACGCTTGACCTGAAGCGGGGCGCATTGCTGACCAAGGCGCATCTGTCGGACCTGAATGGCGCAAGCTGCCGCCTGGGCACGCTGCGCCTGGTGTCGCTCGACCAGCGCGCAGTCGGGCTGCAGTTCGTCCAAATGGAGATCGAGGCCGGGGAGTTCGAGGTGAGCCTTGAGGCGTCGTTCCAGGGCCTGGGCCTCGGGCTGACGGCCGAGCGGCTCGATGGGGATCTCGGCGTTTGGCGCACCCGGCATTCGGGCAAGCGGCTGGCCATGGCAGCCGCGGCGTCGTTGCAGATCGACGGCCAGGACCGCCCGCCGACCGCGGCCGGCCCGTTCACATGGACTTGGACCTGGACGTCCCGCCCCGGGCAGGTCGTGCGCTTCGGGCGTACCATCGCCGTGGCGCGGAGCGACAGCCTGGCCCTGGATCCCGGCCGTGCCGCCCGGGAGCAGCTTGGCGATGCGCTCCGCCTCGGCTGGGACGGCGTGGTCGCGGCGCATGAGGCCGCCTGGGCAAACCGATGGCGATGCAGCGATGTCGAAGTCGTCGGTGACCCGGCCGCGCAGCGCGCGCTGCGCTTCGCCGCCTACCACCTGAACGGCGCGGCCAACCCAGCCGACGAGCGCGTCTCGATCGGTGCCCGCGGGCTGACCGGCGACGGCTACCGCGGCCATGTGTTCTGGGACACCGAGATCTACCTGCTGCCCTTC
>CAXSHI010000100.1:0-15095 GCA_964236755.1 uncultured Acetobacteraceae bacterium
TGGGCGAGATCCCGGGCGTCACCGAGATCACCAGCACCAGCAGCACCGGCAGCACGTCCATCGTCGTCCAGTTCGACATCGACCGCCCGATCGAGGGCGCCGCGCACGACGTGCAGGCCGCGATCAACGCCGCCTACACCGACCTGCCGTCGGACCTGCCGACCCGGCCGTACTACCGCAAGTTCAACCCGGCCGAAGCGCCGATCCTCACCCTGTCGCTCACCTCGGACGTGCTCGGCACGGCGCAGGTCTATGACGCCGCCGACACGATCCTGGCGCAGCGGCTGAGCCAGGTCGAGGGCGTGGCCCAGGTGCAGGTGAACGGCGCCGAGAAGCCCGCCGTGCGCGTGCGGCTCAACCCGGCGGCGCTGCGGGCCGCGGGCCTCAGCAGCCAGGATGTCTATACCGCCATCCGCGGCGCCAACGTGAACGGGCCGCTCGGCGGCTTCCAGGGGCCGCAGCGCGCCGAGACCATCGAGCTGAACGGCCAGATCGCCCAGGCCGCCGACTACGCCCGCCTGGTGCTGAAGACCACGGGCGGCGCCACGGTCCGGCTCGGCGACGTGGCGGAGGTGCTGGACAGCGTGGCCAACACCAAGCTCGCGGCTTGGCAGGGCACGCAGCGGGCCATCCTGCTGACGCTCACCAAGACCGCGGGCGCCAACGTGATCGACACGGTGGACCGGGTGCGCGCGGCGCTGCCGCAGCTGCTCGCGTGGATCCCGCCCGACATCCGCGTGACCACGATCTCCGACCGTACCACCACCATCCGGGCAAGCGTCGCCGACGTGGAGTGGACCCTGCTCATCAGCATCGGGCTGGTGCTGATGGTGGTGGCGCTGTTCATGCGCCGCCTGGTGCCGACCTTGGCCGCCGCGGTCACGGTGCCGCTCAGCCTCGCGGGCACGCTGGGGGCGATGTACCTGCTGGGCTACAGCCTCAACAACTTCTCGCTCATGGCGCTCACGATCTCGGTCGGCTTCGTGGTCGATGACGCCATCGTCATGATCGAGAACATCTTCCGCCACCAGCAGCTTGGGCTGTCCCCGATGCAGGCGGCGCTGGTGGGGTCGCGGCAGATCGGCTTCACCGTGGTGTCGATCAGCATCTCGCTAATCGCGGTGTTCATTCCGATCCTGTTCATGGGCGGCCTGCTGGGCAAGCTGTTCCATGAGTTCGCGATGGTGCTGGCGGTCGCCATCGGCCTGTCGGCCGTCGTGTCGCTGACGCTCACCCCCATGATGTGCGGACGGTTCATGGGGCCGCACGCGCCGCCGCGCGGTGTCTGGGGCTGGATCGACCGGGCGGTGGACCGCGGCTTCGACGGCGCGCAGCGCGCCTACCTGCGCAGCCTGGACTGGGCGCTGCGCTGGCGCCGGCTGATGCTGCTGGTGACGCTCGCGGTCGTGGTCGGAACCGTGAAGCTGTACGGCTATGTGCCCAAGGGCTTCCTGCCGATCCAGGACACCGGGCTGCTGATGGGCAGCACCACCGCCAGCCCCGACATCAGCTTCGATGCCATGGCCGCCCGGCAGAAGCTCGTCGTGGACGTCCTGCTGGCCGACCCGGCGGTGGAAAGCGTCGGCAGCACCATCGGCATCACCAACGGCTGGTCGAGCATCAACCGCGGGCAGATCACCGTGTCGCTGAAGCCGCTGTCCGAGCGCAACCTGAGCAGCGAGAAGGTGCTGGCGCGGCTGCGGCCCAAGCTCATGCAGATGTCGGGCATCCAGGCCAACCTATTCTCGGCGCAGGACCTGCGCGGCGGCGGGCGGTCGGACGGCACCGGCTTCCAGTTCGTCCTGCTGGACCAGGACTTGGACGAGCTGCGGGAATGGACGCTGAAGCTGCAGGAGAAGCTGCGCGGCGTGCACGGGATCGAGGACGTGTCGAGCGACCAGGACCGCCCGGGGCCGCAGGCCAACGTCCTCATCGACCGGCAGGCGGCGTCCCGCCTCGGCGTCCCGGTGAGCGCCATCGACGCGGCGCTGAGCAACGCCTACTCGCAGCGCCAGATCTCGGTGATCTATACCCAGCGCAACCAGTACCGCGTGGTGCTGGAGACGCTGCCGGGCCTGCAGACCGACCCGGCGCTGCTGGACCACCTGTATGTGCCCGGCACGGGCGGGCAGCAGGTGCCGATCAGCAGCGTCATCCGCACGAACCGCGCGACAGCGCCGCTCGCAGTGCGCCACCAGGGGCAGTTCCCGTCGGCCAGCATCAGCTTCAACCTGCTGCCCGGCACGTCCCAAAGCGACGCCATCGCGCTGGTGACGGAGGCCGCCCGCGATCTGCGCATGCCGGAAGGGGTGCGGACCGAGTTCGCGGGCAATGCCAAGTTCCTGCAGCAGTCGCTGGCCAGCCAGCCCTTCCTGATCGGCGCTGCGATCATCTCGATCTATATCGTGCTCGGCGTGCTGTATGAGAGCCTGCTGCACCCGCTGACCATTATCTCGACCCTGCCGTCGGCCGGGCTGGGCGCGCTGCTGGCCGTGCTCGTGACCGGCGGCGAGCTGAACGTGCTCGCCATCATCGGCATCGTGCTGCTGATGGGCATCGTGAAGAAGAACGCGATCATGCTGGTGGATTTCGCCCTGGAGGCGGAGCGGGAATTGGGCATGGCGCCGCACGCGGCGATCCTGGAAGCCTGCCGGGAGCGGTTCCGGCCGATCATGATGACGACGCTCGCGGCCCTGCTGGGCGCGGTGCCGCTGGCGCTGGCGGCCGGCACCGGCTCGGAGTTCCGCCGCCCGCTCGGCATCGCCATCTGCGGCGGGCTGATCGTGTCGCAGGTCCTGACGCTCTACACGACGCCGGTGATCTACCTGGCCCTGGAACGGCTGGCGAAGGGGCGGCGGACGCGGATCGCGGTCAATCCGCTGCCTGCCGAATAGGCACGGCGGGCGCCGCCCGGTGGACGGCCTCGCCGGACAAGGTGAGCGCCGTGGTGATCAGCGCCACATGGCTGAATGCCTGGGGGAAGTTGCCGGTGAAGCGGCAGGCCCGGGGATCGTATTCCTCGCTCAGCAGGCCCACGTCGTTGCACAGCGCCAGCAGGCGCTCGAACAGGGCGCGCGCCTCCGCTTGACGACCCTGCAGGTGCATGGCCGACGCCAGCCAGAAGCTGCAGGCGAGGAACGCGCCCTCCCCGGCCGGCAGCCCGTCCCCGCCGTCCTCCGTGCGGTAGCGCAGCACGAAGCCATCCACCAGCAGGTCGCGCTCCACCGCGGCGACGGTGCCGCGGATGCGCGGGTCGTCGTGCGGCAGGAAACCCAGGATAGGGATCAGCAGCAAGCTGGCGTCGAGCGCCTCCGAGCCGAAGCTCTGGACGAAGCTGCCGAGCTTCTCGCTGTAGCCGTCGCGGCACACCGTGGCGTGGATGGCGTCGCGGACGTCGCGCCACCGGTCGATGGGCGCCTCCAGGCCGAACAGCTCCGCGTCCTTGATGCCGCGGTCGAAGGCGACCCAAGCCATGACCTTGCTGAAAGTGAAGTGGCGCCGGCCGCCCCGGGTCTCCCACAGGCCCTCGTCCGGCTGCTGCCAGATGGTGTCGAGGTGGTTCAGCAGGGCGCGCTGCAGCGACCAGGTCTCGGCGTTGGTCAGCAGCGCGGCGCCGCGGGCCTGGTGCAGCGCGTCCAACACCTCGCCATACACGTCAAGCTGCAGCTGGGTCGCGGCGGCGTTGCCGAGGCGCACCGGGGCGGCGCCCTGGTAGCCCGGCAGGAAATCCACCGTCGTCTCCCCCAGCCGCCGCTCGCCGGCGATGCCGTACATGATCTGCACCTGGTCGGGGCTGCCGGCGATGCTGCGGTGCAGCCATTCGGCCCAGGCAGAGGCCTCGTCGTAGTAGCCGGTGGACATGAACGCGAACAAGGTGATGGTGGCGTCGCGCAGCCAGCAGAACCGGTAGTCCCAGTTGCGCGGGCCGCCCAGCGCCTCGGGCAGCGAGGTGGTGGGGGCGGCGACGATGCCGCCGGTCGGCGCATAGGTCAGGCATTTCAGCGTGAGCAGCGACCGCTTCACCGCCGGCGCCCAAGGCCCGTCATAGGACATGCGGCCGGACCATGCGGCCCAAACCTGCTCCGTGCGATACAGCGCGTCGTCGGCGTCGATGCTGAGCGGCACCGGCAGATGCGACGCGCTGTGGGTCAGCACGAAGCTGACGGCGCTGCCCTCCGCCACCGTGAAATCGGCGACGGTCTGCATCGCCTCGCCGCGCAGCGCCACGTCCGTGCGCAGCACCACCATCTCCGGCCCGGCGACCGCCACGATGCCGTTGCCGCCCTGCCGCTTGGTGACCCAGGGAACGGAAGCGCCGTAGTCGAAGCGCAGCGCCAGCTCCATCCGCATCGGCACGGCGCCGCGCCGGCCCTCGACGATGCGGACGATGCTGCTGTTCAGGCTTTCCGGCACCATGAAGTCAATGACGGCGACCTGGCCGTCCGCCGTGTCGAACACGGTTTCCAGCACCAGGCTGCCGTCGCGGTAGCGGCGCGTGGCCGGTCCGCCCGGCGTCGCCGGCGCCAGCAGGAAGCGGCCGTGCTCCTCGTTGCCCAGCAGGGCGGCGAAGCAGGCGCTGCTGTCGAACCGCGGCCAGCACAGCCAATCGATGCTGCCGTTGCGCCCAACCAGCGCGGCCGTGGTGCAATCGCCGATAAGGGCGTAGTCCTCGATGGGTAGCGCGTTGGCCAAAGGCTGGTCGGCTGAGATCTGGTCGGCTGGGGGCTGGTCCATGGCTATTGTGGCCTCTGTGTCGTGGGGACTGCGGCGTCAAGCCAGTCGCGCATGAGGCGCGTCGCGGCGTCCGGCCGTTCCATGGGCAGTAGGTGCCCGGCACCCTCCACCACATGCAAGGCGGCGCCGGGCACGAGGCCGGCGATCTCGGCTGCGAGGTCGGGCGGCGTGAGCTGGTCGCCCTCGCCTGCGGCGACCAGCGTGGGCACGGCGATGCGCGGGAGGCCCGGGCGGCTGTCGGGCCGGGCGACGATGGCGGCCTGCTGGCGCAGATAGGCCGCCGGCCCGACCCGGTCGGCCATCGCCGCCACCTCGTCGCAGAGCGCCCGGTCGTGAAGGCGGCCGGGATGCAGCAGCAGCGGCAGCAGGCGCGGGGTCACGCCTTTGAACCGGCCGCCGCGGGCCACGAGCGCCATCAGGCTGCGGCGCCGCCGCGCCTGCTCCGGCGTGTCGGGACGGGCGCTGGTGTCCATCAGGCACAGGGCGCCCACGCGCTCCGGCGCGCGGCGCATCAGCGCCAGGGCCGCGTAGCCGCCCATGCTCAGCCCGGCCACGGCGAAGCGGCCAGAAGAGATGTCAGATATGGCAGACAGCGCCCGCTCCGTCATGGCGTCCAGCGTGTCGTCTTGCGTGCAATCCGCGACGACGCAGCGCACGGTGGCGGACAACGCCTCGACTTGGTCGCGCCAAAGCCGCGCATCGCAAAGCAGGCCCGGGAACAGCAGCAATGGCGGCCTGGCATCCCGATGTGTCGCCCCCGCCATGTTACGGTCATACAGCGTCCGATTTACTGTGAAAAGCTTGACTTTTGTCAATGTTTTCCCGATATCCCGGCTGCCGCGCGCCTGTTGGCGCGACCGCCGCATAGGCGACAAGCCACCCCATACCGTATCGAGATGTATTTTTGACGGATATCACGACCGCCGCCGCGGAAGACGCTGCACACGCCGACCCCGAGGGATCGGCCGACGCGGGAACCACGCCTGCGGTGCAGGCGGAGGCCAGTCCCGGGGAGCAGCCGATGCACGTGCCCGGCGGAGCGTCGGGCAGCGTGGCCGTGCCCGCCGCAGAGCCGGCTGACAGCATGACAGCGGACGAGGCCGCCTACCACGACGCGCCGGACGCGGAGCCGAACGGCTTCACCGACCTCGGCCTGTCGCCGGAGATCCTGCGCGCCATCGACGACATGGGCTACCGCACCCCCACCCCGATTCAGGCACAGGCGATCCCGACCGTGCTGATGGCGCGCGACGTGCTGGGCTGCGCGCAGACCGGCACGGGGAAGACGGCGAGCTTCGTGCTCCCGCTGATGGACATCCTGTCGGGCAGCCGCGCCCGGGCGCGCATGCCGCGCAGCCTGATCCTGGAGCCGACGCGCGAGTTGGCGCTGCAGGTGGCCGAGAACTTCGTGCAATACGGCAAGTACCTGAAGCTGAACCACGCCCTGCTGATCGGGGGGGAAAGCCTGTCCGACCAGAAGGAGGCGCTGATGCGCGGCGTCGATGTGCTGATCGCGACGCCGGGCCGGCTGATGGACTTGTTCGACCGCGGCGGCTTGCTGCTGACCGACACCAAGATACTGGTGATCGACGAGGCGGACCGGATGCTCGACATGGGTTTTATTCCGGATATCGAGAAAATCGTCGGCTTCCTGCCCAAGATGCGGCAGACCTTGCTGTTCAGCGCGACGATGGCGCCGGAAATCCGGCGGCTCGCCGATGCGTTCCTGTCCAACCCCAAGGAGATCACCGTCAGCCGCCCGGCCAGCGTGGCATCGACGATCATCGCCGGGCTGACGGTGGTGGACGAGCTGGACAAGCGCGAGGCGCTGCGCCGGCTGATCCGCAGCGAGGACGTGCAGAACGCGCTGATCTTCTGCAACCGCAAGCGGGACGTGGACATCCTCTACAAGTCGCTGAAGCGGCATGGGTTCAGCGTGGGGTCGCTGCACGGCGACATGAGCCAGCCCGAGCGGTTCTCGACCTTGGCGAAGTTCAAGGCCAACGAGATCCGCCTGCTGGTGTGCAGCGACGTGGCCGCGCGCGGGCTGGACATCGGCGGCCTAAGCCACGTCTTCAACTTCGATGTGCCGATCCACGCCGAGGATTACGTGCACCGCATCGGCCGGACCGGGCGCGCCGGCCTGACGGGCCATGCGTTCACCCTGGCGACCCCGGACGACCGGCAGTTCGTGGACGCGATCGAGAAGCTGGTCGGCGCTCCGATCCCGCGCATGCAGGTCGAAGGCATGGACGAGGTCGCCTTTGCCGAGGATGACGGCAAACGGCGGCGCGGCCGTGGCACCAAGGCCGCGCCGCGTGCCGCCAAGGCACCGAAGCCGGCCGCCGAGGTCGTGGAGGCGGCGCCGCCGAAGGCGGCCAAGCCCCGCCGCAGCCGGGCGAGGAAGGCCGATCCGGCCGTCACGGAACAGGAAGCGCCGCCAGTTGCCGTCGCGGACTCGCCTGCGGCCGAGGCATCAGCCCTTGTCGAGTCGCCGGATATGATGGAAGCGGTTGAGCGGGCGCCGGTCGAAGCAGACGTCAGCCGTGCCGAGCCGCGGCGCAGCGCTCGGGGCGAGCCGCGCCGGGAGGAGGCGCGCCGCCCGGAGGCACGTGCGCCGGAGACGCGGGGCGGCGAGCGCAACGGCGAGCGTGCACGTCCGCGCGACGGAAGGCGGCGCGACGAGGATTTGGGTCCGTCGGTGCTGGGATTCGGTGACGACGTGCCGGCCTTCATGCTGCTACGCTCCCGCGCCGGCCGCGTCTCCGTGCCGGAGCCTGTCGAGAGCGAGTAGCAGGAGAAAGCAGAATGAACGTCGTCGCCCCGATCCAGCAGCCGGAAGTTGCGGAAGCCAAGCTGACGGAGGACCGTCCG
Source organism: uncultured Acetobacteraceae bacterium (assembly GCA_964236755.1). GTDB lineage: Bacteria > Pseudomonadota > Alphaproteobacteria > Acetobacterales > Acetobacteraceae > CAHJXG01. The sequence continues at coordinate 7,609 of CAXSHI010000100.1, forward strand.
GCCGCGTCCCGCAAGCTGGGACCGTTCAAGTGGAACGACGCGCTCCTGCTTGATGACCAGCTTTCGGAGGACGAGCGCGCGATGCGCGACGCCGCGCACGCTTATTGCCAAGACAAGCTGTTCACCCGCGTGCTCACGGCCAATCGCCACGAGCGGTTCGACCGCGAGATCATGAACGAGATGGGGGAGATGGGCTTCCTCGGCGCGACGCTCGACAGCCATGGCTGCGCCGGCGTCGGCTACGTCGCCTACGGCCTGATCGCCCGCGAGGTGGAGCGGGTCGACAGCGGCTACCGCAGCGCCTTCAGCGTGCAGTCCTCGCTGGTGATGTACCCAATCTGGGCATTCGGTTCCGACGACCAGAAAGACCGCTTCCTGCCGAAGCTGGGCTGCGGCGAGTTCGTCGGCTGCTTCGGCCTGACGGAGCCAGACGCCGGGTCCGACCCGGCCAGCATGCGGACGCGGGCGCGGGCGGTCGATGGCGGCTTCGTTTTGTCCGGGTCCAAGACCTGGATCACCAACTCGCCCATCGCCGACGTGTTCGTGGTGTGGGCCAAGAACGACGCGGGCGACATCAAGGGCTATATCCTCGAAAAGGGCATGACCGGGCTGACCGCGCCCAAGATCGAAGGCAAGTTCGCGCTCCGCGCCTCGATCACCGGCATGATCATGATGCAGGACGTGTTCGTGCCGGCGGGCAACGAGCTGCCGCACGTGAAGGGTTTGCGGGGTCCGTTCTCGTGCCTGAACAACGCGCGCTACGGCATCAGCTGGGGCGCGCTGGGGGCGGCGGAGTTCTGCTGGCACCAGGCGCGCAGCTACACGATGGAGCGCCAGATGTTCGGGCGCCCGCTGGCGCAGACGCAGCTGATCCAGAAGAAGCTCGCGGACATGCAGACTGAGATCACGCTGGGCCTGCAAGGTGCATTGCGGCTCGGGCGGCTGATGGAGGAGGGCCGGGCGGCGCCCGAGATGATCAGCCTGATGAAGCGCAACAACTGCGGCAAGGCGCTCGACATCGCCCGGGTGTCGCGGGACATGCACGGCGGCAACGGCATCGCCGACGAGTACCACGTGATCCGGCACGTCATGAACCTCGAAGCCGTGAACACTTACGAGGGCACGCACGACGTGCACGCGCTGATCCTTGGCCGCGCCCAGACCGGCCTCTCCGCCTTCGGGGGCTAGCTCCGCGCCCGTCCGCGTCCGGCGCATGGGCGCGGATGGGGATGGCGTCGCGGCTTTGCCGGACGGGGCGGCGCTGTTCATTTCCGACACGTTGCCCGGGGAACTCGTGCAGCCCGGCATCCTGGCGCGGCGCGGTGAGGGATGGACAGCCGAGGCCGTGGTACAGGAGCCGTCCGCCGACCGGGTTGCGCCGCCTTGTCCGCACTTCGGGCCGTGCGGCGGCTGCACCTTGCAGCACTGGCGGGACGGGGCTTATGCCGATTGGAAAATCGCCCAAGTGGCCGACGCGCTGCGCCGCATGGGAGCGCCGGAGCGGTCCTTCACCCTGGCCCGCACCCCTCCCGCCGCTCGGCGCCGCATGGACCTGGCGATCCGGCGCGAAGGGCCGGCCATACGCATCGGGCTGCACCGCCGTCGGTCGCGGGAGATTGTCGACATGCAGGCGTGCCCGGTGCTGCACCCCAAGCTGTTCGCCTTGGTCCAGGCACTGCGCCCCGTGCTGCTGCGGCTGGCCGGGTTGCGGCGGGACGGGTCGGCCGTGGTGAACCTGCTCGACAGCGGGCCGGACCTGCTGCTCCGCACCGACGCGCCGCTTACGGCCGGAGACCGCGTGCTGCTGACCACCCTGGCGCATGCGCATGGCTTGCCGCGCATCAGCTGGGAACCCGGCGCCGCGCGGGGCGGCACGGGACTTATGGAACCGGCCTGCAACCTGCGTCCGGCGACGACTGCGTTCAACGGGATCACCACGCCCATTCCGCCGGGCGCGTTCCTCCAGGCCTCGCGAGAGGGAGAGGTGGCCATCGTCGCGGCGGTGCTGGCGGCGCTGCCGGACAGGCTGGCGGCGAAGGCGCGGATCGTCGAGCTGTTTGCCGGGACCGGCAGCATCACGCACGGGCTGGCCACCCGGGGCCGGGTGCAGGCCCATGAGGGCGACGCTGCGGCCTACGAGGCGCTGCGCCGGGCGGTGAACCCCCGGGTCTTGGCGACGCGGCGGGACCTGGCCCGGCAGCCGCTGCAGGCGGCGGAGCTGAAGGGCGCCGAGGCCATCGTGCTGGACCCGCCGCACGGCGGCGCGCTGGCGCAGATGCCGGCGCTGGCCGCGAGCGGCGTGCCGATCATCTATGTGAGCTGCAATCCCGCGGCGCTGGCGCGGGATGGACGGATGCTGCTGCAGGCGGGGTATCAGGTGGCCTCAGCCGCCGCCATCGACCAGTTCCTGTGGTCGGCCCGGGTGGAAAGCGTGGTGGCGTTCCGCCCGCCCGCCTCGCGCCGATGATCACGTTCCGCGACGCCGTCGGGGCCGACCTGGCAACCGTCGTGCGGCTGCTGGCCGACGACCGGCTCAGCGGCGGGCGGGAGCGGGACGAGACGCCGCTCCCGGAGAGCTACGTCCGGGGTTTCCGCGCGATGCTGGCGCAAGGTGGGCGGCTGATCCTGGCGGAGCAGGACGGTGCGGTGGTCGGCTGCCTGCAACTCAACGTCATCCACGGCGTGTCGCAGCAGGGGCTGAGCCGGGCGCAGGTCGAGGGCGTGCGGGTGGACAGCGCGCGGCGGGGCGGCGGGATCGGCGCGGCGCTGATGCGGCACGCGATGACGGAGGCTCGGGCCGCTGGGTGCGGGGTGATGCAGCTCACCACGAACAGCAGCCGGACGGAAGCGCAAGCGTTCTACGCCCGGCTGGGCTTCACGCACAGCCACGCAGGGATGAAAGTCCCTTTATAGCCTTGCCCGCTTACAAGCCGCGAGTCAGACGTGAAAGCTCTCCCCGCACCCGCACCGCCCCTTCTCGTTCGGATTGCTGAACGTGAAGCCAGACACCAGGTCTTTCACCTCGTAATCCATCACGCTGCCAATCAGGAACAAGCTGGCCTTGCGGTCCACCAGCACCGTCAGGCCCTTATCGGTCACGGTCTCGTCGCCGGGTCCGGCGGCGGGGACCCAGCTCATGTCGTAGCTGAGGCCGGAGCAGCCCTTGGTGCCGACGCTGATGCGCAGCAGCATGCCTGCCTGCCCCTTGGCATAAAGGCTGCACAGCCGCTCGGCAGCGGCGTCGGACAAGCTCATCAGCGGCGGCAGGGCACGGCGCGGGCGGGCGGCGGCTTGGGTGGCGCTCATCGGAGGCTCCGTCAGAACATGTTCAGCGCGAGGCGCGCGTCTTCGGTCATGCGGCTCGGGTCCCACGGCGGGTCCCACACGGTATCGACGTGGCAGGAAGCGACGCCGGGCACCGCCATGATGGCGTCCTGCACCTGCACCGGTAGTTCCTGCGCGCTCGGGCAGCCCGGCGCTGTCAGGGTCATCTCGACCTTCACGTTGCTCGCGTCATCGATCTCGACGGCGTAGATCAGGCCCAGCTCGTAGATGTTCACCGGGATTTCGGGATCATACACTGTGGCGATGGCGGACAGAAGCGCATCCTCGGTCGGCTTGGGGCTGACCTCGCCGTCGGGCGTCCAGGTGGAGACGGTCGTGCCGCTGGTTGGGGCTTCACTCACTGGTCGATTCCTTCTGGCCATCCAGGGCCGCCAGCAGGGCGTGCCATGGCAGGGTCACGCATTTGACGCGCGACGGGTATTCATGCACGGCCGAAAGCGGCTGCAAACGGCGCAGCGCCTCGTCGCAAGCGTCGCAAAGCCCAGTGCGGGCCATGGCGGCAACCTGGTCGGACAGCGCCCGGATGTGGCTGACGGGCTGATGGCGGACGGCCTCGCACATCAGGTCGGCGCTGGCGATGGTGATCTCGCAGCCGCGCGCCTCGAACCCGGCCTCGGCCACCCGGCCGCCGTCGCGGCGAACGAACACCTGAACGCGGTCGCCGCACATGGGATTATCGCCTTTGGCGCTGGCGTCAAAGTCCGCCGGTCGCTGCGCGTGGGTGGGCGACCGCCCGTGAGTGCGGATTTCGGCGCTGTAGAGGTCGCGGAGGTCGTCGAACATCTAGGCGAAGAACTCCCGCACGCGCAGCAGCGTGTCGGCCAGGGCGTCGATCTCGGCCTCCGTGGTGTAGATGCCGGTGCTGGCCCGGGCGCTGCTGTCCACGCCCAGGCGGCGCATCAGCGGTTCGGCGCAGTGATTGCCGGCGCGCACCGCGATGCCTTGGCGGTCCAAAAGCGTTGCGATGTCATGGGCATGGGCGCCCTGCATGGTGAAGCTGAACACCCCGCCGCGGTCCTGCGCCGTGCCGAGCACGCGAAGGCCGGGGATGTCGGACAGCCGGGCCAGCGCATGGTCGGCCAACCGGGCCTCGTGCGCGGTGATGGCGTCGAAGCCGATGGCTTCGACATACTCGATGGCCGCCTTGAGGCCGATGGCCTCGATGATGGCGGGGGTGCCGGCCTCGAACTTGTGCGGGATTTCGGCCCAGGTGCTGCGCTCGAAGCTGACGGAGCCGATCATGTCGCCGCCGCCCATGAACGGCGGCATGGCTTCCAGCAGCTCGCGCCGCGCCCACAGCACGCCGATGCCGGTGGGGCCGTACAGCTTGTGCCCGGTGAACAGGTAGAAATCCGCGCCGATGGCCTGCACATCCACCGGGCGGTGGACCACGGCTTGGCTGCCATCGAACAGCACCTTGGCGCCGTACTCGTGCGCCAAGGCCGCGACGCGGGCCGCCGGCACGACAGTGCCGAGTACGTTGCTCATGTGCGTGACCGCCACCAGGCCAACCTTGCGGTCCTGCAGCAAGGCCTCAAGCCCGGCCATGTCCAGCTCGCCCGCGTCGGTGATCGGGGCGATCCGCATCTCGATGCCGTGGGCGTCGCGCAGCATTTGCCAGGGCACCAAGTTGGCGTGGTGCTCCATCTCGGAGATAACCACGGCCTGTCCGGGCTTCATGACGCCGCGGCCGTAGCTGTGGGCCACGAGGTTGATGCCTTCGGTCGTGTTCTTGGCGAACACGATCTCCTCGCGGGAGGGCGCGTTAAGCAGCCGGGCTACGGCGTCGCGAGTGCCCTCGTAGGCGTCCGTCGTGCGCTCGCTCATCCAGTGCAGGCCGCGATGGACGTTGGCGTACTGGGTCTCCATGGCGTGCACCATGGCGTCAATCACCGGGCGCGGCTTCTGGGCAGAGGCGGCGCTGTCCAGAAACACCAGCGGTTTGCCGCGCACCGTCTGCGACAAGATCGGGAAATCGGCGCGAATGCGCTCCACGTCAAAGCCAGGCTTGGTAATCGTGTTCTTGGTCATGACGTTCATGCGCGGTGCTCCCACCACTGTTCGATGGCGCGCTCCAACAGGGCGCGGGCACCTGCATGCGCGATGGGGTCCATGGCCTCAGCCAGGAAGGCGCGGACCAGGATGGCGCGGGCCTCGGCGTCGGGCACGCCGCGGCTGCGCAGGTAAAACAACTGCTCGGCATCTAGCTCGCCCACAGTGGCGCCGTGGCTGCACTTCACGTCGTCGGCGTAGATCTCAAGCTGCGGCTTGCAGTCGATCTCGGCATGCGGGGACAGCAACAACGCCTGATTCATCTGGTAGCCGTCGGTCTTCTGCGCGGCGCGGGCGACCTCGATGCGCCCCTGGAACACACCGCGCGAGCGGTCGGACAGCACGTTCTTGATCGTCTGGCGCGAGCCGCAGCTCGGCGCGTCATGCGCGACCACCGTGGTGATGTCGCCGTGCTGCTGGCCGCCGAGCAACTGCGCGCCGTTCAGGTGCACCATCCCATGCGGCCCGATCAGCCGGGCATGGATCTCCGTGCGGGCCACCTTGGCGCCGAGCGTCAATACGAAGGCGTCATACGTGCCGCGCTCCGCCACCTCCGCGAAGGTGGTGTTGACGTGGAAGGCTTCGGGGCCTTCGTCCTGCAAGCGGATATGGGTCAGCACCGCGCCGACGGCCACCACCGCCTCGGTGACGGCGTTGTGCAGGTAGGCCCCCTCCCCGCGCGCAATCTCCAGCACCGTCAGCTTGGCGCCGGCCTCCAAATGGATGCCATGGCGCGGATGGAAGGCGATGGGCCGGTGCCCGTCAGGCGCGACCGACAGCAACACCAGCGCACCCGCGTCCACCCCGGCGGCGACGTAAAGCTGCACCCCGTCCTCGGCCAGCATGGTATTCAGCGCCGCCATCGGGCGCGCATTGTCCGGCAGGCGGCCGAAATACGGGTTCTCGGAGAACGGCGTGACCGTCACCTCCACGGGCGGCGTGGACAGGCCCGGCTGGTAGCGGCCATCCACCAGCACCAGGCGCGGCGCGTCGATGGCGTCGCCCAGGATGGGCGCCGTGGATACCGCCGACAGCGGCTCCTGGAAGTCGGTCTCCGCCAGGGCACGCAGGCTGGTGTAGCGCCAGTCCTCGTCACGCATGCTGGGCAGCCCGCCCTCCTTGAACGCCGCCGCGGCGGCATCGCGGATCGCGGCATCGCCGGGCAGGCGGCCGCGCAGGCCCTGGTAGCGCGAAAGGTAGGCGTCGGCGCCGTTGCGAAGCGACTGGTTCATGCAGCGTCCGCCACCACGCCAGCATAGCCGTTCGCCTCCAGTTCCCGCGCCAGCTCCGGCCCGCCGGAGCGGACGATGCGCCCCTGGGACAGCACGTGCACGCGGTCCGGCACCAGGTGGTCAAGTAGGCGCTGGTGGTGCGTGATCACGAGCGCCGAGAACTCAGGGCTGCGCAACGCATTCACCCCGTCCGCCACGATGCGCAGCGCGTCGATGTCGAGGCCGCTGTCGGTCTCGTCGAGCACGGCGAGCTTCGGGCGCAGAATCGCCATCTGCAGCACCTCGTTGCGCTTCTTCTCACCGCCGCTGAAGCCCACGTTGACGTTGCGCTTCAGCATGTCGTCCGGCATGGCGAGCCGCTTCGACTCCGCACGCGCCAGGCGGAGGAAGCCCACCGCGTCCAGTTCGGCCTCCCCGCGCGCCCGGCGGATCGCGTTCAGCGCGGTGCGGAGGAAGTTGGCGTTGTTGACGCCTGGCAGCTCAAGTGGCGCCTGGAAGGCCAGGAACAGCCCGGCCGCCGCCCGCTCCTCCGGCTCCATTGCCAGCAGGTCCGCGCCGCCGAAGGTCACGGAGCCGCCCGTGACCTCGTAGCCCTCATGCCCGGCCAGCACGTAGCCGAGCGTGCTCTTGCCGGACCCGTTCGGCCCCATGATGGCGTGCACCTGGCCGGCCGGCAGGTCGAGGGTGATGCCGCGCAGGATCTCCTTCTCCTCGATCCGCGCCGCGAGATTATTGACTGACAGCATTATCCGACCGATCCCTCAAGCGAAACAGCGAGCAGCTTCTGCGCCTCCACGGCGAACTCCATCGGCAGCTCCTTCAGCACTTCCTTGCAGAAGCCGTTGACGATCAGGCCCA
>CAXSHI010000101.1:0-15036 GCA_964236755.1 uncultured Acetobacteraceae bacterium
CGGGCGCTGCGTTCGCGTCGTCCAGCCATGCCAGCAGCGCGTCGCGGCAGCGGGGCCATTCGTCGGCCAGGATGGAGAAGAACGCGGTGTCCCGCCGCCGCCCCTTCACGACCAGGTGCGCCCGCAGCGTGCCCTCGAAGGTGAAGCCCAGCCGTTCCGCCGCCCGGCATGAGGGCGCGTTCAGCGCGTTGCACTTCCAGACCAGCCGGCGGTAGCCGAGGTCGTCGGCCGCGAGCCGCAGCAGCAGGAACATCGCCTCCGTCGCCGCCCGGGTGCGCTGCATGCGGGGCGCGAACCAGATATGGCCCAGTTCGACCGCCGCATGCGCCGGCTGGATGTCCATAAGCGTGAGCCAGCCCGAGACGGCGCCGGTGGCCACTGGGCGTACCGCCCAGGCCATGGGGTCGTGCGTGCTGGCGAAGCCTGCCACGAAGGCGGCCATCGCCTTGCCGGACGGGAAGGGGCCATAGCCCAGGTAGTCCCAGCTTTCATTCACCGCCGGGTCCTGCTGCGCCGCCTGCCACAGCTCCTCGGCATGGCGCCGGTGCAGCGGTTCGAGCACCACGAACTGCCCGCGCAGGGGAATGCGCGCTGGCAACGGGCGGGGCGTGGGATCGACGGGCGGTCCGAGCGGGCGAGGGGGCATGGCCGGCATCCTGCCACCGCTCGCGGCTCGGCGCGCGGCCAAACTCGCCGCAAACGCGATGCCCGGCCTGAAAACGTCGCGTCCTGCCGAGACGCGCAGCCCCGCATGCGGCATCATCGGCACGGGAGGCCGATCCCCTTCCACCCTGAGCACGGCGCCCCATCAGGGCGCGGCATCGACAGCAAGAGGCAGGCGCGCCCGTCATGAATGAGACCGAACCGACCAGCTCCTATCCCGCGGCCTACGCAAGCTGGCAGGCTGATCCCGAGGCATGGTGGGCGGAGGCGGCCGAAGGCGTGGCCTGGAGCCGGCGTTGGGACCGGGTGTTCGACCCGGCTCTCGGCGTCGCCGGCCAGTGGTTCGCCGGCGGCATGCTCAACGTTTCGGAGAACTGCCTGGATCGCCACGTGGACGCCGGGCGCGGCGCGCAGGCGGCGCTGCTCTGGGACAGCCCGATGGCCGGCCAGGTCCGGACCTACACCTATCGCGAGCTGCTCGACCGCGTGGCCCGGGTGGCCGGGGCGCTCGCCGCCTTGGGCGTGGGCGCCGGCGACCGCGTCGTGATCTACATGCCGATGGTGCCGGAGGCGGTGATCGCCATGCTCGCCTGCGCCCGGCTCGGCGCCGTGCACTCCGTCGTGTTCGGGGGCTTCGCCGCCGCGGAACTCGCCAAGCGCATCGAGGACGCCGAGCCGCGGGCGATCATCTCCGCGTCCTGCGGGCTGGAGCCGGGGCGCATCGTCGCCTACAAGCCGCTGCTGGACGCCGCCATCGCGTTCAGCGCGCACAAGCCCGGCGCCTGCCTGATCCTGCAGCGCCCGATGCTGGCCGCCGCCATGGTGCCGGGCCGCGACCACGATTTCGCGGAGGCCGAGGCCGCGGCAGTGCCGCACCCGCCCGTGCCGGTCCTCGCCACCGACCCGCTTTATATCCTCTACACCTCCGGCACGACGGGCAAGCCCAAGGGCGTGGTGCGCGACACCGGCGGCTATGCCGTGGCGCTGCAGGCGTCAATGCGCATGATCTACGGCGCGAGCGCCGGCGACGTATACTGGTGCGCGAGCGACGTCGGCTGGGTGGTCGGCCACAGCTATATCGTCTATGCGCCGCTGCTCGCCGGCTGCACGACGGTTCTGTACGAGGGCAAGCCGGTCGGCACGCCCGACCCTGGCGCGTTCTGGCGCGTCTGCGCCCAGCACGGCGTGCGCGTGCTGTTCACCGCCCCCACCGCGCTCCGCGCCATCAAGCAGCAGGACCCGGACGGGCTGCACATGGCGCGGCACGACCTGAGCCGCTTCGATGCGTTGTTCCTGGCCGGGGAGCGGTGCGACCCGCCGACCGCCCACTGGATCGCTGGCAAGCTGGGGCGGCCCGTCGTGGACCATTGGTGGCAGACGGAGACCGGCTGGCCGATCACCGCCGGGTTCCGTGGCTACGGCCTGTTCCCGTTCAAGCCCGGCGCCGGCGGCCGTCCGTGCCCCGGTTACGACGTGCACGCGCTGGACGACGGCGGCGCGCTGCTGCCGCCAAGCACGATCGGCAACCTCGCCATCCGCCTGCCGTTGCCGCCGGGCTGCGCGCCGACGCTGTGGCGCAACGCGGAGGGGTTCCGCACGGCCTACCTGCTGGACTACCCCGGCTGGTATCGCACCGGCGACGCGGGCCAGGTGGACGCCGACGGCGACGTGTGGGTGATGGGCCGCACGGACGACGTGATCAACGTCGCCGGCCACCGCCTGAGCACCGGCGCGATGGAGGAGGTGCTGGCAAGCCACCCGGACGTGGCGGAGTGCGCCGTGGTGGGCGCGGCCGACTCGCTGAAGGGCCAGGTGCCGCTCGGCCTCGTGGTGCTGAAGGCCGGCGCGGAGCGGGACCCGGCGGTGGTCGCCCAAGAGCTGGTGGCGCTGGTCCGCGAGCGCATCGGGCCGGTCGCCGCGTTCAAGGACGCCCGCGTCGTGCAGCGCCTGCCCAAGACCCGGTCCGGCAAGATCCTGCGGGGCAGCATCCGCAAGCTGGCCGATGGGGACGACGCCCCGGCCCCGCCCACCATTGACGACCCGGCGATCCTGGATGAAATCCGCGCCGTGCTGGTCAGATGAATTTCAGCAGCACGACGCCGCCCACGATCCCCGCTGCGGTCAGGCTCGTCACCAAGGTCAGCCGGCGCTCGATGAAGGCGCGGACAGGCTCGCCAAACTGCCGGATCAGCGCGGCGACCAGGAAGAACCGCGCCCCGCGGGTCAGCGCGCTGGCGGCCATGAACACGCCGAAGTTGAAGTGCGCGAGGCCGGAGGTGATGGTGACGATCTTGTAGGGGATCGGCGTCAGGCCCTTGATCAGGATGACCCAAAGCCCGTACTGGTTGAACTTGTCCACGAAGGCCTGGGCCGCGGCTTCGTAATGGTAGAAGCGGATCAGCGGCCCCGCCACCTGGTCATACAGCGCGTAGCCGATCAGGTAGCCGAGCGCCCCGCCGGCCACGCTCGCCACCGTGCAGATCAGCGCGAAACGCCACGCCCGCTCCGGCCGGGCCAGCGCCATGGGGAGGAGCAGCGCGTCGGGCGGCACCGGGAAGAAGCTGCTCTCGGCAAAGCTGATCAGCGCCAACCAAACCGGCGCGCGCCGGTCGGCGGACAGGGCGAGCACGCGGTCGTAGAAGCGGCGGAGCATGGCGGTTCCCCATACGGTGGGCGGTGCCATGCCATGCCGCGCAGCCCGCCGCAAATCTCATGGCTTCCTTGGCGCCCATCACGCCGTTAGGATTTGTGGACCTTTCAAGACGGGACCCTCGATGATGCTCCGCTCCGCTCAACTTGCCGCCGCGCTGTTTCTTGCCCTGGCGGCGCTGCCCGGCGGCGCTTCCGCCGCGGCCCAGGACCCCAGCCTGCCGCCGCACGCCTGGCTGTTCGGCACCTGGACCGGCGGCATCTTCCCGGTGCCGAGCGGGTTGTCGAACCAGGCCTGCCTGTCGCAGCCGGTGGTGATCTTTACCCGCGACCTGGTGCTCCGCGCCTCCCTGACCGAGCAGGCCTTAACGCAGCGCGAGATCGAGACGGCGCGCAACTCGTCGCAGGGGGCCGAGTTCCGTTTCGCCGCAGCACCAGGTGGCGGGTCCGGCTTGCTGGACAGCGGCGCCGGGCACGCAAACGGCTTCGGCTGCAACTCGCCGGACGAGCTGCACGTGCAGCGCCGGGGGGAGAACGAGATCGCCTTTCCCGGCTGCGCCGACTTTCCCAACCCGCTCGTGCGTTGCCAGACCCGCTGACCATGGGGCGCGCCGCGCGGACACGCTGATGCGCGCCGGCCCGGGGTCCGGCTGACCGCCCCGCATCCGCCCGCCGCGGCGCGTGCCGCGTTGGACGCGCTGGTGGCCCGTGACCCGCGGCTTGCCCGCATCGAGATCGCGGCGGGTCCGCTGCCTTGGCGCGTCCGCGGCGGCGGGTTCGCCGGGCTGCTGCAGATCGTGGTCGGGCAGCAGATCAGCAACCAGGCGGCGCTGGCGATCTGGCGCCGGCTCGCGGCGCACCCGCGCCTGCTGCAGCCAGACGGGCTGTTGGCGGCGGACGAGGCCGTGCTGCGCGGCGTCGGATTGTCCCGGCCCAAGGTGGCGCATGCGCGCGCGCTCGCCCAGGCCTTTGCCAGCGGTCAGCTTTCGGCCGAGGCGCTGGCACTGCTCCCGGACCACGGCGCCATCGCGGCGATCACCGCGGTCCGCGGCCTGGGTCCTTGGACGGCAGAGGTCTATTTGCTGTTCGCGCTGCAGCGGCAAGACGTGTTCCCGGCCGGGGACGTCGCGCTGGCGGGCGCTGCGGCCGACATCCTGGGCCTGGCGCGTCGGCCGGACCCCAGGGCGCTGCGCCTGCTGGCGGACGTCTGGCGTCCGAACCGCGCCTTGGCGGCCCGGCTGCTGTGGCACCATTGGCGGCATCTGACGGGCCGCCCCAGCTTCGACGACGCCCCGTCCGCGCCCATTTACCCGGCGTTTACCGGTCCAGGCTAAACTTGGTCCCAGCTCTCAGGACCGCATCGCATGGACATCTCGGCTCCCATACCGTCGCACCAATCTGCCACCTTCCAGGAACGGGGGGTCAGCGTGCCGTTCACCACCCCGGCGCTGGCCGGCGCACGGGTGCGGCTCGATGCGCGGCATGGGCTGGTGCTGCTGGTGCCCAATCCTTCCAGCGGACGCGGCATCTATGTCGTGCCGTGGTCCGGACTGCGCGACATGTGCAACCCCACTCTGCATGACGGCATGCTGCACGACGCCATCGCTGCCTCGAAAGCCGGGTCGATCACCCCGGGCGTCATACGTGCCGCTGCCCGGCAGGTCGCGGCCGCGGGTGCGGCGGGCCGCGCTGCGCATGCGGCGGCCGTCAAGGCCATCCAAGCTGAGGCCGAGTCGCGGCAGGCGACCACCCATTACCTGCTTTATGCCCTGGCCGCGCAAACCACGGTGCAGGCCAGTGCCACGGAGGCTGCGGCCCTGGCGGGCATCGTGGATGAGATCGGCGTCGGCCTGCATGCCGCACGGGCCGACATCCCGGTCCGCCTGGGGCAGCTCAAGGCGTTGCGGGCGGAGCTTGCGGCTTGGTCGAACATGGGTGCCGACGATGCCGGGTCCGCGTCGATGGCGTGCGGCATGGCGGACCTCGCGATCCGCTGCGGCGAGCAGGTCCTGGGCGCGGCGCAGGACCGGGCGGCCGATGTCGAGGGCTTGCTGGCGGAATGGCGCGTCCGGGGCGACGACGTTGCCGCCGTGTTCAGCCGCCCCGCTTGGGTGCTCGACGGCTGGAGCTTGCCATGCCTGCTCTGGCGCGCGGCGTCCGGCGTCGCCGCCCGGCGGGCGGCCCTGGTTGAGATCAGCCAAATGCTGGTCGTGCTGCCGAAAGAAGCCGGCGATTGGGTTGGCATTTCGATTGATGCCGAGGCGAACCAGGCCATCCGCCCCATGGCGGGCCTGCACCGAGACTGGCGCTCCGGGCTGAGCGTGCTCGACCTGGTCGCCCGGAACGAGCAGTTCCGCGCGATGGCGGCTTAGGATGTTCCATTCAGCGCCTGCGGTCCGCCCGGTGGCCGACGTGCAGCGCAAGCTGCGCGGCGCGGCGGACGAGCAGCTTGCCCAGGTCGTGGCCCTGGTGGACGCGATGCCGGTGCGCGGCGCGGCCGACGCGCTTATCGCCCCGCTGCGCGCGCGTTTGGCGGTCATCGAGCCGATGCGGCCGCTGTCGATCACCCGCCTGCTGTTCCGCCCACTCGACCCGGTGATCGCTCCTGGCGCGCGATGGAGGCCCGGCGTCCCCGCCGTGCCGCGGACGGCGCTCGGCATCATCGGCGACGCGGTGATCCAGCAGCTCGGCCCGGTCGCGGTGTCGCTCCAGGCCAGCATCGCCGGGCGCGACGGGAAGGAGCACGCGGTCGCGAACCAAGTTGGCGCCTCCCTCTGGCCCTTAGCCGTGAACGTGCTGGCGCGTCTGCCGATCCCGGCGAATTGGGGCGTCGTCACCGGGCTTCCTGAGAGCTGCTATCCCGAAATCCGGACCAACATCGCGGCGGTGCTGCACCAGGCCGTTCCTTTGATCCAACGGACGCGCGACACTGGCGCTTCCGATCCCACGCCCGCCATCAACGACATCCTGCATGCGACGCAGGCGGCGTATCCAGCCGGATTTGGCATCGTCCTCGCCATCTTGCTGGCGGACGGCATGACCGCCGCTCCCGCGCTGCTCGCTGCGCTGGCGATGCCGGGCGTGCCAATTGACCCGGCGGTGAAGCAGACCCTGGACCGGGCACAAAACGTTTTGGCGACCGTGCTCCCCTCTGTCGGGCTTGCCGCCGCGTCGTTCCAGGCCGGGCATATTGCGGCGCTGCTCGACGCGATTGAGACGCCCGGCGCCCGACCGGGGCTGCGGGCCGATGCGCAGCGGATCAGGGACCAGGCGAACGAGGCCTGCCAAAGCCGCCTGCTCCAGGCGCTGGACCAGGACTTCCTGCCCAAGCTGGCCGCAGCCGGCGCCGAGTTGGACGATGCGGCGGTGGCCGCGCTTGAAAGTGACGCCCGCGGGCTGCGGCGGCTGGCCACGGCAGGTCGCCGGTTTGGCGCCGCCGCACCCTATGACAAGCTGCTGGGCCGGACTGCGGCGGGCGCGTGCGCGTCGGCCAGCAGCACGCTCACCCGCATGGAACGGCTGCGCGTGGCCGAGCTTCTGGTCGGCACCGATGCCGCGCTGAAGCTGCCGACGGGCTAACGTCGACGGCCTTTGTCAGCACGGGAAGCGTCCGGCGCCAGCAAGTCTTTCCACGAATCGAGGTCATGGTTTCAAGCGTGATGCCGCTTCAAACCGAGCGGACCACGTTTTGTCCAGGCTGGGGAACATGGTGCCCAGAGGGCAGGGTCAATCGCATTATGGCCTCCTCGGAATACCGCAATATTTATCCAGGAGACACAGCGCCACGTGAGTTTATAGAAAGGCAAGAGCTTCCTCCCCGAAGCTCTTGACCTGTAGAGACTAGCTGATACGGATTGAACCCGGCGCTTGTCCGAAGCCGATAATCGTGCCCCCGTGTCCATCAGCCTGCGCATACAAGTTGCTGGAGGAGTAGCTGCCCTGTAACGTCACTTCCTGGACTACTTGCCTGCCGTTCGTGAAGTCAATGATGCTGATGTTGTTAAGTCCCGCGTGAACGTTAATCGCTGGAACTGTTTGCCCCGGGAGAGCTGTTTGACCCAGGAAATCGATCTTGTCGCCGGTAGTGAAACCCCTAAGCAAGCCGTGTGTCATAAAGCCCTTTTCGATATCTAGCTCTGCGTTGCTGAGGAACGTCATCCCCTGATTGGTGTTGTTTCCCAAATCCAACACCGCGTGGCTGTCAATCAAGAACGAACCAGCAGCTACGCCAGCGATTGTGCTGCTGGTAACACTCGCAGTCACGTGGAAGTTGCCCGCTGCTGCCTCAATGACACCTGCATTAACAACAGATCCTGCAAGCATTCCGCCATTCACTCCAATAATCTTGCCGCCGGCTTCAACAGTGCTGTAGGTGCTGCCAGCAGCATTGTTGTTGAGGACGCCTCCATCTTGAATAATGATGGTACCCTTGTCGTTCAGCCACGAACCCGACGCGATAGCTCTAGTACCAATGGTGAGCAGGCTCGTCTTGTCAATTGACGATTCATTCTCGACCGGAGCCCCACGAGCCGTAGCATAAGCAAGCGTTGGGCTGTGCCCACCAACAATGTTTAGCGAACTACCATCGGTAAGCCGAACAACAAAGCCACTCATCGATGCATCCAAATTCAGTGTCGAGCCACCCGACACTGTAAGATATGAATGATCATTTGAGGCTGTTTGACCATTCCAATAGCTGTGATTGTTGACAGTGACATTGGCACGGTTATCAATATAAACCTGCAAACCAGCGTAAGTATTGCCTAAGTGGTTATATTGCAGATTAAACTAGCTAAAATCAATAGTGTCGTGTTCAACGTCTAAAATCCCTACTTTAGCGATAAAGTTGTTGCTTATAACTATATAAGCTGAATTTGATCCTGTAGCAAAAAGCGCTTCGTTGTTTACGTCAGGGTTTGAACTAATGTAAACGTTAGGGATTGCACTTGGGTTCCACCTATAGGGATCTGTCCAACTTCCATTCGAAGCCGATGCCCACTTATAAACCTGTGTCATATAAATCGTTTTCCTTTGTTTATGCTACTCTGCAATAAACGCAATAGGTGTAGATGATGAATTGTGTTGGCACCTCGTGCCGGTGGCTTAAGCGTATGTTATCGGTCTTGCGATCCACCTCGTTGATATCCCGCACGCATTATCGACCAAAAGGTATATAGGTAAAGACCTTTTGTCTCATATTTTGTTCTACATGCAGTTTTCGACACATTAGGGCCTGTGCTGACCTGTTGCTGGTGGAGACGCTCATACAGCACCCAGGCCCTGTTCCCGATGCGCGATACCGGCGGAAAATGGGAGTGTTGTGACGCTCCCCGCATACCCAGCACGACGTTCACTACAAATTTCAAGCTCCAAGCTCCGGATTGCTGCCAAAGCAAACCAGCAATCTATCGGATGAACGAAGAGCCTAATGGACGCGCCCTTTGATCTGCCCTGCCTTATAAGCAGAAGCCTGCTGAGGATGGATTTTGCTTATTGACAAAGCCCGTTTGGCATAGGACCGCAGTTAGGCACCAGCTTGCCTGTTTGCCATTCCGGCCGCAGCTCCTTGGTGATATGCTCCAGTCTCGCATCCGCATAGAACTGTTCAATCATATCGCTGCTGGTGCCGGTGTTCCGCGCCAAGGTGTAGATGCCCACCCCGGCGATAACCTGTTGGCTGATGTAGAAATGGCGGAACGAGTAGCTGGTCCCGCGCATACCTCAGTGGTCGGCCAATAGGCCAGCGGTCCGCAGCAACTCCTGCAAGCTCTTTTTCACCGACCCAAGCCGTTTTCCGTTGGGCGTCGCGAACACCGGATTCGCATTTCCTGGATCAACGCCCATTGCCTTGGCCCAAACATCCACAGCAGGTCCAGCCACGGCAAAACAGCTTCCAATGCCACGAAGGTCCGGTGCTTGCCCTTGCCACGAACGCGAAATGCGATGTCCACGCTCGCCGGTCGGCCTATCCTGGAGCTGCCGATACCCGAGTACGTCACCCCAATTCAGGTTCTTGATTTCGGTCGTGCGCATACCGCTGAACGCCGCGATCATGGTGTAGCAGTGTAGGATGGTGCGGTCGCGCCGGACGTGCTCGTTGCACTTGAGGTCCGCAATGCGCGAAAGGCTCAACTGATCCAGGTGGTTAAACTCTGATGCTTCAAAGCTGGGGCGAGCGTTCGCTGGAACCTGCGGCACTTCGACCTCGGGCAGGCTTGCTTGATGTAGCCCCATTTGGCGGCCTGCTTCAGCAGCGTCCGCAGCACCACGGCTTCGCTCTGCGGGGCGCTGGGGGAAGGCGGCTTACGCATCGACGCAGTGATTGGCTTGCGGATGAGACTGCCGGCACGCTGGTATGTAAGAAAGTGGATGTCCTTACCCGGCCTGGTCGGCCAGTAGTCCCGGCGCCACTCCCAAAACCGCCTTCTATCGGCATCCCGCAGATGATCAATCGGCCGGTCGGCGAATGGTCGCTGAAATATCCTTTGATGATGCGTTTGAACTGGTCTGCCTGGAACTGGTGGCGCTCGCCACGTTGCGCTTCGCGCTGGATATGATCGGTAAACTCCTCGGCAACTTGCCAGAAGCTTTTGGCCTGGCTGCGGAGGCCTTGCTTTGCGGGATAGCGCGCTTCGGAATAAACCTCGTTGGCAAGACGTTCAGCTTCCGCGCGATCAGTGGTGCCCAGCGGTTTTCGGATTTGGCCTTCGCCGGTGATGCTGAAACGTGTCCACCACCGGGCGCTGCCGGCACGCTGAAATAGCGCATACGGCGTTTCTGTCGTCCTGCTGGGCATCGCACTCCTCGGCAGGACCACTGGTCTCGCTGCGTTAGAACTGTGCTAGTCCAGTGTACGCGCAAGCTGCAACCCATTGATACAATGAGGTTTGCACGATGCTGTGCTAGCTTTGTGCTAACGTAGCTTCGCCGGGCCGAAAGAGCGAGCCTATCGTCAATACATTGTTTACGTTGGAAGAATGGTGCCCAGGGGCGGAGTCGAACCACCGACACTGCGATTTTCAGTCGCATGCTCTACCAACTGAGCTACCTGGGCCTCGGCCGGACATACGCGCTTCCGACGGAGCAGCTTGCTACCCCAGTCGATCCTGCGGATCAAGCCCGGCTGGCCGCTCAGACACGATATCGCGCGTCGGCGTGCCCGGCGCTGCTGTCCGGCGGATCCTCGTCCAGTTCTGGCGGCGGACCGGGGATCGTGTAGGCGCCGCCGAACCAGCGGCCCAGGTCCACGTCCGCGCAGCGGGCCGAGCAGAATGGGCGAAACCGGGCCGCCGCGGCGTCCTCGGCCGGGACGGGCTTGCGGCAGATCGGGCAGGGCGGCGCGGCTGGCTTCGGCGACGATGCGTCAGGCACGGACGGTCCTTTCAATCGCGGTGCGGCCCGGCGGCAGGGACGGGTCGGACGCTATGATCAAGGGACGCCCGGTGCGCCGTGCAAGGTCGGGCAGGGCCGCCGGGTCCTGGGCCAAGGCCGCCGCGACATCCGGGGCGGCGCGCAACCGAAACGCCGCCGCCGGCTCGGCGGCAGCGGCTTGCATAATGGAGCGCAGCGCCGACAAGCCCGCAGCATGCGGGCCGGCCAGCAACTCGTGAAGCGGTGGGCTTGCGCGCGGGCGCATGATCTCCGCAAGGCCCAGTGCCGAAAAGCCGAGGAAGCGCGGCCGGAGCGGATCACCAGCCAATGCCGCCACGAAGTCCGGCGCCAGCGCGGCCCGCTGGCGTATCCCCAGCCCAGCCACATCGACCATGATGGCGCCCGACAGGTTGCGCAGCCGGATCTGCTGGGCCAGGGCGGGCAGCATGGCGCGGTTGGCGGCCATCTGCGCGGCGTGCTTCGGCCGCCGGTCGGCGCTGGCGCGGCCGGCGTCCACGTCGATGGCGACCAGGGCCGGCGTGGGATGGACGCTGGCGCGCATGCCGCCGGGCAGATCGACGCCAGGGTCGGCCAGCGCGTCGATCCAGCCGGCCAGAGCGTCATCCAGCACCGCCCCAACGGTGATGCGGTCGCCCAGTATCGGCCGGAGCGTCGCGGCCACGCCGGGATCATCGACCCGTATGGGCGCCAAAGGGTGCAGGGCGGCCAGCCGCTCCACTGCGCCGGGTCCGCGGGCCAGCAATGCCGGCGGTCCGGCGCCGGCCAACGCACGGTCGGCGTCGGCGACGCGGGCGGTCAGGCGCGGGCCTTTGCCGCCCTGGGCCGACCGGGTGATCCGCACGGCCACCGCCAGGCCGTCCGACACCGCGTCCGTGCCCTCGCTGTCCGGCAGGAAGCCCTCGGCGTCCGGCAATGCCACGAACGCGCCGGCCATGGCGGGGACGCAGGCCGTGACACGGCCGCGGTAAAGGTCGCCCACCCCGTCCGGGCGGCCCGGCCGCCACAGCGCGTAGTCGATCAACCCGCCGTCCTCCACCGCCGACACCCGCAGCTCGCCCGGGCTGCACGTGACCAGGATGCGCGCGCTCACGGCACGGGATAACCGCGCCCGCGCAGCAGTTGGGCGACCTCGAACAACGGCAGG
The DNA here is from genome assembly GCA_964236755.1 of uncultured Acetobacteraceae bacterium. GTDB lineage: Bacteria > Pseudomonadota > Alphaproteobacteria > Acetobacterales > Acetobacteraceae > CAHJXG01. The sequence continues at coordinate 11,849 of CAXSHI010000101.1, forward strand.
CCGACCACGCCGCTGTAGCTGCCGGACAGGAAGCGGGCAAACCCCGCCGCGCGGCCCTGAATGGCGTAGCCGCCGGCCTTGCCCACGCCCTCGCCGCACGCCGCGTAGGCATCGAGTTGCGTGGGCGCCAGGCGGGAGAACGCGACGACGCTGTCGGACAGGCGCTGGCCGACCCGCCCGTCTGGCCCGACGAGCACCAACGCTGTCAGCACGTGGTGCCGCCGGCCGGACAGCAGGGCCATGCAGGCGCGCACGTCTTCAGGATCCGCCGCCTTCGGCATGATGCGGCTGCCGAGCGCCACGACGGTGTCGGCCGCCAAGACGAAGGCGCCGGACTCTGTCATCCGTGCCGCCTTTTCGAGCGCCATGCGCGTGGCATAGCGGCGCGGCGCCTCGTCCCGGCGCGGCGTCTCGTCGATGTCCGGCGCCGCGATGCGGTCTGGGGTGATGCCGATCTGCGCCAGGAGCGCAAGCCGGCGGGGGCTGGCGGAAGCCAGAACAAGCAGCGCGGACTCCGGCCGCGCCATCGCCGGCTCGGTCAGCGGCGGGCCGCCGGTCGGGGGCGGCCTACTTGAAGCGGAATGTGATCCGGCCCTTGGACAGGTCGTAGGGCGTCATCTCGACGTTCACCCGGTCGCCCGCCAGCACGCGAATGCGGTTCTTGCGCATCTTGCCCGACGTGTGCGCCAAGATGCTGTGCTCGTTGTCGAGCTTCACGCGGAACATGGCGTTGGGAAGCAATTCCAGCACCGTGCCGCTGAATTCGATCATGTCTTCTTTGGACATCAGTTTCCTTGAACTCACAAAAACGAGACTTGAATTTGATTTCGAGCCGGAATGTGCTCACGCCCGGCCCGCCGGTCAAGGCGTCGCGCTTTGGCCGAGGCGCAACGCAATGCTGCGGGCATGCGCCTGCAACCCTTCGGCCTCCGCCAGCGCCACCGCCGCCGGGCCGACCTCGCCCAGCGCGGCGCGATCCGCCGAAACCCATGTGGTGCGTTTCAGGAAGTCGAACACCGACAAGCCCGAGGCAAAGCGCGCGGTCCGGCCCGTCGGCAGGACGTGGTTGGGGCCGGCCACGTAGTCGCCCACGGCCTCCGGGCAGTCGCGGCCCAGGAACGCCGCCCCGGCATGGCGGATCTGTGCGAACAGCGCGGGCGGGTCGGCCACCATGATCTGCAGGTGCTCGGGCGCGAGGTCGTTGGTCAGCGCCGCCGCCTCCTGCCAGTCGCGCACCACGATGGCGGCGCCGTGGTCCCGCCAGCTTGCGCCGGCGATGGCGTGGCGCGGCAGGGTCGGCAGCTCCGCCTCGACGGCCCGGGCGACGGCGTCGGCGAAACCGGCGTCCGTGGTGATGAGGATGCTCTGCGCGGCCTCGTCATGCTCGGCCTGCGCCAGCAGGTCCAGGGCGACATGGCGCGGATCGTTGTCGGCGTCCGCGAGCACGACGACCTCGGACGGCCCGGCGATGCTGTCGATGCCGACGCGGCCGAACACCTGGCGCTTGGCCTCCGCGACATAGGCGTTGCCGGGTCCGACGATGCGGTCCACGGCGGCGATGCTGGCCGTTCCGTAAGCCAGCGCGGCCACGGCCTGCGCGCCGCCGACACGGTAGATCTCGGTGACGCCGGCGCGCTTCGCCGCCGCCAGCACCAAGGGGTTGAGCACGCCGCCGGGGCAGGGCACGCACATGGCGATGCGGCCCACGCCGGCGACCCGGGCGGGTAAGGCGTTCATCAGCACCGACGACGGATAGGCCGCCTTGCCGCCCGGCACATACAGCCCCACCGCATCGAGCGCCGACCAGCGCATGCCAAGCGTCAGCCCGGCCGCGTCCTGCATCCGCAGGTCGGACGGCATCTGGGCGCGGTGGAACGCCTCGATCCGCTGCGCCGCGAGGTCGAGCGCGGCTGCGAGGTCCGGGGGAATGCCTGCCGATGCCGCGGCGATCTCGTCCGCCGGAATGCGCAAGGTTTTGGGCGTCAGCGTTTGCCGGTCAAAGGCCGCGGTGTACTCGCACAGCGCCGCGTCGCCGCGGGCGCGCACGGCCGCGATGATCCCCGCCACCGCGCCATCGACCTCCGCGGCCGTGTCCCGGTCCAGCAACAGGCTGCGGAACGCCTCCGCGAACCCGGCGTCCACGGTCGAGAGCCGCCTCATGCCGCGCCCGACGCAAGCAGGGCCGCACGGAAGCGGGCGATCCAGGCGCCGACGGCCTCGGGCTGCGTCTTCAGCGCGGTGCGGTTCACGATCAAGCGGCTGGTCACGTGCGCGATCACCTCTGTCTCTTGCAACCCGTTGGCCCGCAGCGTGCTGCCGGTCTGCACGAGGTCCACGATCAGGCGGGACAGGCCAAGGCCCGGCGCCAGCTCCATGGCGCCGTTCAGGTGCACGATTTCCGCCTGCACTCCAAGCGCCGCATAGTGGCGCCGGGCGATGTTCGGGTACTTCGTCGCCACCCGGACGCGGGACCAGGTGGCGGGGTCATCGGCGCCGACGCTCGCCACCGGCTCCGCCACGCTGACCCGGCATTGGCCGATGCCGAGGTCGAGCGGCGCATAGATTTCGGGATAGTCGAACTCCATCAGCACGTCGGCGCCGCAGATGCCGATGTGCGCGGCGCCGAAGGCCACGAAGGTCGCGACGTCGAACGGGCGGACCCGCACGATGTCGAGCGCCGGGTCGTCGGTCGGGAAGCGCAGGCGCCGGCTGTCCTCATCGGCGTAGTCCGCGGCCGGGCGCACCCCGGCACGCTCCAGCAACGGCGCGCACTCCCCGAGGATGCGGCCCTTGGGCAGCGCTAGGATGATGGGGAGCTGAACGTCCGGCGCGAGGGACGCGGCCGGGAAGGGGGCGGTCATGCGGACTCCTGGCCGTGGCGGACGGGCAGCGCGGACGGTGGCGCCATCGCCCTCTAGCACCCGGCGGCGGCGGCCGGAACCCTCAGCCGGGGATGCGCTCTATGTCCGCGCCGCACCCCGCGAGTTTCTGCTCCAGCGCCTCGTAGCCGCGGTCGAGGTGATACACCCGGTTCACCACCGTGTCGCCCCGCGCCGCCAGGCCCGCCAGCACCAGCGAAACCGACGCCCGCAAATCCGTCGCCATCACCGGCGCGCCCGACAGGCGGCGCACGCCGCGCACGATGGCGCTGGCGCCGTGCACGTTGATGTTGGCGCCCATGCGGTTCA
>CAXSHI010000102.1:0-14844 GCA_964236755.1 uncultured Acetobacteraceae bacterium
CGCTGATCATGGACAACACGGCGGCGCCGCTGCTGGTGCGCCCGTTCGACCATGGGGCGGCGGTCGTCATCTACTCCGCGACCAAGTACCTGGGCGGGCACGGCACGTCGATTGCCGGGCTGATCGTCGATGGCGGCAACTTCGACTGGGCGGCGTACCCCGACCGCCAGCCGGCGCTGCACCGGCCCGACGCCAGCTACCACGGCGCGGTCTGGGTGGAGGCGGCGAGGCCGCTCGGCCCTATCGCCTACGTGTTGAAGGCGCGGGTGACGCTGCTGCGCGACCTAGGCCCGGCGCTCAGCCCGTTCAACGCCTTCCTGGTGCTGCAGGGGATCGAGACGGTGGCGCTGCGCATGGAGCGGCATTGCAGCAATGCGCAGGCCGTCGTGGATTTCCTTCTGGGCCGGCCGGAGGTGGCGCAGGTCATCCACCCTTCTCAGCAGACCGGCGCCGCGGCCGAGCGGGCGGCGCGCTATATGCGCGGCGGCCATGGCGGTCTGGTGGGGCTGGAACTCGCCGGCGGCGCGGATGCAGGCCGGGCGTTCATCGACCGGCTGGAGATGGTGCTGCACGTCGCCAACATCGGCGACGCGCGAACACTCGCCATCCACCCGGCCAGCACGACGCATTCGCAGCTGGAGGCGGAGGAGCAGATGGCGGCGGGAGTCAGCCCAGGCTACGTGCGGCTGTCCATCGGCATCGAGCACATCGACGATATCCTGGCCGATCTTGGTCAGGCGCTGGACGCGGTGGCCGTGCGGGCAGCGGCCTGAGCTCCTGGGCTAGGCATGGGCCGAGGTGGGACAAACTTCGCCGCGAGCGGGCCGTTTCACGCCGGCCCATGCCGCGGTGAACCCGGCTACGGACCGCGCGTGATGGGCATCTAAAGGCTGGAGCGGACGACGAGGTTCGAACTCGCGACATTCAGATTGGAAATCTGACGCTCTACCAGCTGAGCTACATCCGCACGTCGTAAGATTACCAAACGACGTCAACGCCTGCAACGGGCCAATCGGCCACGGAAATGTGAGGCAGCCGGCGTCGCTCGCAGTTCAGGACGGAACGCAGGCGCTTGAGCGATGCAAGCCGCCTCTGGCGCTGGCTGTGAACTGTCGTGCTATCTTGCAGTATCACAACGAAAAGGAGGGGCCGCATGTTCGGGGGCGGACTTTTCACACAGTATTTCCTGCGCGAGGGAATCTGCCGAACCGAGGAGTACCAGGCCTTGGATGCAGCGGCCGTCACGGGCAAGTTCAACAAGCTTGCGCAGCAATGGCGGCAGTTCGCCGGAATGCCCTCACCCAGCGAGGCGGAGACGGAAGATGAGTTCATTTTCCTGGCCCTGCGGGAGCTAGGCTGGGAGTGGCTGGTGCAGCCCATAGCCGACCGCCGCCGTCGGGACGTGGCGGACGCGCTGCTTTTCCTGAGTCCAGCCGCCAAGGACCTGGCGCGGCCGCTGCGGCCGATAGACCGTTTTGTCCATGGGACAGTCATCGTCGAGAACGAGGCCCGCCATACGGTCCTGGACCGCGCATCGGCTGGGAGGGAGGCGCCCGCCTCTCAGATCCTGCGCTACATGTCCCGGGCCGAGGCGCAGTCGGACGGCGCGCTGCGCTGGGGCCTGCTGACGAACGGCGGCACCTGGCGGCTGTACTTCGGCCGTGCCCGGTCCAAGTCGGAAAGCTTCGTCGGCGTGAACCTGGCCGACCTGCTGGACCCGCCGCCGCTTGCCCCGCCGCCGATTCCTGACGGCACGCCCGAGGACCATTGGTTCCGCGTCTTCCTCCTCCTGTTCCGGCGCGAAGCGCTCGAAGCCACGGGTCCCGGCGGCGCCTTCCTTGACACGGCGATGACGGAAGGCCGCACCTACGCGGCGCGCGTCACCGAGGAGCTTTCCGCCAACGTGTTCGACGGCGTCTTCCCCAGGCTGGTCCGGGCATTCGCCAGCCATGATCCCAACGCCGATGTCGCGAGCGCCGCGTGGCGGGCCGAGGCCCGCGAGGGCGCCATACGCCTGCTGTACCGCCTGTTGTTCCTGTTCTACGCCGAGGACCGCGATCTGCTGCCGGTGCGCCACCCCGGATACGCCAACTACAGCTTGCGCAGCCTCCGTGAAGCAGCGGCCGAGACTCTGGACCACGGCATCGCCCTCGCCGCGCGCGCGACCCAGCGGTGGTCATACCTTGCCGACCTGATGCAGGCCGTGGCGTCCGGCGATCCCGTCCTTGGCTTGCCGGCCTACAACGGCAGCCTGTTCCGCGACGGCGCCGGCGACATCCTGTCCCGCGTGCGGCTGCCGGACGCGGAGCTGATGCCCGTCGTCGATGCGATGTCGCGCGAGCTGCAACCGGGGGTCGGGCGGCGTTGGATCAACTACCGCGACCTTTCGGTGCAGCACCTCGGCAGCATCTACGAGAAGCTGCTGGAGCATGACGTCGTGGAGGCCGGCCCGGCCGGGGTGGCGTTGCGGCCCTCGCCTTATGCCCGCAAGGCGACCGGCTCCTTCTACACGCGCGAGGAGCTGGTCGGCGTCATCCTGCGCCAGGCCGTGGAGCCGCTGCTGGCCGAACGCCGGGACGCCTTCGCGGCGCTCGCGGCCGGGGCGGCGCCTGCCGGCGGCGTTACGCCAGCCATGCTGCCGGAGCTGGAGGCGCTCGACCCCGCCGAGGCGATCCTCGGCCTGCGCATCTGCGACCCGGCGATGGGGTCCGGCCACTTCCTGGTCTCGCTGATCGACCACCTGACGGACGCGATCCTCCGCTCCATGGCCGACGCGAACGCGACGGTGCCGGGCGGCGCCTACCGCTCGCCCGTCGCCGGGCGGATCGTGGCGATCCGCGGCCAGATCCTCGCCAATGCCAGCCTCATGGCTGGACGCTTCAGCAGAGCGGGCTGGACGACCGCCACATCGTGCGCCGCATGGTGCTGAAGCGCTGCGTCTTCGGCGTGGACGTGAACCCGATGGCGGTTGAGCTGTCGAAGCTTTCGCTGTGGCTGCATTCCTTCACCGTCGGCGCGCCGCTCTCCTTCCTCGACCACCACCTCCGCTGCGGCGACAGCCTGTTCGGGGAGTTCGTCGGCAAGGCCGTGGCACGGCTGCAGGGCGAGTACGGCCTGGCGATCTCGCAGGCCGTGGTCTCCGCGCAGGCAGCGGCGATGGGCATGGCGGACATCGAGTCGCGCGCCGACGCGGATATCGCCGAGGTGCACGCAAGCCGGGACGCATTCGAGAAGGTCGAGGCCGCGACGGCGCCGCTTCGCACGTTCCTCAGCCTGTACCATGCCTCGCGGTGGTTGCCTCCGGATGGCGACCACGAGAGGATCGGGCGGCAGCTCTTCTTCGGCGGCGCCTATGGCGACCCGGTTGACATTGCGAATGGTGGGACGATGCGCGTCCCCGGCGCCGATGCCGCCCATGTGCGCCGGGGCACTTCCCTCCGCCCGGCCATCACCGCGCGGGAGGCCTTCGACGCCGCCGCCACCTTCGTGGTCCGGGCGCGCGCGGCCATCGCGGAGGGCCGGTTCCTGCATTGGGAAGCGGCCTTCCCGGGAGTCTGGCAGGGATGGGAGGCCGCGGCGCCGACAGGCGGCTTCGATGCCGTGATCGGCAATCCGCCCTGGGACAGGATCAAGATGCAGGAGGTGGAGTGGTGGGCTGCCCGCCGCGAGGATGTCGCGTCCATCACCCGCGCCGCCGACCGCAAGGCCCGCATCACCGAGCTGCGGCGGGACGGCGACCCGCTGGCGGCCGACTACGACCGTGCCGCGGCCCGCGCCAAGCGGGCGGCGGAGGTCGCGGCGTTCCTGCCATACCAGAAGAAGGACGGCACCTTGGTCGGCCCGTACGCGCTGTATCCCTTGTTCGCGAAGGGCGACGTGAACCTTTACGCCCTGTTTGTCGAGCGCGCCGGGCAGCTTGTGCAGCCCGACGGGATCGTGGGCCTGCTGGTGCCCTCCAGCGTGGCGGCGGACAAGGGGGCGGCCCATTTCTTCCGCAGCATCAGCAACACGGGGCGGCTTGGCACGCTGCTGGATTTCGAGAACGGGAAACGGCAGGACGCGCCGTTTTTCCCGCAGGTGCATCGTTCCTTCAAGTTTTCCGCCCTGGTGCACGGAGGCGTCAACCGCCGCTACGCGCAGGCCCAATGTGCGTTCTTCCAACAGGACGTGGAGGCCGCGGAGCGCGACGCCTTCGCCATCACGCCGGAGGAGTTCGCGCGGGTGAACCCCAACACCGGCACCGCTCCGGTGTTCCGCTCGCCGCGGGACGCGCAGATCGTGCTCGGCATCTATGGCCGGCTGCCGGTGCTGGTGGACCGCCGGGTTGCGCCGCCGCGGGCGCTGTATCCGGTCGCCTATGCGACGCAACTGCATATGACCAACGACAGCGGCCTGTTCCGCACGGCGGAGGAACTGGAGGCGGACGGCGCCTATCCGGTGTCGGCGGGGCCTACGAGCGGGGCAACACGCGCTACCTGCCGCTGATGGTGGGCCGCTCCGCGCCTCTCTTCGACCACCGTTTCGCCTCGGTGATGGAGGATGAGGCCGAGGAGGTCGATATCGAGGCGGACCCAGACGACCAGGCGGACGCGCCGCTGCGCCGCACCCGGCTGGCGACCCGCAGCTGCAACGTGCACAACCCGTTCTCAAGCAGCCTGACCAGCGCCAGCCAGCACGAGGACCCGGCCTTCAACCCGCGCCCGCGCTACTGGGTCGAGCAGGCCGAGCTTGCCGAGCGCTGGCCGGAGGGCCATGAGTGGGCCGTGGCGTTCCGCGACATCGCCCGGCCGACAGATGTCAGGACCGTGATATCGTGCGTGGTCCCAAAAGCCGCATTTGGCAACAAGCTGCCGCTCCTGCTGCCCGCGCTTCCAGAACGGCCGCGACCAAACCGGCAAACCGCGGAGACCATGGCAGCATGGCATGCCGCCTGTCAGCCCATCATCGTAGATTACAAGAACTCTGCACCGCTCTTGGCAGGTAATCTTGGCAGTTTGGTTCTGGACTACGTGGCGCGAAACAAGGTGCAATCCAGCAGCCTCAACCTTTTCATCCTCGAACAGCTTCCCTTGGTGCCGCGAGCGGGCTTCGCGCGCCGCTTCGGGCAGCGGAGCGCCGAGGAGATCGTGCGCGAGGACGTCCTGGCCTTGACCTACACCGCGCGCGACCAGGGCTATGCGGGCCAGCCCTTCATCTGGAACGAGGAGGACCGGCTGCGCCGCCGTGCCCGCCTCGACGCGGTGTTCATGCTGCTGTATGGCCTCGATCGCGACGCGGCGGCCCACGTCCTGGACAGCTTTCCCATCGTGAGGCGGCAGGAGCAGGCCCGGCACGACGGCCGTTACCGCACGCGCGACCTCGTGCTGCGCACCATGGCCGCGATGGACGCCGGCAACCCGGACGCCCGGGTGGTCGGCTGACCTGCCCATCGGCCATGGGCGCCGACCCTGTTCCCGGGCCGCATGATGGCCCTCGGCGCTTCAGCCGAAATCCGTGGCCGATCAACGGATTAGCAGGTAGTTGATGGTCAGCGGGATGGTGATGGTCCGGTCGGTGTTCTCGGCCGGCAACGGTGCCAACTGTGCGTTGCGCCACGTGCCGACGGCGGCCATGTCGAGCCAGGGCGAGCCGGAGCGGCGCTGGATCTCGACCGACTCGACCCGGCCCAGGCGGTTCACGACGATCTGGATCTCAACCGTCCCATCCTCGCCGTTCTGCGCGGCTTGCTGCGGGTAATAGCGGTGCTGGCGCCAATAGACTGCCAAGCCTTGTGCCCAATCGGCGCCGATGTTCGCGGCGCGGATATCGAAGAACGCCTCGCTCTTGTTGGGGCCGGGCTTTGGAGCGCCCAGCGAGAAGTCGATGGCGCGCGACGACCCGGCGGCGCGGGGGGCCGGTGCGCGGGAAGCGGCCCGGCCGAAGTTGAGGTCGATCGGCGCCGGAAACGCGCCAGGCGCCGGGCGTTGCAGCGCCTGCTGCCGAGGATGCGGCGTGGGCACAGGCGGCAGAAGCGCCGGCGGGACCAAAGGCGGCAAATCGGGTGCAAGGGTTTGCGGAGACACCGATGGCGCCGTGGGTTCCGGCACGGCAAGCCGCACTGCGGGCGGCTCCGGCTTGGGTGCAGGCGCAGGCTCGGCTTCAGGTTGCGGGATCGGCTCCGGTTGCGGCGGTTCGGCCGGTTCAGGAGCTGTATCGGGCGTGGGTGGTTCAGGCTCGGGCTCAGCAAGATCGGGCGGCGGAGCCGGAAGCTCCAGGATTGGCTCTGACGGGGCTTGCGGCACCGGCGGCGCCGGCGGTTCTGCGTCGGGCGTGGGCGGCAAGTCGGCAGCCGGAGCCTCGGACGGCGTGTCGGGTGCCTGGTCGGGCGCGGTGGGCGGCGTAGAGGAGCCGCCGTTCTCAAACACCAAGTCGTAGGACGGTGCGATCGGCATCGGCGACTCAGGCGCCCGTGTGACCAGCAACGCGGCAAGCGCCAGCAGATGCAGCAGGACGGAGCCGACGACCGCCCAGCGCCGACGTGGATCACGGGCCGTGTCTGACCGGCGGCGCACCGGCAGGTTGGGACTGGTTAGCGGCGGAGGCATCGGAACCGGGTCATGCGACGGCAGATATAGGTGCTTGCGGCCGGTCAAGGGTAGGCTCTCGCCGCCTGGCTTGCCGTAAAGGCTTGACAGAACGCCCCGCGCGCTCTTTCTACGCAGCTTGCGAGGGTGGCCGTGCCGGGCCGCCGTGCCGGATGGCTTGCCGGCCATGCAGGGGCGTAGCTCAATTGGCTAGAGCGCCGGTCTCCAAAACCGGAGGTTGAGAGTTCGAGACCCTCCGCCCCTGCCAGCCGGCGCGTCCGCCTGCTGTTGTACATGCATTTCAAGGAAGTTCGGAACTGATGGCGTTGGCGGTTGACCCGGTGAAGTTCCTGCGCGAAGTGCGGGCCGAGATTGGCAAGGTGACATGGCCCTCTCGCAAGGAGACGCTGATCACCACCGGCCTGGTGTTCGCGCTGTCGGGGTTGGCGGCCGTATTCTTCTTCGTCGCCGACCAGATCATCGGAGTCGGCGTCCGCGCGCTGTTCGGCGTGGGGTTTTAAGGGACCAGTCATGGCCAAGCGTTGGTATGTCGTTCACGTTTATTCCGGCTTTGAGAAAAAGATCGCCCAGCAGGTCAAGGAGCAGGCCGCGCAGAAGGGCTTGGCCGACATGGTTGACGAGGTGCTGGTTCCCGCCGAGGACGTGGTCGAGGTCCGGCGCGGCCAGAAGATCAACGCTGAGCGCAAGTTCTTTCCCGGCTACGTGCTCGTCAAGATGGAGCTGACCGACCAGACGTGGCACCTGATCAAGGACACGCCGAAGGTGACTGGCTTTCTCGGCACCAAGATGCGCCCGTCGCCCATCACCGAAGCCGAGGCCGACCGCATCATCAAGCAAAGCGCGGAAGGCGTGGAGCGTGCGCGCCCCGCCATCCTGTTCGAGATCGGCGAGCAGATCCGTGTCGCCGACGGCCCGTTCACCAGCTTCAACGGCACGGTCGAAGAGGTGGACGAGGAGAAAGGCCGCGTGAAGGTCAGCGTGTCGATCTTCGGCCGCTCCACCCCGGTCGAGCTTGAATACAGTCAGGTCGAGAAGGTCTGACGGCGGCAGGGCCGCCCGTGCAAGAGTTATGCACGTCTATAGGCTAGACGGGACGTGACGACCCTGTTCATCGACGCGGACGCCTGCCCGGTTCGGGAAGAGGCGTTCCGCGTCGCCACCCGCCTGAACTTGCCTGTTCGCGTCGTGTCCAACGGCTCCCGCCCCATTCGCCCGCCGGGCCTGCCCAATGTCGAGATGATCACCGTGGGCGGGGCGCCGGATGAGGCAGACGACTGGATTGCCGAGCGCATCGGCCCCATGGACATATGCATCACCGCCGACATCCCGCTCGCGTCCCGTTGCCTGACGCGCAGGGCACGGGCGCTGTCGCACAATGGTCACGTCTGGACGGCGGACAACATCGGCTCGGCGCTAGCCGGGCGGGAGATCGCAAGGCACTTGCGTGAGACCGGCCTCGGCGGCGGCGGCCCGCCGCCACTGACGAAGGCGGACCGCTCGCGTTTCTTATCGGCGCTGGACGCCCTGGTTCAGGCAGCCTTGCGCCAAGCGCATGGGTAACCGCTCAGGGCGCATCGCCACGGCCCGGCTCGTCGTCGCCATGGCGAAGCTCATCGCGGGTCATCGGCGTTTCCCGCCACTCGCCTTGGTCCGCCACGCTGGAGCCGCCCGGGAACTCACCGAGGTTTTCCTGGATGCTCGCCTCTTCGACGAGGACGCCGGGCACCGGCTCCTGCTGCGTCATCGGGTTGGGCAACTGGCCGGTGCCGGCCGCGTCCTCCATGCGGATCAATTCGTCGGCCCGCTCGGTGAACTCGGCCATGCTCCCCGCCGGGCTGCCGGCAGCTTCCCAGAGATGCCGGGCGCGCGCCTCGATGCGCTGCGTGCGTTCCGGGGTGACTTCGAGGGGGTTGTCTGACATCGCTCGCTCTTTCGTTGCTGTGCCAGACGTAGCGCGGCAGCGTGCCGCCGGGTTGCAGTCAGGATGCGGCGACGCGAGACCCTAAAGCATCAGCAAGCCGCGCCGCAGCCCCTTCGCCACGGCTTCGGCCCGGCTCGCCACGCCGAGCTTGGCGAACACGGCCTCCAAGTGGAACTTCACCGTGTGCGCGCTGATGCCAAGCTGCCGCGCGACGGCCTTGTTCGTCATGCCTTCGCCGAGCGCATGCAGGATTTCCAGCTCCCGAGGGGTCAGCAACGGGCGTGGCGGCGCGGCCTCGGCAAAGCCCGGCGTGGCCGCTTCCGGCAGGCTCACCCGCAGCCCAGCAGCCACGGCGCGCAGCCCAGCGTCCAGTTGGGCCGCCGTCAGCCCTGGAGGGAGCACGCTTGCCTCGTCGTCGTCGCCCAGCGCAAGGTGGAGCACCGGCAGGTTCGAGGCCGTCACCGCGACCCCATCGGCCAGCACGACATCCGCCTCGGATGCAGCGGCCAGCGTATGCCCGGCCAGGGCGACCCGGGCGGCCAAGTCTGCCTGGCGCACCGGAGACTGCGCCGCCACCGCAACCTGCAATCCCAGGCGCGTCGGTGCCGGCCGTGCGAAGGTCGCTGGCGACTTCATGCGGCGGGCCGGGCGGCGACAGGCACTGCGAGTTCAATCGGCATGCCGCCCCGCAACAGGCGCAGCGTCACGTCCGTTCCGGCAGCACGGCTGTTGAGTGCCCTTACCATGGCCCGCATATGGGGCGCGGCCGCGCCACCCACGCCAAGCAGGATGTCGCCGGGCAGCACCCCGGCCTGCTCCGCCGGACCCGACGTTGCCAGGCTGATCACCATCAAGCCCGCTTCAAGGCCTGCCGAGGCCTGCCATCCCGCTGGGATCGACACCGGCTGCAGCCCCAGGCCCAGCCAACCCCGCGACACCTTGCCATCTGCCAGCAGCGGCGTCAGCACGCGATCGACGGTCGCGGCCGGGATCACCAGGACGCGCCGACGCGGGCCGAGCGTTGACATGCCCAGGAGGCCGCCCGCAGCGTCCAGCACCGGCCCGCCCTCGTCCTGTCCCGACAGGCGGGCGTCGAGGCTGATGAGCTGGTCGATCCGACCGCCGCCCAGGCTGTCCCATGCGGGGCCGACCCGGTACACCAGCGCCAGCCGGGCCGTCGGGCTGCCGTCCGATGCGGCGCCCAACATCAGCGCGAGGCCGCCGCTGTGCGGCTCGGCCGGGTCCGGCAGGGGCGGGCCATCAAACTCAAGCCGCAGCACGGCAACGTTGGTGCCAGGATCACGCCCGGCGAGCTGGGCCTGGGTATGGGAGCCGTCGGGCAGCACGACGGGAACGGCGTCATCCAGGGGCAAGCCCTGTTCGCTGGTGACAAGCACGCCTGGGCGCCAAAGCGTCGCGGTGCGCTGTGCGCCAATCCCAGGATAGATGCAAGCCAGCCCGCCGCCTGAGCCGGCCACACGGTCCACGAGCCTATCGGAGAACATCAGCAATGGATCTAGCATCCGAGCACCTCCACAGTGCCATCATATCGCCTTATGGAGGCCGCGCCGCCATAGGACGGATGGGGAGGATGTCGGGAGGCGTTGCCTTGTGCGCTGCCGCACCGTCCCGCATATGTCGGCGGTTTTCACGGAGTGACCTTCCATGCGACCGACACGCCTGGCCGTTCTTGCCGGACTGCTCGCGACACCAGCCCTGCCGGCGGTCAACGCGCTCGCAGCCGGCGACGACCCGACCCGCATCGGCGATGTCAGCACCACGTTCCGCGTGATCGGCCGCAACGACCGCATCGTGGTGGACCGGTACGACGATCCCAGGGTGGACGGGATAAGCTGCTATGTCTCGCGCGCCGAGACGGGCGGGATCAAGGGCACGGTCGGACTCGCGACCGACCCCAGCCGGTTCAGCATCGCATGCCGTGCCACCGGTCCCGTCACGGTCCCCGACCGGCTGCCGGCAAATGAGGTCGTGTTCGGCGCCTCAGCCAGTTGGCTGTTCAAGGAAATCCGCGTCAGCCGGATGTGGGACCCGCAAAAGCGCGTAGTGATTTATCTCGTCTGGTCAACGCAGGCGCTCAGCACGGGAGGCAGCCCGTACAACAGCGTGAGCGTCGTGCCGGTCACGCCTGCGCCCTGACGCCGCGCCGCCGTCAGCCGATCAGCCAACGCGCCAGGGGCGGCACCAGCAGGGCGGTCATGATGCCGTTCAAACCGATCGCCAAGCCGCCGAACGCGCCTGCGGTTTCGTGCAGCAGCAGCACCCGTGCGGTCGCCAACCCGTGCCCGGCGGTGCCGGCGGCGAGGCCGCGCGCGCGCCAGTCGGTCACGCGCAGCAATCGCCACAGCGGCGGCCCGATCACGATGCTCATGAGTCCCGTCAACATGACGAACACCGCGGCAAGCGACGGATTGCCGCCGATCTGCTCCGCCACCCCCATTGCAATGGGGGTCGTCACAGATTTCGGCGCGAGCGACAGCACGACCGGGCGCGACGCGCCAAGGGCACGGGCGATCAGCATGACGCTAACGGCCGATGTCAGCGACCCCGCCAGGATCGCCGGAACAAGCGCCGGCGCACTGCGGCGAATCTGGCTCCATGCGGCATGCATGGGCACCGCAAGCGCGACCGTTGCCGGTCCCAGCAGGAAGTGCACGTATTGCGCGCCTTGAAAGTAGGCGGAGTAGGGCGTGCGCGTCGCCAGCAGAAGCAGCGACAGCAAGGCAATCGCGATCAGGACCGGGTTGGCAAGCGGCCGGTCGCCCAATGCCCGGCTGAGCGCCACGGCAAGCTGCCAGCCCATCAGCGTCGCCGTCAATCCAAGCAGCGGCGTGGACTCCAGGTAAACCCAGATCGTGCCGAGCGGCATCATCTGATCAGGCGCTGCATCACCAAGGCCGTGACACCCAGGCCCAAGGCGGTCGAAACCGTGATCGCGACGGCGATGGCCAGCCAATCCCGGCCGAGCGCGTCGAGCTGGGTGATGACCCCAACCCCGGCCGGCACGAACAGCAGCGACAAGTGGCGCAGCAGGCCCGCCGCAGTGGACCGCATCGCCTCGTCCGGCCCGCCACTCGCTGCGAGGATGCCGAGCAGCAGCACCAAACCCAGCACCGGACCGGGCATGGCCCACCCTGCAGCGCGGGCGACGACCTCGCCGGCGAACTGGCACAGGATCAGGCTGGTGAGGGCGCGCAGCACGCGGCTATTGCTGCTGAAGCGGCAAACGAAGCTTGAACCCGGCGCCCGGGCGGACGCGGCGTTCCTGTTCGGCCTGTGCCGAGGAGCCGGCTGAGTAGCCTTCGCCCCGGTATTGCTCGCTGCGCGTGAAGATGCCCGGCGCGAGTTCGGGCGCAGCGTTGGCGCGAGGGCCGGTGGGAGCATCCAGGTCACGATTGGGCGTGGGCGCTACGTCGTAATTGGACCCAGGCCCTGTGGATACGCCGCCGCGGGGCGGTGTTGGGGGTACAGGCAGCAAAGGCGATTGCGGGGGAGTTGCCTGCAGGTTCAATCCGCGATGTTGCGGCGCGGCAGGCATCGGCGACAGCAAGACCGGCAAGAGCGGGGCCATGATCGACACAAAGCGCCTCATGTCGCAGCCTCGTCGGGAACTTCGGGCGACGTGCCGCGCCGGTCGCTCGGCGGGTTGCCGACGGGTGCGCCCACGGGCTTGTCGCCCAGGGCGTGCCACGCTTTCAGGGACCAGTGCACCGATGGAAACGCCAGTTCGCTCCAGGGAATGGCATCCCAATCAAAAAGTTGAACGTCAAGGCTTTCCACGCCTGGAGCGAAGTCGGCCGCGCCGTCAAACCGGGCACGAAAGATGATTTGAACCTGGCCGATGCGGCTGATGCTGAACACGGCGAGGATGCCATCGAGGGCAATGCGCGCCTGGGTCTCCTCCAGCGCCTCCCGCTGCGCGCCCTCCTCGACGGTTTCCTGCAACTCAAGATACCCGGCAGGAAGGGTCCAGTAGCCTCGTCGCGGTTCAATCGCCCGACGGCAGAGCAGCACTTGTCCGTTATGGACGACGACGGAGCCTACGACGATCTTTGGGTTCTCGTAAGCGATATAGCCGCAGTCGTCGCATACGGCGCGCTCGCGCGTGTCGTCTTCGGGAACCCGGTAGGAGAAACGCACCATGGCCGCAGGGTGCTGCGGCGCGCCTGCGGGATCAAGAGGCGAGTCGGATGTCGGCTGATTATACCGACAAGTTCAGCAGCGAGCCTCGCGGCGTGTGCCCCGGCGGAGCGGCACCGGGCAGAGCCTGCTTGCCCAGCGGCGAGGCTGAGGCGACTGGGGCCTCCCGCTGCTCGCGGACCAGCCGCACCGGGCTGGGCTGCTGCAGCTTCGGGATGGACGCGGCGCCGGAGAACGCCGAGAGCGAGTTGGTTGAGAGCATGGTGGCCAGACTACGCCGGGTTGGTGACGAAATGGTTAATGCGCCGGCGGTTGCAGCGCCGCGACGCCGGGCAGCGTCTTGCCTTCCAGCCACTCCAGGAACGCGCCGCCGGCAGTGCTGACGTAGCTGAATTGGTCCAGCACCCCGGCGTGCCGCAGGGCGGACACCGTGTCGCCGCCGCCCGCGACGCTGCGCAGCGCGCCCTGCGACGTCGCTTCCGCCACCGAGCGGGCCAATGCGCTTGTCGCCGCGTCGAAGGGCGGGGTTTCAAAGGCGCCGAGCGGCCCGTTCCAGACCAGCGTGCGAATGTCAGGCAGGCGGTCCTGCAACGCCTGCACGGTCGAGGGTCCCACGTCGAGCATCATTGCATCAGACGGAATGGCCTGAACCGAGACGATCTCCGTCGGCGGATGGACCCGGAACTCCCGGGCGACGACGGCATCGGTCGGCAGCACGATCTCGCAGCCGGCCCGGTTCGCCTCCGCCAGGATGTCCCGGGCCGTCGCGTGCATGTCCGCCTCTTGCAGGCTTTTGCCCACCGCCGTGCCTTGCGCTGCAAGAAAGGTGTTTGCCATCGCGCCGCCGATCACCAGCACATCGACCCGGCCGGACAGGTTGCCCAGCAGTTCGAGCTTGGTGGAAACCTTAGAGCCGCCGACAATGGCGCACACCGGTCGGGCCGGGCTGCCCAGCGCCGCATCGAGCGCATCGAGTTCCGCCTGCATCATGCGTCCGGCATAGGCAGGCAGCAGATGCGCGACCCCCTCCGTGCTCGCGTGCGCCCGGTGCGCGGCGGAAAAGGCGTCGTTGACATAGATGTCGGCAAGCGCCGCAAGCGCGCGCGCGAAGGTGGGATCGTTGGCCTCCTCGCCAGCATGGAATCGCGTGTTTTCCAATACAAGCACGTCGCCATCGGCCATCGCGGCCACTGCGCCTTCCGCCTCGGGGCCGATGCAGTCGGCCGTGAACGCCACGGCGCGGCCC
This sequence comes from uncultured Acetobacteraceae bacterium, assembly GCA_964236755.1. GTDB lineage: Bacteria > Pseudomonadota > Alphaproteobacteria > Acetobacterales > Acetobacteraceae > CAHJXG01. The sequence goes on from CAXSHI010000102.1 coordinate 13,910, forward strand.
AACACCTCGCCCAAGGCCAGCGCCACCGGGGCCAGCGACATCGTGGGCACGCGCTTGCCTTTCGGCCGGTCGAAGTGGCTGCAGACGATCACCCGGGCGCCGGCATCCGCCAGCTCTCGGATCGTGGGCGACAGCCGCTCGATCCGGGTGAGGTCGCTGATGCGCCCGTCGCGGACGGGAACGTTGAGGTCGGCGCGCAGCAGCACGCGCCGCCCAGCCACGTGGGCGTCATCCAGCGTGCGGACGGTCACGCCTGCATGCCCCCGAACAGCACCGCCGTGTCGACCATGCGGTTGCTGAAGCCCCATTCGTTGTCGTACCAGCCCATCACGCGGGCCAACTGCCCATCGACCACCGCGGTCTGCGTCGCATCAAAGGTGCAGGACGCCGGCTGGTGGTTGAAGTCGATGCTGACCAGCTTGGCCGTGTTGTAGTCTAGGATACCCCGCAGCGTGCCGGTGGAGGCCGCCTTCATCGCATCGTTGATCTGCGCCACCGTGGCCGCCTCGCGCAGGTTCACGTCGAGGCTGACCAACGACACGTTGGGCAGCGGCACGCGAACCGACGTGCCGTCCAGCTTGCCCGAGAGTTCGGGGATCACCAGGCCCAGGGCCTTGGCGGCGCCCGTGGTGGTCGGGATGCTGGAGACCGCAGCGGCGCGGGCGCGGTGCAGGTCCTTGTGCAGGGTGTCCACGGTGTTCTGGTCGCCAGTATAGGCGTGAATGGTGACCATGTAGCCGCGCAGGATGCCGAAGCTGTCGTGCAGCACTTTCGCCATCGGCGCCAAGCAGTTGGTGGTGCAGGACGCATTGCTGATCACGGTCATCTGCGGCGTGACGACGTGGTGGTTCACCCCGTACACCACGGTCGCATCGACACCGTCCGTCCAGCACAGCAGGGCAGCAAACCTTGTGACCGACGCGATGCAGCAGGTC
>CAXSHI010000103.1:0-14837 GCA_964236755.1 uncultured Acetobacteraceae bacterium
AGGTTGCACCGTAGTGTTAGGGTTTTGCGAACGGGTCGGCAGCCGCCGATAGGCGTAGGAGCGGCTTGAGACGCTGCTAGGCCGACGCGGTGTCCTGGCGCTCGAACCGTACCAACTCCGTTGCAACTTCAAGGGATATCGTGAGAAGACGGAGATCTTCTGTTCCAAAAGAGCTTGCTAACGCCGAGACTACCCTAGCCTTTGCATAAACATCCTGTAACCTATACGGCCGCAGATGCTGAAGACGATCGATGGCCAAGTCGAAGTTTTCCATGGCGTGAAACAAGGCATCTTCGATATCACCTGGCGGTTGGAGTTTTGATCCGATTACTGCCTCAAGGGCAGCACGGACCTCATACGTGCCAAGGACATTGCAGCACGCGAGTTCGACTTGGCTAAGCTGAGTGCAAGAATAGTCCAGCAACGCATCATTGGGTAGGTGGGTCTCAGGCGTTACCATGACACCGGTATCTGAGTGACTAGACATCGTTCCTCGCGACGGACACCTCGGTCCCGTTATCGTTGCAGCCGCATCCCAGAGATGCAGGCCCTGAAGCTCAGCAGGAAAGGACAGCACAGGTCGGAGTGGTTGAGTGTCCAGCATAAGCAACAGGCAGGAACGGGAGCACAGGTCTAAATAAGGAGTCTATCTCGGAAGCAGTCCCGAGAAATATGACAGCCAAGCCACCAACGCCAGTGCATAGCATCTTCTACGCCCCTACCAGGACCGGACGACATACTACCAAGCTCGCGGCGGCTGTGAAGCTAGATAAACTTCACCCATTGCACCGCAGTAAAGAGTTTAGACCTGCTGAACGCAGACCTTGGCTGTCACAGTGCGCTGGCCGAGAGAAGAAGCGTTCATCCGATGAACGACTTATGCCAAATCTTTCTAAAAATACGGAGGATCGAAGGGTATTGTATCAATGATGTTCACGCCGCGTCGAACAGCAACATTCCTGCCGCACACTGGACTGCCTCGCTGGGCCTATAAGGCACTACCAAAGGTTGTATCACGAGATCGTGATGTCACGTTTGGTCAGGTACAGCGAAGTGTTTGCATCCGTTCCAATCTCGGGAGTGGGGTGCTCGGCAAGCAAAGTGCGCGCGCTACTTGCAAGACGCTGGTTCACAGTCTTCGCCGGAGTGGGCGGACGGGAAGAAGGCGAGAGATTTAGACGTTGCTGGATTGTTCGCCTGCTTCTGCGAAGTTGGCACGCCAAGCCGCGACAATCGTGCGGTGGCAGAGATACGAGAGACAAGCTGGCGGCTGGCCGCTACGGGCGATACCGAGCCCCAGAGTTTGCTGTATCCAGGGCTCACGGCGACTGACTGGCGGAGATGGTGTTCCAAGATCGACAGGGAAGGGAATGAATCAGCGAAGCAACAGCTCTTCAGACCCGTCCGCCGCCCGCCCGGCCAGCGCGCACCCGAGGGAAGACGCATCCACGGCTGTAGGTAGGCCCACTACTCCGGCCCGCGCTCCCGGCCGCGGCGTCTGCAAGCTGTCCAGGGTCAGGATGCGCAAGAATGCCACCCGTGGCAGCACTCTATCTTCGGACGCCCAGACCCAGCCCTCACCCCGCCGGGGCTGCGGCAAGGCGCCCAGGATGCGCCGCCCCTCGGTGCGTTCAGCCTGCCCCTCAACTCAGCGCCCGTCGGCAGCCCTGTCTTGGCTGGAGGTGAGCTTCATGGAAACCAGGATACCGGCTTGGCTCAGCGCGTCGTTGTGCAGCACCGCCGGTCTTTAGATCATCAGCCAGGGCACGAAGCTCCGCACTCGCCCGCGGCGCACAATCTCCGCAATCCGGTCCAGCAGCTCCAGCCCGACCAGTTGGGTGCGCTGCGGCGCCCACAGGTCCGCCTCGTCCAGCACTAGGTGCAGCGGCTCGGTGTTTGCGGTATGCATCGCCTCGGTGAACGCCGTCATGAAGGCACGCCGGGCCGTGGCGCTGCCGAAGTAAGACCCATCCACGGCGCAGGACATCGGCTGCGCCCCGGTCAGGCGGCCGAGGGTGCCGCCCATGCCGGGATCGAGTGGCACGTTGGAATGAGTGCCGCTGGACACGGCCACGGCGTATGGCGAGGCAGCACCGTCTGCACCCTTGGCCAGCCTCTACCATACTCCGAGCGACCCCCACGACACAGACCCTGCCTGCACCTGCCATCACCCGCTTGATGAGGCGGTCAGTGTGACCAGAACCCATGCAGAAGGTCGCCAGTCGGGATTTGACTTGACCAGGTGAGCGCCAGCAAGGGGAAGCCGGTCCGTCGAGCAGCTTCGCCAAGCATCAGGAAGGCCAGGAACATCAAGAGGGGTATGCCCGAAGCCAGGAAGGAGCCGAAGCCGACCAACTGGACGCGGCTGAAGTGCCGTGGATTGAGCACGTCCGACCGGATGAACCGGAGCCGCTCGCGCAGCGTGGGCTTGTTGGCGGCCAGGAAACGCGACAGGTCGGTCCAGCGGCGCCGCGCCTGTTCGTCGGGCACCTTGCGAAACCGTCCCAGGACCGCGGGCAGGTCGGCCGCTGACACGACCCAGATGTCGTCGGCGAAGGTCTCGCCCAGCGTGGCGTGCGTGAGCGCGGTGAACGCCATCGGCCTGGCGCCCCAGGCCGGGTAGGCGGCGATCAGCACGTCGCGCGCGTTGAGCGCCTGCTGCTGCGGCGTGCGCTCGCCGAGCGCCCGCTCCCGCCCGTAGATGTGTCGTGTCCAGCGCGACCCCCGGCGCTCGACCAGGCCGGTGACGGACTTGGTCTCGATGACCGCGATCGAGCGGCCGAGCCATGCCACATGGTCCAGTTGCGCGCGCCGCCCGTCAGGGCTGGACAGGAACACGTCGTGGACGGCCGGGATCTGGTGGCGGAGCAGGAGCCGCCGGACCTGCCGTTCGGCGACGATGCCGCGGGCCCACGGCTCCAGGACCTCGCCGAGCGACATGGCCGCGCACATCCCCAGGATGATCGCGAGCGTCTCTGTTGCCACCGGGAGGACGCGGAAGGTCGCCAGGAAGATGGCCGCCGCAGCGCCGTAGATGAGCAGCCGGATCAGCCAGTTGATGAGCCTATCCTCGGAATAGTCGGGGTCCCTGCGCTTTGCCCGCTGCGCCTTGGTTCCGACACGGAGTTCGCTTGATGGTGGCATGGCTGGTCCCTGGATGGTCTTGGAGGCCACCCTGGCGGATGATCTTGCGAGTGTGATCAGGTGGGAGGGGAAGATCGCTGCCCTGTTCGCGCCAGCCGCAGTAAGCGCCTGGAATTGAGCGAGGGCTGCCCCGGTCCTACCTACCCGGCCCGCAACGCACTGGCGCACGGAAGGTCACGGCAGCGCTTCCCTGAGCTGTCCTGGACGGATGATGCTACGTGGGACCGCATCCCCGACCACAATCGTGCTGCTCTGAAGCGACCCCGCGCTGGAGGGGCAGGCTTGACGGCGGTATCGCTGGCCACCTGGGCGTCCCGGCGCATAGACTGCGGCGGGCAAGGTGCCAGGACTGATCGAAGGCCCTGGAGAGTGGACCAGGGTCAGGCTGGTCGGAGTTCGATGTGTGCCGTTCGCTTGGCGAGCGGAAGTCACGACAGCCGCGACGATCAGTCTGCGGGCGGCGCGCCGGGATGCTGATGGCCCTTCTCCGTCCGCAGGGCCGTTTCCAGCTCAGCGACCCTGGCGCTGGCCGATGCAAGCTCGCGCTCCCGTGCCCAAAGCCGGGTCTGCAGTTCCAGCAACTGCCCGCCGCCTGACGCGGCCAAATCCTCGTGCGGGTCAGCGGTGCCCGCTGCCAGCTGCGCCAGGGCCGACCTGATGGCGGGCAGGTCCGCCGCCGGCAGCCCGCGCGCCGGCGTAACGCGCCCGCCCCGGAGCGGCGTCCGCGAGCTGTCCAAGGTCCGGATACGCACGCGGGAAGGCCACCCTCTCCAGCACGCCATCTCCGGGCGCCCAAACCCAGCCCTCGCCGCGCCCGAGCTGCGGCAGCAGGCCCAGGATGCGGCGGCCCTCGCTCCGATCCACTTGGCCTTCGATCCACCGTCCGATAGCCAAACGGTCGCAGTTCATCTATCGCCGCCGCAAGCTGGCGCGAACAGGCCCGATACAAAAGCAACTGAACTGCCGCCGATCACACATTAAATTTTCAGAATGGAATTTCAGTGTCCCAATCAAAATCAGCGGCTGCTTCGCTAGGTGGCTCCCCCAGACCAACCGCATTCTTCAACCGTTCTGTAATGGAATTAATAGAGGGGACTGAAACACTACGGCGGACTAGGCGCTCGGCGACATATCGGGCCACTAAGGGCTTGTTCTTGTTGCCTTTGATATGAAGCGCTTGTCGCGCTTCAGTCACAAGGCTTTGATATAAACCAGGGTGTAGCGTATTCAAGTCTGCCTCAATCTGACTTTCCCAATCGCCGTCCATAATCGCGTAGTGATCGGAAATTACGGCTGCAGGTAGGTCAGTTTCTGGGATGCCGAACAGGCGGCATAGCACCTTATTGTAAGCCCGCTCCCCTGCGTCCTTCATCTTATCATTGTCGAAAATCACGTAGGTCTTGATTTCATGGGCCTGATAAAGATGGACTAAAGTATCAATGATAGTCTTCCCCCTGGCGGTGACTACCGATATTCCCTCTTTATCGAAATTCAGCCCCAAAGCTCCACATAAAAGCGGCAGCGCTTCGCGCTCGGAGGGCCCTTCTACGATGATGACAAGGCGGGCAAAGAACGCCTCCGCCATCTCGGTCGTCCGTACGTTTCGCAAAAATGCTTGAACCGATTCCGCTGTCATAAGTGCAGTCGGGAAGAGTCTCTTTCTCGCTTGAAGCAATGCCTCAGGGGTTGTTGTATGGATTTGGGTGCAGACAGATTCCTCGTCATCGGGGCAGCGTTCAACAAGAACAATCCTGTCGCTATAGGCGATGTCAAGGAAGGTGGCGCTGTGAGAGGATATAAAGAGCTGATTCCCGGCCGCAACGATAGCTTCGAACTGCTCCATCAAGCTGCGTTGTGCGTGGGGGTGCAGGTATAGTTCCGGCTCCTCAATCCCCAATATTGCGCCACCTTTAAATGCATCGGCGAAGGCATGGAAGAGGGCTAAGACAAGCAAATTCCGGACGCCTGATCCTACTTCGGTGGGAGACCTTGGCTCACCTCGCTCAACCAACGTGGGATACAAGCCACGATAAAGATTAGTTTCGTCGAGAGTGCGAAATTCGAACTGCACGTCATATCGCGCTGTTCGCAACTGCGCCGTGAAGGCGTCCCGCAGGCTGTTTTCAAACGTTTTATATAGATCGGTCCGCAGAAGGTCGTGAGCTTCGTTTAAGGCACCTCTTAGCCGAGGCAGCGTCTCCGCCTCACCATCCTCCTTTAAATTGCTATGCAGGTGCCGAATGGCTTGGCCAAACAAGGTAAACCGCGATGTCCCGAACTGCTTCTCGAAACTGCGACCGGCATCGACGTAAGCGAAAGCCAACTGCGCCCGCTGATCGTTATTAAAGCCCCTCGCCTGGATGCCACGATTGTCATAGGCAGTCAGGTTAAATTGCGGCTTTCCGGAATCGAACTCAAGAGCGCTAAACGGTGCTTCCTGGAAATCTAGCCGTATGTAGATTGCTCTGTTCCGATTGTTTTCGTAAAAGTCGGCATCGGCCAGATTACCCGGCATAGGCCAGCGTTCGCCAACTAGGAAATTGATCGCGCTGAGGATATTCGTTTTGCCAGCGTTATTGGCCCCAATAAGTACGGTCATGTCAGAGGGATAGAAATCAACCTCTTTGATTGACCGCCAATTCCTGATCTGGACGCGAGATATCTTCATGGCTGGTTCTACTGAGCCGCTTCGACATCGACATTCATAGTTCCTGCTGTCCCTCGATTAGGTTGCTAAGCTTCGTAGCCGTTGCTGCACCGTCGCGCATATGGACGATGTTAGCCGGCTCGGATACAAACCAGGCGAAGGAACCCCAGGCCAGTGCGGCAACGGTCTTCTTGAAGCCTGCCGATTGCCGGTCCTGATAGGCTGTGATGAAGGCAACATGCGCCCTGGGGAACCCGGCCGCGTCGGTCAGCTCGTAGATTGCCTGCTGGCGTCGATCAGTGATCGCGCCGTCCGTGGCGACAACCTCGACAAACACCAGCAGCGGTTCATCAGGCTCAAGGTCGGCAAGGATGAGGTCGGGCAGGTTCTTATCCGGCTCGATCTTCAAGCCGATCCGCGCGGCCAGTTTGTCATCCTGAGCGACGACCTTGTTGCCGCTCTCACTGAGCCATAGCACGGCCGGCGCTTCCAGGAACCGGGTGGCGAAGTCCTCGACAACCGCCTTCGTGATGATCGAACTCGGGCCTGGCGCAAGCTGGCGCGTGTCCCCGTTCGGGAAAGTGACCATCACGCCGCTTTTTGCGCCGGCTGCGCCGGACAGCATGATCGAGACGCGGGCCAGTGCGCCCTTGCTCAAGTGCTTCGTCTGGAAAGCGGCAATGGCCTTTTCCAGGGCCTCACCCTCAAGCGCCGGATCAAACAAGGCGGCGAAGTCAGTCTTCAGCGAATAGCGAGGGATGCCGGCTGTGGTGGCGACGCCTTCGCGTAAAACCGCTCCAACTGAAACCAGGCCGTCCCGCAATGTTTCGTCGCGGATCGGCTCTCTGGTGTTGTCCGCGTACCAGCGTTTACCTGGTGTCTGTCCCTTCTTTTGTTTGATCGCTAGGGCATACGCCTCACGGTCAGACTGGTCCGCTTTTAGGGACTGCTCCTCGGTCATACGATACACATGGACCGGGCCAAGATAGAGGCCCGATCCCTCGACCGCCCCGATATAGAGGGCTGTAAAGATCGTGCTGGCTGACAGGTCGCGGACGCAATAATTCCGGTTGGGGATACCTGGCGGGAAGATCAGCGGCAGGCGTTCGGCAACCAGCTCGTGCGGGACGTAAGGCGGGAAGTCAGTCAATCATCCGCCCTCGTAGAGACGCGCACATGCCGCCTCGATCTGGTCGCGGGCGGCACCGCTGTGAACCAGGCGGTGCAGCTCGTCCATGTCATCGGAAGACGGCATCGGCAGGGCTTCCAGCTCGTAGGCAGAGACGGCGACGCTGCCGCTGACACAACGAAATGCGCGGTCTGCAGCCCCGCTGTTGAGGAAGGCGGCCAGCACTTCCGGCGACACTGGCGGCTCCCCGATAATCGGCCGCAGCATGTTCAAATGGTTCTCGATGACGACCGCCCCATGCTCCTCCAGGAAGGATGCGGGCAGGGCGGAAGCGATCAGGCGGCGGCTCTGCTCCTTCGCTGTCGTGCGCTGCAGCAAAACGCAGGGCTTCCGGGTAATCAGCCAGTCGTCGCCCTTGCCCGGCTCGAAATACGGTTCATGGTTCTTCTTCTCGGCGCGGAAGATGAACCGGCCGTCCGCCGTCACGGCCTCGGCCCATATCAGCGGATACCGCCCGGCCTTCGATCTGCTGTGAAGCTGCGATTTATAGCGGTTCCAGACAAGCGGGCCTGTGCTGACGGCGTATCCCCACTCTGCCAGGCGGGCAGGCATGGACAGCAGGCGCTCGATAAGCGTCGCCTGCTGCTCGGAACGGGGCAACAGCCACGGCTCGGACGGGTCGGCCGGCAATGAAAAGCTGCCGGTCGTTGTGACCTGCAGATCCCTGGCTCCATCCGGCAACACCTCGAACACCTGGGCGGGCCTCGATGGGCCGGCGCGGCGGTACGTGGCAAGCAGGGTTTCCTGCAGCACGTCCTCGAAGACGCCTTTGCGAATGGCGATCATGTCCACCGTCGCCGGCGGGGCCTCGCGGCCGAGAAGGGCGCGCAGGTTCTTGAAATACTCCCCTGCCAGGAAGCTGGTCGGCGTCACGTAGGCGATCACTCCGCCCGGCCGGGCATGGCGCAAAGCCATGTCCGTGAACAGGCCATACAGATTGGCATGGCCGAACAGGCTGCGCCGGAAGCCGTGACGCTGTTCCGGGGAAAGCGTCACCCGGCCGTATGGCGGGTTCCCGATCACCAGGTCGTAGCGTTCGCGGGGCGGACGGCGCTGCAGGCTGTCGCAGACCGTCACCAGGACAGGAAGCGCCTGACGGGCGGCACGGCACACTGGCAGCATGACGGCATCAAGCGTGACCTGCGACAGCCACGCTGCGAAGGGGTCGATTTCGTAACCGCGCAAGCGGGCAGCTATGTTCTTCACAAGGATGGCAGGGGTGACGTTGGGTAGGGCGGCGAGCATCCGCCGCGCTACCGGGGCAAGGAACGCGCCGCCACCGCAAGCAGGATCAAGAACCCTGGCGCAGCTCCAATCGACGCCTGCAGCCGTCGCCTGATCGAGCAACCGCTTCGTCAGGACGGGCGGCGTGTAATAGACGCCGCGATCAGCCCGGTAGGTCGCTGGCAACATGCCTGTGTAAGTTTGCCCGATGGCATAGGCCGCCGCTTCGGGTTCGCATCTGGCGGCGGCGCTGCCGATAGCGTTCGCCATCGCGGAAGCCGGATCGGGGAGCGTCACCAGCGTGTCGAGCTGCAATAACGGGCGCAGCGGCAGGTTGCCGTGATCCAGGGCAGCCCACCATGCCGAGACGAGGCGGAAGCAGAAGACGCGGGCCAAGGCGATTCGCTCGCCGTCCGGCGTGCATTCTGCCAGCGCACGGGCCATGATCCTGGCACTGTATAGACTATCCGCCGACGAAGTATTTGCCTGTATTACAGGGCTGTCTTCTGTTTGTTTTCTACGCCTCATGCCGGAGTCTAGGTAGCCTTGTTCAGTTGCTCTCAAGCAGTAGACAGTGCAGAGTCACGGTTAGCAATAGGAACGCGCCTCATGTCTCCGGTTGCGGCCATGCTGCGGTTGGGTATCCTGCCGCCATGCACTGCTGGCGCTGCGAAACCCCGATAGCATGGGTGCCCGTCCTCGGGCTGCATTGCCCGAACATCCGCTGTGATGCCTGCAAGCCATGGAGCAACGGGGACGACGAAGGCCCGGACGATGACGGCGGTGGCGATCCGCCTCCGCTGCCGGGGCCATCAGAAGGGCAGGTCATCCCCCATGTCGGAATTGCCGGGCCTGTCCTCCATCCGACCCTTCCGGCAACGGGCGGCTGCGTCCCGGCAACATGGAGACACCACCGGACCCCTCCAGCCTCCGCGTATGCCTGATAATTGCGTTTGTCGGGCGTGGGTGGCCCGGCTAGACCAGCCGGGTCGCAGGAGCCAGCATGATCGGCAGGAGCTGTCGCGCGCTTGAGATCGCGAGAGCCAGCGATGGATGAGCCGCGCCAGCTAGTTCCCGGGATACCCGTCAAGAGGCCAAACGTGCGTTTGGTCTGTTGCCACAAAGGACAAAGTGGCGCAAAACTGGGCACGTCATGCAGCCTGTCGTCGCCTACTACCGCGTGTCCACTCAACGACAGGGCCGATCCGGGCTAGGACTGGATGCCCAACGGGAGCGCTGCGCCGTTTTTGCCGCCGGAAACGGCATGGAGGTGTCCGACGCCTTCACCGAGGTCGAGACAGGGAAAGGGTCGGACGCACTTGACCGCAGGCCCCAGCTTGCTGCGGCGCTGGCCGCCGCCCGCCGCTTGCGCTGCCCCGTGCTGGTCGCCAAGCTCGATCGGCTGTCGCGTGACGTCCACTTCATCGCGGGGCTCATGGCCAGCCGGGTTCTCTTCCTGGTGGCCGAACTCGGGGCCGACGTGGACCCGTTCATGCTGCACATCTATGCGGCTCTTGCGGAGAAGGAGCGGCGCATGATCTCCGAGCGCACCCGTGCCGCGCTGGCTGTACGCAAGCGGCAAGGCGCTCGGTTGGGCAACCAGGCCAACCTAGCCGCAGCCGGGGCAATTGGTGCGGCACACACTGCCGAGGGGGCCTACCGTTTTGCGGAGAACGTTGCTCCGGTCATCCGCGAGATCAGGGCCAGCGGCGTGGCCAGCCTACGCGGCATTGCCGACGTGCTCAATAAGCGGGGCGTGCGGACGGCCCGCGGGGGTCGATGGGCTGCGACGCAGGTCAGTGCCGTGCTGGCGCGGGCTGCGGCAGGGTCCGCTGGGGTTTGAAGGCAGTACGTACCATCAGGACCATGGCCACCGCGATGGTGAAAGGCCACATGGGGTATGCATAGGCCGAGACTACTCTGCTGGTCACCGTTGCGATCGAAGGGCTATTTTGTCATAATGTCACACCGTAGGCGTGGTATGGAGGCAAGTCAGGTTTGCATCTATCCGATGACGAAAGGGTTTGTTGAGCCTGTGCCAGTATCGCAACCTGTTGTCAGTGTAGGAACGAAGCATCCGAGGACTATCCGCCCCTCCGTGATCGCTGAGTGCATCCAGCCGAGGCATGTCGTGACTGGCTTTCTGCAGGCACTAGAGGCCCGGAGGGCAGACCCGGCCCGAAGCAAGACGAAGCCTTGGGTCCTGCGAGATCTGCACGAAGAAGCCATCAGTGACCTTGCCGCTGCCTTCCAAAGCGGAGAGACCTTCCCCATTCTGGCCCCGTCCGTCGATCAAGCCGACCGGAAAACGTTCAAGGTGGATGCCAAGCTGCGTGATGCGGTCGTACAGATCGCGCGAGCAAGAAGCGTGACCTACGGGGCTGTGTACTACACAGCGTTCCACCGCTACCTTCGATCGCATGGCGTTCTCGATCAAGCCTGGTGATTCAGTAGGGCCGTACCCTACCATGGGGTTGCAGACTCGCACGTTGTAGGATTAACGTGGCAGAGTCCACGGCATGGAGCCGTGACCTAGGAGATCAACCAACTGTAGCGCGCAGAAAATAGAAGAGCCGGCGTTACTAGCGCCGGCCCTCCTGGAATCCTCAGCAATCTATGTTCAGAGACAAGTAAGCCCAGTTCTGAACATAGACATGGCTATCCCTCGCGTCAACACCCCTGTTGGCGTCGAAGGTGAACCTATGCCGACAGACTCCTCTCGCGCTCCCTGACCGGAGCGAGCCAACAGATGAATACACCCCCTCAGCTGCTCACAGGGCGGCGACGGATTACCGACCGCCAACTTGAAGTCCAACCCAAACTGACCGGGCGGCTGGATGCCGTTCCTCTCTGGCGCGCGCGCGCTGCAGCGATTGCTGTCGCCCCTGTCCTCGGCATCGGCCGGGGCGCCGTTGATCTGCTATCGACGCTATTCGGCTACAGCCGACCATGCGACTGGGAGGCTGGCCGGCTACGCATCGTATATCCTTCTAACGACGAATTGAGCTGGAAAACAGACCTTGGTGTCAGGACCATTCAACGTCTGCTGCGAGAGCTGCTCGACGTCGGGCTGGTCAGGGCGATTGATGGAGGCACTGGAGCGAGGCGGGGCGTCCGGGACGTGGACGGCTACATCAGGGCGGTGTCGTCAGGCCTCGACCTGTCGCCGATCAGCGACCGCATTGACGAGTTGGAGCAGGCAATCGCCGACTACCGGGCCGCACAAGCTGAGGTGAAGCACCTCGGAGGTGAGATCGCACAAGAGCGAAACCGAACCTTAGCAATAATGGACCGGGGGCTGGCAGATCAGCCAGCAGACGAAGGCTGGTTGCAAGTGGGCTTAAAAGCCCGCGAGCTAGCTTCATCGAGGAAGGGTATCCGGGAACCGTCGGCACTTGCAGGCATCCTCGGGCGCCTGCGGGCGCTTCGGCAAGTCGCTGAAGACCGCCTGGTCCAGTCAGCGTCTGTGGAAAAGACGCCCCAGGATGCCAAATCTGACACCCCACTTACAGCTACAAATAAGTCTTTTATCGCTACCGCGATTGCACCTGGAGGCTTTCGCCATGCTCACAATAGCGGCGGTGGAGACGGCACGGTCCGCCCGGCAAAGGGAGCAGGAACTGGAACAGACACGACCATAAGCGCCCTGCGAGGCTTTCCCGCGACACCGCAACTCATACTTAAAATCGCTCCTGATTTCAGGGACCTGGTTACCTCACCTTCGCCAACATGGACTGAGTTGACCGATGCCGCAGACGTTGTGCGATCCCACCTTGGGATATCACAGCACGCTTGGGGCCAAGCATGCGTCGTGCTCGGTCGGATTGAAGCCACATCAGCGATCGCAGCTATAGCGGCCAAGAACCGCGCCGGGCTTGTCAGGTCACCAGGAGGATTGCTCCGCCACATGATAGATGCACACATGAAGGGAGAGCTGCGCCTTGACCGCACGCTGTTCGGCCTGGCTGACCTAACTCAAGGCTTCAGGGCACGGCAAAGAGAGGCGGCTAAGCCCAATCGCGTTCAAGTCTAATGACATGGTGGAGCAGCCGGTGGCGCCGTTGTCATGTTGTAGTTAAATGCGGTATTGACCCGTTCATGCCGGCTGCTGCACTTAATGGTGATACTCAATCGGCGTCCAATACCAAATATGCTGCAATTGTGAGATTCCAAAATGCTGGCCTATTGTGCGCGGAAGCGGTGTGAAAGCGAGCAAGTCGAAAGGTTTTCAAGGTCATTTCCTTGGGACAGAACGGGACACTCCGTCCCAGACGGGGTCGTCATCCTTGGTCTCAGCCGCACCGGAGTTCTGGCCGCGGTCCGCCATGCCGACCCCAATCTTTGCCCAACGTTGCGGAGGGCCGATGTCACATTAGGTGCATTGATCCAAGCCGGATATCAACTTCAAGTGCAGCATACCAAATTACGTGCAGTGCCTAAGTGTCTGGCAAAGCTGGTTTCCGAATACCATAATCAACTGCAGCGTGACACCTTAGATAGCAGGTAACACCACGAGATGGCGACCTTCCTGAACACCGCCTTCTATACCTGGGATAGCTGGTTGAGCTACGCCGTAAGCCTGATTGGCCCGGTTATGCTGGCGTTCTCCGTTTGGAACTCGGCCCGCATCACTGGCCGCCGGAAGCATCTGGTAGACGGTATCGCTGAGCGCATCGAGAGAGTCTACCCGTCCAGGGACCGTGCCCTAGGCGTCCCCAAGGGCGACGGCACTGGAGAACTCACCCTCGATGACGAACTACACATCATCCACCAGACGATGATTGACCTCGGGGTGACCCCGGCTGACGAACTCTTCGACCGCGATGCGATGATGTTCATGCGTCGCATGTTGGTGCGCGAGTCTCTGGAGATTACTGGGAAGCGCGGGCCGCTTCGGAAATTCATCTCGGGCACCTTCACGCGTCGACCACCGCAAACAAAGGTTAGTCGGAAACCCAAGCCTTGAGCCGGCCCCCAAAAGCATCCCGGACCTCGGCTATCGGTGGTGCCAGCTTCGGTGTTATGATCATCACCGCCTCTCAACATCTTCCGACAGGCTGGACGTGGCTGCAACCGTGGCTCGCATATTCTGCGCCTCTCGCATCAGTCGGCGCGGCGATATTGTGGAGACAGGCTCTCAATTGGTGGGAGGATAAACAGTTGGAGCGTCTAGTCGCAAAGGCCAGGGTGATTTGCGACAATATCCAAGCTGATCCCGGTTACTCGCAGGCGCAGAAGAAAGAAGCGGCTAAAATGGCCACGGGCTTGAACATGGCCAGGATGCGTCGGCTGGTCAGTGCGGCGGAAAATCTATCAATTGAGGCAAGTGTGCTTCACGACACGGACACTTCATTCCCGTAAGAGGACACTTGTACACTTTGTCAAAGTCCATGAAGCAAGCTTACTTGTGTCACGTTGTAGTTAATTGTGGTATTGGTCCCGTTCATGCCGGTTGCTGCACTTAATGGTGATACTCAACCGGCGTCCTGCATCCACATGAAAACTTGAACAAGCCACGCAAGCCTGTCCGTCCTGCTGGCAGCTATTAACAGCTAACTAAAATACAAAGCTCTTGGTCTGCAACCACACCAAGGGCTTTTCCATAGTTAGGGAGTTATTCGCATCTGAAATGAGCTTTAACCATGATCGCTACTAGCTGAGTGGTGTAATAATTCAAGATACCACCAGCTGCTACTGATAGAGCGAAGCTTGTGATGTATCTGGACCATCCCAGCATTGATGACTTCTCTGGTGGGTAAGGAAGTAGTCTAGATAAAATCGGCCAGAAAAGCATTCCGGAAAGCGTAAATGACGCCATTTGCAATACGAAAAGCTTTGTAAGATCATAACCTGCGGCAATGGCTGCTATGATGAGGAAACGATGAGCAATCTCAAACAGTGTGTTTGGAATGTAATCCAAGTCGCGTTGTATAGCGTCTCTATATTCCTTGCTCACCAAAACAGATAGCCTCCATACATTACACCGTTTCGCTATCCTGAACTTGGTAGGAGCATCACGCTCCAACAAGGGTGCGATCCTCCTGTAGACGCCCCCATCTATAGCCACTTGGCTGGATTTTGGAGGCCCAGGACTTCGCCGGCAGGGAAGCCATCGGTTCCGACCACCAAGGAACGCACGAACCCCCAGGGAATGATGGCACCCGTCGCCGCGCCGAGAAGAGCAAACATCATCATTGCGTTCAGCGTGTATATCGCTGCGGCATGGGCCGTGCCGCGAACGAGCGAAGCAACCTCACTGCTGCCTATGCCGATCCCTAGGGCGGAAAGGCAGCCGAGAAGAGCGAAGATGCGCCGCCTCCGCACACCCAGGCGGCACGCTACTACCGCCAAGACGGCGAAGGCGATTATGGCGGGCAGGGCGAGACGCAATTCCACCAGCAGCACCAGCGGAGCCAACGCGGGCGTCATGGTGAGGGTGGCGAGGGTGATCGGAACAATCGACAAGCTCAAGACGGCCACAGAGACAATCGCACTGGTGTATCGCGCACCAGCAAGAGCAGTCGTGAGGGCGCGGGTGAGAACAGGATGACCTGGCAATGACGCACGCTCCACTCTTGCTGCGTAATCCGGTGCATGGCGATCACTGATTCCGTTTGATCGCGATCACCTGGT
>CAXSHI010000104.1:0-14727 GCA_964236755.1 uncultured Acetobacteraceae bacterium
TTCTTGTGCCGGCACAGCATGGCGCCGCGGTGGCTGCATGCGTTGATGAAGGCGTGCAGCTCGCCCTGGCGATTGCGGGCGATGAACACCGGCTGGCGGCCCATGAAGGTGGTGAAGTAGTCGTTCTTGTTGGGGATCTGGCTCTCATGCGCCATGTAGATCCAGTTGCCCTCGAAGATG
Source organism: uncultured Acetobacteraceae bacterium (assembly GCA_964236755.1). Classification (GTDB taxonomy): domain Bacteria; phylum Pseudomonadota; class Alphaproteobacteria; order Acetobacterales; family Acetobacteraceae; genus CAHJXG01. Next base: position 181 of record CAXSHI010000104.1, read on the forward strand.
TGCTTCATCTCCAGCTCAAACAGCTCGGGATCGGTGAAGATGTTGCGCTTGCAGCGGAACAGCCCGGTGGCCGCGTCGTCCATCACCGCCTGGCCGAGCGTCGTCTGAATGGCGTCGAGCATGCGTCCTCCTCCATGATGCCGGGTCTTGCCGCCCGTGCCGCCCCGACAAGCGCCTTGTCGGAATGGCCGACGATAGGCCGGCCCGGCTGAAAGAGTCCAAGACTGAGTGGGTCCGATGCTATACCCCTGCGGTATGGAGGCGCGCTGTCCTCCCATGGAGCCGCGCCCGTGGACCTCCGCCATCTCCGCGCCTTCATCGCCATCGCGGAGGAGCAGAGCTTCACCCGCGCCGCCGCCCGGCTCCGCATCGCCCAGCCGCCGCTCAGCCGGCAGCTGCAGCAGCTGGAGGCCGAGCTGGGCGTGCTGCTGATCGAGCGCGGCAGCCGCCCGGCGCGCCTGACCGAGCCGGGCCGCGTGCTGTTCGAGCAGGCGGCGCAGATCCTGGACCGCGTCGCCGAGATGCGCGGCATCGCCCGCCGCCTGACGGAGGCGCGGCACGGCCGGTTCGGCATCGGCTTCGTCGCCTCGACGCTCTACGGCCACCTGCCCAAGGTGCTGCGCGACTTCCGCGCCGCCCGGCCGGGCACCGAGATCGCGGTGCTGGAGCTGACGAGCATCGAGCAGGTCGCCGCGCTGAAGGAGGGCCGCATCGACGTCGGCTTCGGCCGCATCCCGTTCGACGACCCCGCGATCACCCGGCGGCTGCTGCGCAACGAGACCATGATCGCCGCCCTGCCCGTCGGCCACCGGGCGCTGGAGCGTCCCGGGCCGCTGCTTTTGTCCGATTTGGCGGACGATCCCTTGATCGTCTATCCGAAGTCCCCGCGGCCCAGCTACGCCGACCAGGTCATCGCGCTCTACCGCAACCACGGCCTGCGGCCCGCGTCGCTGCAGGAGGTGCGGGAGATGCAGACCGCGCTTGGGCTGGTCGCCGCCGGGCTGGGCGTGTGCCTGGTGCCCGCCGCGGTCGAGCGGCTGCAACGGGAGGGCGTGGCTTACCGGGCGCTGGGTGACGCGGGGGCCATCTCCCCGATCATCATGAGCCACCGGCGCGAGGACCGCTCGGCGGAGCTTGCGCTGATCCTCGACATCATCAAGGCGGTGTATCGGCGGGAGGGGATCACGCTGGGCCGGTGACGCCGGGCTGCATTCCGGCGCGCGGCGCCTATCGGCTTCATCCCGCTGCCTAGGATGCCCCTGGTCGCGGTGGGCGAGGCCGGGGACAGGATCAGCGTCCGCGCCACCTCCGGTTCCCGGCTGCGGGCGAGCATGCGGATGGCCGCAGTTCGCCACCGCGGTCACACTCTGGAAGCGCAGGCTTCCGTGTGCCTGATCGACGAGGGGAACCCGCGATGCACCGCGCCCGAGTCGTGGTTGACCGACGCCCAATTCGATGGCGTTCTGTTTGCATGCGTAATATTCACCCAGTGGCTGCCCGAGTCGAATGGCTGACATTGCCGGCCGGTTTGAAGCGACGGACCCGTCTCCGCGTGTCGCAAGCAGGGCTTTGAGGGACAGGCTGGCATTCGAGTTTTCTCGGACAATGGAAGGACGACACGTCATGGCTCAGCCGACCGCCTCCGACCAACACATCCTCGCGCCGGGCAGCTTGTCCGATGGGCCGCCCGAGTTGCCGTTGGCGTTCAACCTGGACCCGACTGCCGCGGCATCCGCGCCGGCGCCGGCGGCGGCCACGATCAATGGCGGCACGTTCGGCAGCGGCCCGGACACCCTGGTGCTGACCCTGGCCGAGGACGCCTTCCAGGGCGACGCCCAGGCCAGCGTCGCCATCGACGGCAAGACGCTGAACGCCCGGCCCCTCACCGTCATCGCCCAAAGGAATGCCGGGCAGAGCGAAACCTTCACCTTCAAGGGCACCTTCGGGGCCAGCGCGCATGACCTCGCCGTGAGCTTTCTTAACGACGCCTACCGCGGCACGCCTGCGACCGACCGCAACCTTTACGTGAACGGGGCGAGCTACGACGGAATCTCTCCCCGTCCAGCCGCCGCCGCGCTTTACAGCGCCGGGACGACGCGCTTCACCATCCCGCCTGCCGGCGACCCCGAGGCGGACCCGACCACGATCAACGGCGGCACGTTCGGCAGCGGCCCGGACACGCTGGTGCTGACCCTGGCCGAGGACGCCTTTCAGGGCGACGCCCAGGCCAGCGTCGCCATCGACGGCCACACGCTGACCGCGCAGCCGATCACCGTCACCGCCCTGCGCAGCGCCGGGCGAAGCGAAGCGTTCACCTTCAAGGGCACCTTCGGCCCCGGCGCGCACGATCTCGCCGTGAGCTTTCTCAACGACGCCTACGGCGGCACCCCCGTCACCGACCGCAACCTTTATGTGGTCGGAGCGAGCTACAACGGGATCTCTCCCCGTCCAGGAGCCGCCGTGCTCGACACCACCGGGACGACGCGCTTCACCATCCCGCCCACCGGCGACCCCGAGGCCGCCGTTGGCCTGGGCGCCGCAGCACTCAAGACCACAGACGCGGTGCATCTGATCATGCCGGCGCTCACGGCGGGCTGAGCACGTCCGGTTCTGGGCAGGAGCAGGGACTGATTGCCCCCATGCACCTGCCCAGATGCGGGATGCATGCGGCCGGACGCCTAGGCCGACACGCCTTCGGGCGCGGCCACCCGGGCCTTGCCCGAACGGTAGGCCAGCAGCGTCGCAGCCAGGCCACAGATGCCGCCGAAGGTCATCCAGAAGGCCGGCGCGGCCCGGTTGCCCGTCGCCTCGATCAGCCAGGTGGAGATCGACGGCGTGAACCCGCCGAATAGCGCGGTCGCCAGCGAGTAGGCCAGCGAGAACCCGGCGGTGCGCACAGCCGGCGGCACGATCTCCGTCAGCGCGACCACCATGGCGCCGTTGTAGCCGCCATACAGGAACGACAGCCACAGCAGCGTGATCAGCATGTTGGCGAACGAGACATGGCCGACCAGCCAGGCCAGCGCCGGGTAGGCGGTCAGCACCGTCAAGGCCGAGAACGCCAGCAGGATGGGCCGCCGCCCGATCCGGTCCGACAGCGCGCCCACCACCGGCAGCCAGATGAAGTTGGACAGCCCGACGCAGAAGGTGACGACGAGGCTGTCGGTGTCGGACAGCTTGAGCACGTTCTTGCCGAACGTCGGGGTATAGACCGTGATCGTGTAGAAGGAGATCGTGGTCATCGCGACCAGCAGCATGCCGATGCCCACGGTCTGCCAGTTGCGGGCGAGCGAGGCGAAGGTCTCGCTGAGCGAGGGCCGGTGCTTGCGGGCCAGGAACTCCGGCGTCTCCTCCAGCGAGCGGCGGATGTAGAACAGGAACGGGATGATCAGGCAGCCGACGAAGAACGGGATGCGCCAGCCCCAGGCCGAGACGCCTTCGGGCGCCAGGGACCGGTTTACCAGGAAGCCGATGATGGCGGCGAACATGATGGCGACCTGCTGGCTGCCGGACTGCCAGGCCACGAAGAAGCCCTTGCGCCCCGGCGGCGCCATCTCGGACAGGTAGACGGAAACGCCGCCCAGCTCGACGCCGGCGGAGAAGCCCTGGAGCAGGCGGCCGATCAGCACGAGGACCGGCGCCAGCAGGCCGATGGTCGCATAGCCCGGCACGAAGGCGATCAGGATGGTGCCGCACGCCATGATCGAGAGCGTCACGATCAGGCCCTGGCGGCGTCCGATCCGATCGACGTAGGCGCCGAGCAGCACGGCGCCGAGCGGACGCATCAGAAACCCGGCGCCGAACGTCATGAAGGTGAACATCAGCGAGGCGAACTCGCTGCCGGCCGGGAAGAATGCCTTTGCGATGTAGGTCGCGTAGAACCCGAACAGGAAGAAGTCGAACATCTCAAGGAAGTTGCCGCTCGTCACCCGGAGCACCGTGGCGACCTTCGAGCGGGGCGCGTCGCTTGCGGCAAAGCCGGCCATGGCGTTCTCCGATGCGTGATTTAGGACGATCCCGATTGCCCGGCAGCATGCGCCAGTATTGGCCCGCATGGGAAGGTGTCGCGGCGAAGCGGCCGCCCGGCCCTCAAGCCCTCGGTCTCATGCCTTGGTGGGCCGCGCCAGGGCGAACTTGTGGTCGGCCAGGAAGTAGTCGTGGTAGCCGGCACGGCTGATGATCTGCAAGCGCAGCGTGTCCACGATGCCGTCCTGCATCACGCGGTCGTCGATGTGAACGCCGACCACCTGGCCGATTGCCATGACGTAGGCGGCGTCGCCCCCGTCGAGCGGCGCAAGCTCCAGCGTCTTGACGAGCCGGCATTCCAGCGCCGCCGGCGCGCCGCGGACCCGGGGCGGGCGGATCAGCACCGAGGGTTCCGGCTCCAACCCGGCATGCTCGAACTCGCTCTGCCCGCGCGGCAGCGGCGCCGAGGTGCGGTTCATCGCGTCCCGCTGCTCCCAGGAGACGATGGAGCAGGTGAACTCCCCGGTCTCCTCGACGAAGCTGATGGCATCCTTGCGGCCGGCCGAGGAGAACATGACCATGTGCGGCCGGTCGGACACCTGGTTGAAGAAGGAGTAGGGCGCCAGGTTCGTCTCGCCCGCAGCACTCATGGCGCAGATCCAGCCGATGGGACGGGGAGCGATCAGCGCCTTCACCGGGTCGTGCGGCAGGCCGTGGCCATGGGCGACGTCGTAGAACATGGGGGTGCTCCGCTTCTGAGGGGCGTTCTGGGGGCCGCAGGATCGCCGGGATGCGCGACCCTGGCGTTGCGGTGCAACGCTTGTCCAGGGCCTTCGGCTTCCCCGTCATGCCCGAGATCGCTGTGGCGCCGTCCCCAACGGCGGGTATAGTCTGGCATGATGAAGCAACCGGAGCGTCGGCGAACCCGCATCCCGCTTATGATCGCGGCCGTTCTGCTAGGCGCCCTGACGGTGCCAGGCCCGGCAGGGGCGGCGGCCATGACGGTGCGGCAGGTGATCGCGCTGCTGCGCGCCGGGCACCCGGCCGACCTGGCCGGCCAGGACCTTTCGCGGCTCGACCTGGCGGATCTCGACTTCGGCGGCGCCAACCTGGCGGGCGCCAACCTGTTCGGCGCCGACCTCACCGGCGCCAACCTGTCCGGCGCCAACCTGGCCGGGGCCGACCTTGACCGGGCCATTATCATCCGGGCCGACTTCTCCAACGCCGACCTGTCCGGGGCGCGGATGTTCCTGCCGGCGGCGTCCAGCATGCTTGGCGAGAACCCCGCCGCGGAGGCGCCCCGCTTTCACCAGGCCAACCTGACGGGCGCGCACCTGCTGGCCAAGCTCGGCAACGGCGACTGGACCGGCGCCAACCTGACGGGGGCGCATCTGGAGCTGGGGCGCACGCAGTTCCTGGCGGCGTTGCGCTCTGACCTCAGCGGCTGCCGCATGGCCGGAGCCAACCTGGAAGGGGCGGACCTGTCCGGCGTGCGCTTGTCCTTCGCCGACCTGCGCGGCGCCAAGCTGGCGCGGGCCAACCTGCAAGGCGCCGACCTGGCCGGCGCGCGGCTGGACGGGGCCGACCTGACCGGGGCGGCCCTCGCGCGGGCCGACGTGCACGGGGCGTCGCTGCGCGGCGTCATCGGCCTGGATCAGGCAACCGGGCTGGGCAGCGTGCGGAACCTCGACTTGGCCGATCGGTAGCCATGCCCGGCATGGCCCTGCTGCGGCTCGCGGTCCTGCTCGGGACGCTCGGCGCCCTGGCCACCCCGGTCGCCGCGCAGACCGAGCGGGTAGACCTGGCACTGGTGCTGGCCGTCGATGTGTCAGAATCGGTGGATGCGGCGCGCTTCACCTTGCAGATGAATGGCATCGCGACCGCGCTTGAGGCGCGGGAGGTGCAGGCGAGCGTGCTGTCGGGTCCGCACCAGTCCATGCTGATCGCGCTGGTGCAATGGTCCAGCCGACCGGCGCTGTCGCTGCCTTGGACGCTGCTGACCAGCACCGGCGACGTGCAGCGTTTTGCGGGGCGCGTCCGCCGGCTGCGCCGGGCAAGCAACGGGTTCACCTGCATGTCGGCAGCCCTGCGCAGCGTCGCCGACAAGCTACTGACCCAGTTGCCGGTGCCGGCCGAGCGCGTCGTGGTGGATGTGTCCGGCGACGGGCGGGAGAATTGCAACCCGATGGAAACCGTGGATCAGGTGCGCGACGAACTGGCCGGCATCGGCGTCACCGTCAACGGTCTGCCCATCTTGGAGGGTGACGAGGCGGCGACGCTCGAAACCTGGTATCAGGATCACCTGATCGGTGGACCCAACGCATTCCTGGTGCCGGCCGAAAGCTTCGATGACTTCGACCGGGCCATACGCCGCAAGTTCGTGACTGAGATCAGCATGCTGCCTCGCGGCGCCTATGTGCGCGAGGCGGTGAGGTAGGCCCGCCCCGTCCGGCACTCCGTCCAAGGAGGACGCCGGACGGGACAGCCGGTTCAGCCCGCGAGTTGCCGCGCCCGGTCAACCGCGCCGCGGCAGGCGGGGTCGTCCTGCGAGTCCATCTTGCGCGCCTTTTCCAGTTCTCCCTTGGCTTCCGACATCTTGTCGTTCGGACCGGCGCCGCTGGCCTGGCCCGGCGTCGTCTCGACCGACTTGCCCGATCCGGCCGCGGCCACCGCGGCGGCCGTCGGCAGGCCCTCTTGCTGCCGCCGCACGTCCTGCGAGGAGGTGGCGACGAGGTTGCCGACCGCGGCGTTTACCTCCTTGGTCCCTGCCGTGCCGCCCACCCGGTTGTCGGAGGAGGTTCCGGTGGGTGCCGGCGCCGCTGAGGCCGTGGGCGACGCGCCGGGAGCGTTGTTCGGGTTGGAGCCGGTGAGCGTGCCCGTGGTCGGCGCACCCAGGCTCGGGCTTTGCGACAGCTTGCGGCCAAGCTCGGCAATCTGATCGGAGCAAGGCCCGGCGGCGGCCGGGGATGGCATGGCCACCGCGCCGAGACAGAGCACCGACAAGCCTGCCATGACCTTGGACAAATTGCGCATCAAGTTCCTCCTTTTGAAGTTTCGCCCCCAACGGGCGGCGCTGCCGAGATTTCCGCTGCCCCGCTACACGAGGTCGTGATAGGGTGCGGTCGGCCGCGCGCATGGTGCGGTGCCGATGCTTGACTAAGTCCTAGGGCGCAATCATAGATTGCGCCTCGTTAAACAAAAAATGGAGGATACCATGGCTTGGAACACCCCGAAGATCGTCGAGATTGCTCTCGGCGCAGAAATCAACTCATACGCCTGCGCTGACCTGAAGAAGTAAGCGCACCATCCGGCAGCGCCCTGGGCCGGTGCGGACTGCACCGTGACCTCAGGGCGCTTGCCGGGGCGTGCCGCTCAATTTTATGCGCGTGGTCGTGCTTGGCGCTGCAGCAGGCGGCGCGTTTCCCCAATGGAATTCCAACGCCCAACCCTGCCGCCGCGCGCGGGCTGGTGATCCCGCGGCGCTTCCAAGTACCCAAGCGTCGATTGCCGTCAGCTTGGATGGGCACCGTTGGGTTCTGCTGAACGCTTCTCCGGATGTACGGCAGCAGATCGAGCGAACGCCGGCGTTGCAGCCGCAGTTGGGCCTGCGATCTTCGCCGATAGCAGCGGTCGTACTGACCGGCGGCGACGTGGACGCCATAGCAGGGCTGCTCACCCTGCGCGAGCGCCAGCCGTTCGGCGTCCTGGCCACATCGCGGGTGCATCAGGTGCTGGACGACAACCCTATCTTTGAAGTCCTGGCCCGCGGCATCGTCGCGCGTCAGCACGTCACGCTCGACACGCTCACGCCCGTGACGTTGCCGGACGGCGATGCAAGCGGGCTTTCGGTCACGCTGTTCGCCGTCCCGGGCAAGGTGCCGCTCTACCTCGAACAGCCCGGCGCCGCCCCGGCCCTGGAAGAAAGCGACCAGACGGTCGGCGCGGCGGTGTCCGACGGGCGGGCAACCCTGTTCTACGTGCCGAGCTGCGCCGCCATGACGCCGGGCTTGGCCGACCGCCTCCGCGGCGCGGCCGCGGTGTTCTTCGACGGCACGCTGTGGACGGACGACGAGATGATCCGCGCCGGGCTTGGCCCGAAGACCGGGCAGCGGATGGGGCACATGAGCGTGTCGGGGCCGGACGGCACCTTGCAGGCCTTCGCCGGGCTGGACGTGCGGCGGCGCATCCTGCTGCACATCAACAACTCGAATCCGATCCTCCTGGCCGACTCGCCGGAACGGGCGCAGGTGGCCGCGGCGGGCTGGGACGTGGCCTATGATGGAATGGAGCTGACCCTGTGAGCGACCGCCTTCTGTCCCCGTCCGACCTGCGCGCCGCGCTGAACGCGATCGGCGACGAGCGTTACCATATCCATCATCCGTTCCATCGCATGCTGCACGACGGCCAGCTGACGCGCGCCCAGGTGCAGGCCTGGGCGCTCAACCGCTACTACTACCAAAGCCGCATCCCCGCGAAGGACGCGACCTTGCTGGCCCGGCTGCCCACCGCCGACCTGCGCCGCGCTTGGCGCAGCCGGCTGGAGGACCATGACGGCAGCGGGCCGGGCTTGGGCGGCGTGGCGCGCTGGCTCAAGCTGGCGGAGGGCGTCGGCCTCGACCCGGCCTACGTCGAGACGACCGAGGGCATCCTGCCGGGCACGCGTTTTGCCGTGGACGCCTACGTGGCCTTCGTGCGCGACCGCAGCGTGCTGGAGGCGGTCGCGTCGTCGCTGACGGAGATGTTCTCGCCCACCATCATCGCCGAGCGCGTGTCGGGCATGCTCGCCAACTACGACTTCGTCACCAAGGATACCCTGGCCTACTTCACCCCACGCATGACCCAGGCGCCGAAGGACGTCGACTTCGCCCTGGCTTACGTGGACGAGCACGCCCGTACCCGGGCGCAGCAGGAGCAGGTCTTGGCCGCGCTGCGCTTCAAGTGCGACGTGCTGTGGTCGCAGCTTGACGCGCTGCATTATGCCTATGTCGAGCCGGGCCGCGTGCCGCCGGGTGCCTTCGTGCCCTCGGCATGACCGGGACGGCAGCGGGGGAGGGGGCTGCCGTGCCCGCCTTCAACCGCGGCTTTCGGCTGCGGCACGACGCGGTGCGCGACGCTTGGGTCATCCTGGCGCCCGAGCGGCTGTTCTTGCTGGATGAGCCGGCGGTCGAGGTGCTGAAGCTGGTCGATGGCACCCGCAGCGTGCCGGAGATCGTGGAGGCCCTGGCCGCGAAATTCAACGCGCCGCGCGAGACCATCGCGGCGGACACCGAGGCCATGCTGCATGACCTGGTGATCAAAGGAGCGATCCGACTATGAACGCACTGTCGCCAATTCTGCCGGTCCCGGCAATCGAACCGCCGCTGGCGCTGCTGGCCGAGCTGACGCACCGCTGTCCGCTGCAATGCCCCTACTGCGCCAACCCGCTGGAGATGGAGCGTGCGGCGGGCGAACTCGACACTGCCGGTTGGCTGCGCGTGCTGGACGAAGCGGCGGCGCTCGGCGTGTTGCAGGTGCATCTCTCCGGCGGTGAGCCGACGGCGCGCAAGGACCTGCTCGAACTCGTGCGGCGCGCCGCGACGTGCGGACTGTACAGCAACCTGATCACCTCGGGCGTGACGCTGGACCCCGGGTCGCTCGCGGCGCTGGCCGACGCTGGGCTGGACCATGTGCAGCTCAGCTTCCAGGACGCCGACGCAGCGCAGGCGGACCGCATCGGCGGCTACCGCAACGGCCACGCCCGCAAGCTCGTGGTGGCGCGGCAGATCCGCGAGGCCGGGCTGCCGCTCACCGCCAACTTCGTGGTGCACCGGCAGAACCTGGATCGCCTGCCGGAGATGCTGGCGCTCGGCGAGGAACTCGGCGCCAGCCGGATTGAAGTTGCGCACGTGCAATACTATGGCTGGGCGCTGGTCAACCGCGCCGCCCTGATGCCGAGCCGCGCGCAGCTGGAGCGGGCGAACGAGGCCGTGGCGCAAGCACGCGAGGCGTTGCGCGGGCGCATCACCATCGACTACGTGGTGCCGGACTATTACGCGGCGCGGCCGAAGGCGTGCATGGGCGGCTGGGCGCGGCGGATCATCAACATCACCCCGGCCGGGCTTGCCATGCCGTGCCACGCGGCGGAGACGCTGCCGGGCTTTCAGTGGCCGTCGGTGCGCACGGCGTCGCTGGGCGCGATCTGGCGGGACGACCCCGGCTTCAACCGGTTCCGCGGCACGTCCTGGATGCCGGAGCCGTGCCGGTCCTGCGACCAGCGCGAGGTCGATTGGGGCGGCTGCCGCTGCCAGGCGTTCGCCATTACCGGCGACGCCGCGGCCACCGACCCGGCCTGCGCCCTGTCGCCCGACCATTTCATGATGGGCGATGCCGTGGCCGCCTCCGACGCCGTGGCGGAGGGGCCGGCGCCGGATTTGGTGTATCGGCGCATCCGCGCCGCGGCCCTCGTCAGATGAGGCGGCGGGACGCGCTGTTGCTGGCGGCCATCGCCGGCTTGCGTCCCACCCGCGGCAGCTCGGCCCCTGCGCCGGCCAAGCCCTTTCCGATGGCCGAGGTCGCGCCGGGCCTGCATGTCCGCCAGGGCGTGCATGAGGAGGCGACGGTCGAGAACCAGGACGGCATCGCCAACATCGGCTTCGCCATCGGCGAAAAGAGCGTCGCCGTGCTCGACCCCGGCGGCAGCCGTGCGGACGGCGAGCGGCTGCGCGCCAGCATCCGTGCGCGGACGGACCTGCCGATCCGCTACGTCGTGATGACCCACCTGCACCCCGACCACGTGTTCGGCGCCGTCGCCTTCGCGGACGACCGGCCGGTGTTCGTGGGGCACGCGGGGATGGCGGGGATGCTGGTGCAGCGCGGCGAGTTCTACCGCAACAGCCTGGCCGACGCGCTCGGCATCGAGGAGGCCGGCGACTACGCCAAGCCGGACCTGCTCGTCAGCGACACGGCGACGCTCGACCTGGGCGGACGCCGCCTGCGGCTCCAGGCGCATCCGACGGCGCACACCGACAACGACCTGTCGATCTTGGACGAGGCGACGGGCACGTTGTGGCTGGGCGACCTGCTGTTCGTGGACCGCGTGCCCGCGCTGGACGGCAGCATCCTGGGCTGGCTCGCGCAGACGAAGGCGTTGCGGAACTCGTCGGCGACTCGGGCGGTGCCGGGCCACGGGCCGGCCGCCGTCGCCTGGCCCGGCGCCGCCGGGCCGCAGGAACGCTACCTGGGCGGGCTTGTCCGCGATATCCGTGCCATCATCTCCCATGGCGGCGACATCGAGCAGGCCGTGGCGACGGCGGGCCAGGCGGAGCGGGGCCGCTGGGCCTTGTTCGACGACTACAACGGCCGCAACGTGACGGGCGCGTTCAAAGAGCTTGAATGGGAATAGGCCGGCGCAAAGCCGGCCGTATCGAGGGAATGGGGCACATGAAGGCGATCGCGGCGGCACTGGGCCTGGCACTCTGCGCGGCGGCGCCGGCTTGGGCGGAGGAAGACCCGGAAGCTCGCGCCGCCCGCTGGACGGACCTGAAGCACGCGGTGTTCGGCGATCGCGAGGTCACGGACGGCGCCGGGATCGTCGCGCTTGACGCGCCGGCCCGCGCCCAGGACGCGGCGCTGGTGCCGATCAGCGTCAGCCTCTCGGCCGGCGGCGGCGCCGGGCCGGGCAAGGTGAAGGCGGTCTGGCTGGTCGTGGACGGCAACCCGTCGCCGCTCGCAGGCACCTTCAAGTTCGGCCCGGCCGCCGACCCGCGCAGCCTGAAGACTCGCGTCCGCGTGGACCAGTACACCTTGCTGCATGCCATTGCCGAGACCGAGGACGGCCACCTGTATGCGGCCGAACGCTACGTGAAGGCGGCAGGCGGTTGCTCCGCGCCTTCGACCAAGGACCCGCAGCTTGCGATGTCGCGGCTCGGCCAGATGCGCCTGCGCCTCGATGGCGAGGCGCCGCTGCATGAGGGAGAGGCGGCGACGGCGCACCTGATGATCAGCCATCCCAACAACAACGGCATGCAGGTGGACCAGGTCTCCCACCTGTTCGTGCCGCCGCGCTACATCCAGGACATCACGGTGCGCTACGGCGACGACTTGGTGCTGAGCGTGGACGCCGACATCTCGCTGAGCGAGGACCCGGTGATCACCTTCGGCTTCGTGCCGCAAGGTGCCGGCCCCATGCGGGTGGACGTGCTGGACAGCACGCAGGCACGTTTCCACCGCGACTTCGCGTTGGCCGGCGAGCGGAGCTGACCGCTTAGCGCCGGACTACTTGCACTGCAGCGCCACCTCGGCCTGGGCGCGATTGAGTTGCTCGGTGCGCTCCTTGGCCACTGGGGTGTCGCGAAACATCGCGCCGCGGTCGCCTAGGCCGCCGCGCTGCATGCTGAGGATCGTCTCGGCTTCCTGGTAATCCTCGTAGGACATCAGGTCGGCGATGGTGTCGATGCCGCAGGCGCACTTCTCCAGGAACTCCCGCTTGAAGCCGTTGCTGGCCAGGCAGCCGATGACGTAGTCGGCCCGCGTCGCCGTGGGATAGTCATTCGCGGGATGGGGGGCCTCGGCACGCACGGCGGACACGGCCAGCGCGCCGACGGCTACGACAAACAAGGCTACGCGGATCATGGCTCGACCCCGGTGAACGTCGTGCGTTGGCTCATGGCCGGCACGTCCATCTTGGCGTCCGCCGGCGTGTCGATGCGGATTTCCGCAAGCATCCCCGGCACTGCGTCAGCCAGCACGAAGGTGTAGCGTTTCGCCTGCAAGGACGGAATGCGTTCCAGCCGCTGCTCGCCCGCGAATGGCTGGACCGTGATCACCTGCGCGGGCACGGCGGCGCCGCCCAGGTCGAAGGTCGCCTCGGTGATGGCCGCCCTGGTGACGAAGGCCTCGCGGATCTTGTTGCGGAAATACGATGCGGACACGCCGACGGCCTCCTTCATCTCGCCCACGTCGCGCTCCAGCGCGAGCATCAGCAACGGGTTGCCGCGAAAGTTGTCGAGTTCGGGGAAAATCACCCGGCGATCACCGGTCAGGTAGTCGAACGCGACCGACTTGGTGCCGTCCGGGTTCACCCGGCGGACATGCAGCGCCACCTTGTCGGTGAAGCCGGCCGGGCCTTCGCGGGTGAATCCGTAGTCGAGCGTCTCGGCATGGTCCACGTTGCGCAGGTGCGGCGTCTCGAACAGCGCGACCTGCGCCGGGCTGAGCGGCCGGAGGTCGTCGGACGGCGCCTGCGCCCGGGCCGTGCCACACAAGCACGACAGGGCCATTGCGCCCGTGCCGAGGAGCCTCATAGTCTGGGCGGTCGTTTGAAGGAAGCGCCTCGCCATGATCGAACTGGTCCTTGTTTATTGCTTATCGAGCACGCCGGACCGCTGCATGGAACGGCGCGAGGTGCGGGAAGCCGTCGGCAGCCCGATCGAATGCACCTTGAAGGCGCAGGCAATCGCCCAGGAATACGTCGTCGAGCACCCGAAATTCCGCCTGTCGGGCTGGCGCTGCGAGGTGGACAAGCCCCGGGAGAACCCGGCGTAGCCAGCGGCACGCCGGGCGTTCCGGTTACGCCCTAATAGACAACGACGCTGCGGATGCTCTCGCCCCGCGTCATCAGGTCGAAGCCCTCGTTGATCTGATCCAGCGGCAGGATGTGGGTGATCAGGTCATCGATGTTGATCTTGCCATCCATGTACCAATCGACGATGCGGGGCACGTCGGTGCGGCCGCGGGCGCCGCCAAAGGCGCTGCCCTGCCAGACCCGGCCGGTTACCAACTGGAACGGCCGGGTGCTGATTTCCTGGCCCGCCCCGGCCACGCCAATGATCGTGCTCTTGCCCCAGCCCTTGTGGGCGCATTCCAGCGCCTGACGCATCAGGGTGGAATTGCCCACGCACTCGAAGCTGTGGTCGGCGCCACCCTTCGTGAGGTCCACGAGGTAGGGCACGATGTCGCCGCTGACCTCACGGGGATTGACGAAGTGGGTGACGCCGAACTTCTCGGCCAACGCGCGGCGGCCCGGATTGATATCGACGCCCACGATCATGTCGGCGCCGGCGAGCTTGGCCCCCTGCACCACGTTCAGCCCGATGCCGCCCAGGCCGAACACGACGACGTTGTCGCCGGGCTTCACCTTGGCGGTGAAGATCACCGCGCCGACCCCGGTGGTGACGCCGCAGCCGATGTAGCAGATCTTCTCGAACGGCGCGTCCTCCCTGACCTTGGCGAGCGCGATCTCCGGCAGGACGGTGAAGTTGGCGAACGTCGAGCAGCCCATGTAGTGCAGCACCGGCTTGCCCCCGAAGCTGAAGCGGCAGGTGCCGTCCGGCATCACGCCACGCCCCTGCGTCACCCGGATCTTCTGGCACAGGTTGGTCTTCTGGCTGAGGCAGTAGTCGCACTCCCGGCATTCCGGGGTGTAGAGCGGGATCACGTGGTCGCCCTTCTTCAGCGTGCGGACGCCGGGGCCGACATCGACGACGACGCCCGCGCCCTCGTGGCCCAGGATGGCGGGGAACATCCCCTCCGGATCGTCGCCGGACAGGGTGAACTTGTCGGTGTGGCAGATGCCGGTGGCCTTGATCTCGACCAGCACCTCGC
>CAXSHI010000105.1:0-14643 GCA_964236755.1 uncultured Acetobacteraceae bacterium
ACCTCCTCGCCGATGCGCTCCTGCGCCTCCTCGGTCGAGCCGCCGATGTGCGGCGTGAGGATCACGTTCGAGAGGCCCTGCAGCGGCGTGGTGAACCGCTCGCCCGCCGCTTTCGGCTCGGTCGGGAACACGTCCACGGCGGCGCCGGCCAGGCGTCCGTCGCGGAGCGCCGCCGCCAGCGCATTGAGGTCCACGACCCGGCCGCGGGAGTTGTTGATCAGGTACGCGCCGAGCCGCATGGCGGCGATCTCTTCCGCGCCGATCATGCCGCGGGTCGAAGGCAGGTCAGGCACATGCAGGGTCACGACGTCGCTCTGGCCCAGCAGGTCGGCGAGCGTTGCCACGGACTCCGTGTTGCCATGGCGCAGCTTGTTGGTGCGGTCGTAGTAGATCACCCGCATGCCCATCGCCTCGGCGATGGTCGAAAGCTGGCTGCCGATGTTGCCGTATCCGACGATGCCCAGCACCTTGCCGCGCACCTCGAAGCTGCCGACAGCCGACTTGTCCCAGCCGCCCCCATGCGCGTCGGCGGAGCGCGGCGTGATGCGGCGCAGCAGCATGACGATCTCGCCGATGGTCAGCTCGGCGACGCTGCGGGTGTTGCTGAACGGCGCGTTGAACACGGGGATGCCCAGCGCGCGGGCCGCCGGCAGATCGACCTGGTCGGTGCCGATGCAGAAGCAGCCCACCGCGATCAGCGGCCCGGCGCCCGCGAGCACGGCGCTCGAAAGCTGCGTGCGGCTGCGGATGCCGATGATGTGTGCGCCGCGGACGGCATCGACCAGGGCCGCGCCCTCCAGCGCTTTGGCATGGCGCTGCACGTCGGTGTAGCCGGCTGCGGCGAACAGCTCGACGGCGCTGGCGCTGATGCCCTCCAGCAGGACGACGCGGGTTTCGGCGCGTCCGAACGGAGCATCGGGCAGTATGCGGGGCATCAAGGGGTTCCTTTGTGGCGCGCTCAGGTGGCCGACCGGCACCTGGCGATCCATCGCGGGCTTGCCAAGTCAGGGCGATACGGGAACAAGCCCCCATGTCGCCGATTGATCCTCCCCGCCCGTCGCTGCGGGCACGCCTGGGCGCGCTGCGCACCCTGCCGCCGTTCCTCACGCTGATCTGGCGCACCAGCCCCGTGCTCACCGCGGCCACGCTGGCGCTTCGGCTGGTGCGGGCGCTGCTGCCGGTGGCGGTGCTGTTTCTGGGCAAGCTGATCATCGACGAGGTGCTGCATTTGTCGCAGCGGCCCGGCCACCCGGCCGACGCCGCCGGCTGGATCGCGAGCGGCCTGCTGGTGCGGCTTGCCTGGCTGATCCTGGCGGAGCTGGGGCTTGCGGTGCTGACGGACGTGCTGGGCCGGGTGGTGTCGCTGGTGGACGCGCTGCTGGCGGAGCGGTTCACCAACGCTTCCAGCATCCGGCTGATGCAGCACGCGGCGACGCTCGACCTGGAGGACTTCGAGGATAGCGAGCTGCAGGACAAGCTGGACCGCGCCCGGCGGCAGACCGCAGGGCGCACGACGCTGATCAGCCAGATGTTCGGCCAGGCGCAGGACGTGGTGACGGTCGCGAGCTTCGCCGCCGGGCTTGCGGCCTATGCGCCGTGGCTGATCGCGCTGCTGCTGCTGGCATTGATCCCTGCCTTCCTGGGCGAGGCGCACTTCAACGCGCAGAGCTACGCGCTGAGCTTCGCCCGCACGACGGAGCGGCGGGAGCTTGACTACGTCCGGCAGACCGGCGCCAGCGCGGAGTCGGCGAAGGAGGTCAAGATCTTCGGCCTCAACGACTTCCTGATCGAGCGATACCGGCAATTGTCGCTGGCGATGCAGGCGGAGAACCGGCGGCTCGCCGTGCGCCGCGCCGGCTGGGGCGGGGTGCTGGCGGCGCTCGGCACGGTCGGCTACTACGTCGCCTACGCCTACCTCGCGTGGCGGACGCTGAGCGGCGGGTTCAGCATCGGCGACCTCACCTTCCTGGCCGGCTCCTTCCAGCGGCTGCGCGGGCTGCTGGAAGGGCTGCTCGCTGGGTTCTCCAGCCTGGCGGGCCAGGCGCTCTATCTCGACGACCTGTTCTCCTTCTTCGAGGTGGAGCCTGAGATCCACTCGCCCGCGGAGCCGCGCCCCTTGCCGCCCATGGTCGGCGCCGGCTTCGTGTTCGAGGGCGTCGGCTTCCGCTACCCCGGCGCCGAGCGTTGGGCCGTCCGCAACCTCAACTTCACGCTGCATCCCGGCGAAACCCTGGCCCTGGTCGGCGAGAACGGCGCGGGCAAGACCACGTTGGTAAAACTGCTCGCCCGGCTGTACGACCCCGATGAGGGCCGCATCCTGCTGGATGGGCACGACATCCGGGGGTACGACCTGGACGCGCTGCGCGGCAGCATGGGCGTGATCTTCCAGGACTTCGTGCGCTACTACATGACCGCCGCCGACAACATCGCGGTCGGCCGCATCGAGGCGCGCGGCGACCGCCGCCGGATCGAGGCCGCCGCGCGCCGCGGCCTGGCCGACGACGTGATCCGCCGCCTGCCCCGGCAGTACGAGCAGATGATCGGCCGCCGGTTCCGCAGCGGCATCGAGCTGTCGGGCGGCGAGTGGCAGAAGATCGCCATCGCCCGCGCCTACATGCGGGACGCCCCCCTGCTGATCCTTGACGAGCCGACGGCGGCGCTCGACGCCCGGTCCGAGTTCGAGGTGTTCCAAAGGTTCAAGGAACTCAGCACCGGGCGGACGGCGGTGCTGATCTCCCACCGCTTCAGCAGCGTGCGGATGGCGGACCGCATCCTGGTGATGGCCGGCGGCGAGATCGAGGCGTCCGGCACGCATGAGGCGCTCCTGGCGCAGCGCGGGCGGTATGCCGAGCTGTTCGAGCTGCAGGCGGCGGGATACCGTTAGCGCGGGAAACCAGGTGCTAGCTGGGCCTGTTGTCCCGTTCAAACGCGGCGCGCTCGACTTCGATGAAGGCTCCTATCATGGCGCGATAGGCGGCTTCGGCGACCTGCGGTTCCAGCCCTGCCCCTGCTGCCAGTTCGCGCACCTTGGCAATGACCTGCCCCACGCGCTTTGGAGCCTCGACATCGGAGTGCGAGGTCTTGAACCGGGCTGCCTGCAGCACGAAGCGGCCACGTTCAGCCATCAGGCCGATGATGCTGCGGTCCAGGCGGTCGATGTTGTCCCGAACCTCTTCGAGTGAGCGCACGTCCGTTTCAGACCCTCCGAGCTTGGCGCTGCCGATGATGGGAGACGCCAAGCTCCAGGTCCCCGTCAATTGATCGGCGACATCCCGCAAGCCGCCAGAAGCCCGCGCAGGTCCTGGATCGCCGGGAACACCTCCTGGTTCAGGTCGCGGCCCTGCCGGTCATGCGCGGCCTGCTCCATTTCCACGATGGCGCGGTCCTCGGCGAAGATGCGCTCGGTGAAGAACACCAGGAACGGCCAGGCCGCCTCGATCAGGCCGGGAATGCGCGGGCGCCGCACCGACAGCAGGCCGAAGGTGCGGTTGGTGCGCTGCTCGGCGTCGAGCGGCACATAGACGATCCACAGGTCCATCACCGGGATGTCGTCCCCGGCCCAGATCTTCAGCGTCTGATAAGGGTATTCCGTCCGGATCGTCATCTTGTCGCGGTTGTTCTCCCAGCCGCCGACCCGCTTGGCTCCGAAGATCACGCGCTCGCCAAGCGACTGCCCGCCGCCGGTGCGGGCGAAGGTGTAGTCGATCTCCAGCCAGTCCCCGCCCATGCGGCGACCGAGAAAGCGCGGGCGGATCTGGCCCATCTGCGCGCGGTGCAGGAACTGGTGGTTCATGTCCATGAGGTTTTCGTGCATAAACGTGTAGTGGCAGCCGATGGGCTTGCCGAAGCGCCGGGTCTTGTAGGCGGGGTCGGCGACGGAGCCGAGCGTGGGGAATGGACGCGAAGAGGCCAGGTCGGCGTCGCCTGGGAATACGAAGACCAAGCCCTCCGCCTCCCGGCACGGGTAGGCGCGCACGCCGTTCGGCAGGTGGCCCTTGCCGAGGTAGGGCACGTCGATGCAGCGGCCGGTCCGGTCATAGGTCCAGCCGTGGTAGCAGCAGCGGATCGCCTCGCCGTCCACGACCCCCTTATGCAGCGGCACCTGGCGGTGGGCGCAACGGTCCTCCAGCGCGAAGACGCTGCCGTCCTTACTCCGCACCAGCACGATCGGCTCGCCGGCAAAGCGGGTGCCGAGCGCCTGGCCCGGCTTCACCTCATGCGACCACGCCAACGGATACCAGTGGTCGGGATGCGCCCCGATTCGGCGCAGATCGGCGCCGACCAAGCTGTTGGATCCATCAAGCATCGGCATCTCCGTGTTGCCCGACCATCCGGCGTCACGGCGGTTACGTCAATGCAAGGCGAACAAATTCCGGTGCTGGTCCGACCGGCAAAGCGCCCCATATCATCGCCATGCTCGATGCCCCCCACCCCATTGCCGTGACCACCGCCCTCCTGCCCCGCCCGCCCATGGCGACGCGGGAGCGGTCGCAGGTCGAGGCGTTCCTCGTGCTGCGGCGCAACCCGCTGGAGCTGTGGGGTCGCCTCGCCTACGAGCAGGACATGCTCGGCGGGCGCTTCCTGGGCCGCGAGCAGCTGATGCTGAACTCGCCCGACGCCATCCGCCACGTGCTGGTGGCGAACCATGAGAACTACGGCCGCAACGTCGGGGCGCGGCGCGTGCTGCAGCCGCTGCTGGGCCGCGGCCTGTTCCTGGCGGAGGGCGCGGCCTGGCGGCACCAGCGCCGCACCATCGCGCCGGCCATGTCGCCGCGCACCATGCCCGTGCTGTCCCGCCACGTCGTCGCTGCCTCCCGGCACAGCGAGACCGAGTTGGACCGCCTCCTCGGCCAGCCGGTCGTGCTGATGCCGCACCTCCAGCACTTGGCATTGCACATCGCCGGGCAGTCGATGTTCTCGCTGGAGATGGCCGGGTTCGGGGCCGAACTGCGGGCGCGGCTGATGGACTACGCCCGGCGCTTCGCCCAGCCCGGCGCGCTCGACCTGCTGCTGCCGATCTCCATCCCCTCCCCGCTCGACCTCGGCCGCGGCGCGTTCCGGGCGGAATGGCTGCGCTTCATCGACCGGCTGATCGACGCCCGTGCCGAGCAGGCTGCCCCGGAAGGCGGGCCGCGCGACCTGCTGGACATGTTGTCCGCGGCGCGCGACCCGGCCACCGGCGCCGGCTTCGGCCGCGCGCAGCTGCGCGACGAGGTCGCGACGATGATCCTGGCCGGGCACGAGACCACCGCCGTCACGCTGTTCTGGGCCTGCTACGCCGCCGCCCGGCTGCCGGACCAGCAGGACCGCCTGGCCGCCGAGGCGGCTGGGGCCGACCTGTCGGAGGACGGCGCCGCCGACGCGCTGCGTTCGCTGCCTGCCATCCGTG
Source organism: uncultured Acetobacteraceae bacterium (assembly GCA_964236755.1). Lineage (GTDB taxonomy): Bacteria > Pseudomonadota > Alphaproteobacteria > Acetobacterales > Acetobacteraceae > CAHJXG01. The sequence goes on from CAXSHI010000105.1 coordinate 5,390, forward strand.
CCCATGTGGACGAGGCATTGCGGCTGTACCCGCCGGCGTTCCTGATCGTGCGGGAGGCGCTGGGGCCGGACGTCATCGCGGGGCGCCGGGTCGCGGCGGGCACGGTGGTGAGCGTCTCGCCCTGGGTGCTGCACCGCCACCGCAAGCTGTGGGACGATCCGGACCGCTTCGACGCCGCCCGCTTCATGCCGGGCGCCATGCCGCCCGACCGCTACAGCTACATGCCGTTCGGGGCCGGCCCGCGCATCTGCGTCGGCGCGCAGTTCGCGCTGACGGAGGCGGTGCTGGTGCTGGCGCGGCTGCTGCGGCGGTTCCGGATCCGCTTCGCCGGGCGCGGGGCCGTGATGCCGCGCGGCTTCGTCACGACGCAGCCGGACCGGCCCGTCCATTTCGTGCTGGAACGGCGACCCTAGGCGGCAGCCGCGGCGAACCCGGCGGCGGCGGCCTCGTCCCCGGCTCAAGCTGGGTGCTCAGTTCCGCGAGGCGGCGCGCGGAGCCGATGATGCCTTGCAGGGCCGAGCCGGCATTGGTGAGCATGGTGTCGGCGCTGCCCAGGATGTCCCGCAGCAGATCGTTGAATTCCGCCTGGATATCCGGCGACATGTGCGCCCGGCCGAACGTGACCTCGCCCAGCCATACCGGAAGGCCGCCGGTGATGTCGAGCTGATTGCCGAGGAAGTAGCGCAGGTCGCCGTCGTCGAACACGGGCGAGATGAACAGCAGGTTCCAGAACGCGACACCGTTCTTGCGATAGTTCACGATCCACTCGATGCAGCCCTCGCCCGCCCGGACGCACCGGCCGATACGGGCACGGGTGGCCAGGTCGGTGCCGCCCCCTTGCAGGAAACGGCAGTTGCGGCCGACCAGCTCGACGCGGGGATAGCCGGACAGGGCCTCGAACGCCGAGTTCACGGCAACCATCGGCATGTCGGGCAGCCGCGCGTCGCTGAGCACCATGGGTTCCGTGCTGTTGTCGATGGCCGCCAGCAGCGCCGCCTTCATCCTATCCTGCTCAGCCATCCGTGCCCCCCTGATGCGCCTGATACCATCCACGTTTCCGGCGCAGGGGCAATGCCGGTCAGCCATGGCGGCCACGCCAGACCTCGACGGCCTGCCTGTCGGCCTGTTCAGGCGCGGTGCCCAAGGCGATCAGCCCCAGTGCCACCGTGGCGACGGCCGTGGCAGCGCCGGGGCCATCCGCACCCTGCCAAACCTCGACGAAGCCGGCGTCGCCGCCTGCATCGGGCAGCGACGGCAGCGTGGCCTCGCCGCTGCCGTGCGCGCGGTCGAACCAATGGGCGGCCACGGCCTTGGCCGGGGTGCGTTCGGCCTCGCCGCCGCCGCCCTTGACGACCACAAGGCGGCTGCGACCCAGCAGGTCCGCGGTCGCGAGGTGCAGCAGGATGTAGGCGGGATGGAACACTCCGTCCACGCCGGCCCAGGCGTCAAACGGATTGATCAGCCGCGCAGCAGTATTCAGCGGCGAGCGCAGGCCGAGCAGGCGGCGCAGGTCCAGCAACGCCTTGAGTTCTGGGCTGAATGCCTCAAGCGGCAGGTAGGCGAAGCCTGCTTGGCCAAGCTGCGCCGCGGCGTCCGTGCGGTCGGCGGCCGGGCGCAGCCCGAGTGCCTGCAAGCCTTCCGGAACCGTCGTGCCGCGGGAGAACTCGTTGGTCCCGTGCATCAGGACCCGATGCCCGGCGCGGGCCAGCGCCAGGGCGGCCAGCAGGAACCAGGGCGCCCCGCGAGTCCGTCCGGCGCCGTATGACGGCCAGTCCAGGTCAACCCCGGCCACGCCCGCCGGCAGGCCTGCCCCCATGCGCGCCCGGGCCGCATCGACCAGACCGGCCATCTCCGCCGCGTCCTCGCCCCGGTAGCGCAGCAGCATCAGGAATGCGCCGACCTGGTGCGGGTCGGTCTCGCCTCCCAGCACCATGGACAAGGCGTCCCGCGCCTCCTCCCGTGTCAGCGCGCGCGACCGCCCGGGACCGCGGCCCAGGGTGCGGACGTAGGCGGCGAAGCGGTGCTCCTCAAGCGTCGCCGCCGGGTCAGGCCGCAAGGTCGTCCTCGACGGACGCGGCGCCTGCCCCGGCGTCCGCCATGGCGACGACCGCGCCGATCAGCACCAGCGTCGGCCCGTCCAGCCCGGCGGCGGCGACCGCGTCGGCGATGCCGGCGAGCGTGCCGCGCATCCGGCGCTCATGGGCAAGGGTCGCGTTCTCCACCGCGATGGCCGGCGTGTCGGGCGCCATGCCGGCGGCCAGCAGCCGGGCGGTCAGCAGCGGCAAGGTGCGGACGCCCATATAGACCGCGAGCGTGCCGCCGGCGCGGGCCAGCGCCGTCCAGTCATGCTCCGGCAGCCGGTCGTCGCTGCCGTGCGCCGTGATCAGGTGCAGGCTGCGCGAGGCGCCGCGATGGGTCAGCGGGATGCCGAGCCGGGCTGCGGTCGCCAGCGCCGCGGTGATGCCGGGTACGACCTCGGTGGGCACGCCGGCGGCGCGCAGGCTCTCCAGTTCCTCGCCGCCGCGGCCGAACACGAAGGGGTCGCCCCCCTTCAGGCGCACGACGTGGCGGCCGGCCTGCGCGTGCTGGACGATCAAGGCGTTGATGGCCGACTGCGCCATGACGTGCCGGCCGCAACGCTTGCCGACGTCGATCCGCCGCGCGCCGGGCCGGATCAGCGCAAGCACCTCGGGACCGATCAGCCTGTCATACATCACGACATCGGCGTCCCGGATTGCCTCGACGGCCCGCACCGTCAGCAAGCCTGCGGCGCCCGGCCCGGCGCCCACCAGGACGGCGCGCCCGGTCCGGCGCGACGGTGCGGGGAGTGCGCCGACCATGATGCCCCGCGCCGCCGCCGCGGTGTGGGCCGGCCCCGGCGCCGCAACGCACAGCCGCACACCGTCGAGGTCGGTCGGGTCGAACGCCCGGCGGTCCAGCTGCAGCCTGCCCTCCGCCGCCAGGGCGAGCGTGCCCGCATCGGGCGCCGCGTTGACCGCATGCAGCAGCGCGCCTCGGCGCAGCAGGAAATCAGCCGCCGCCAGGTTCCCGTCCACCAGCAGCACGCGCACGCCATCCAGGCTGAGCGTGAAGGGCGCCGGGTCCAGCAGCGAGTTCACAGTCATCACGCAATCTCCTCAGCTCAGGCGCGCAGACGCCGCGGCGGCGCGGGGCTTGCCAGCGACACCCGGGGCGCAGATGGGCATGCCGGCCGGCTTACGCCAGAAACAGCCCGACATGGATTACCTCATCTGCGTCCATGCAAGCAAAGCGCATACCAAATAGAAGCCTATACCTTTTTGCATCCGTCTCGCTTGGCGTATGGCCGCTGCCCAATAATGAGGCAGCCTGTCGGGTCCTCGGGTGGACATCGGGCGGGACGACGCGATACAGCACGCGCCATGGCCGTACGACGCTTGGCACCCCTGCTGGCCGCCTTCTGGCTCACCGGATGCGCCGTCGCCCGCTTCGACACGCCCGGCGCGGCTGGGGACGAGGCCGCCTATGCCGACCGGCACCCCTACTACGCCGAGTTCTGCGCGCTGTCGCAGATCAAGAAGAAGCCCGGCTACGGCGCGGAGATCCGGGGCGAGATCGGCGGCCACGCGGTGTTCTACCTCAACGGCGCCTGCCGGGTCGCGGGCCTTGGCTACCCGGTGCTGGAGGTCTGCGACGGGGCGGGAGGCCGCGCGCCGGACGGCGTGGGCCTGAGCATGAACGCGCATTTCCTGAACGCGAAGTGGGTGGCGACGCCGGGCCGCGAGTTCTTCTTCCATGGCAGCCTGCCGCCGGACGCGCCGCTGACCCGCGACGCCTATCTCCGGGTGCAGCAGCAGGCGAAGCGCCTCGGCATCTACGAGGGTATCGCTTTCCATCCATGGGTATTTGCCGCCATGCCGCCGGGCTGGGCGCCGGAGGACACGCAATACGAGGTCTCGGTCGCGACCGACTACGCCATCAGCCTCGGCCGCGGCCGCTATTGCGCCCGCGTTCCGGTCAGCCGGGCGCAGATGGCGGCGATGGTGGCGTTCCTCAATGGACAGAACGCGCCGTACCGCAGCGGGGCGCAGCAGTTCGAGTGGAGCGTATTCACCGACAACTGCATCCACCTCGCGCACAACGCGCTCGCCGCCGCCGGCCTTTGGGCGCCGTGGCGCATCCATCGCCCGTTCTTGGTCTCGGTGTTCGATTTTCCCACGCCGAAGAACGAGTTCGTCAACCTGATGCGCCGCGCCAACGACATGCGTTTGCTGGATCTGGCCCACGCCTACCGCGACCCGGCCGCCCGCCGTTCGCTGACCGAGTATGGCCGCCTACCGGTCGGGCCGGGCGTCTTGGCCGAGGAGCGCGGGCCGCAGCGGCCCAACGAGGTGTACGAGACCGACCTCAAGCTGATCTTCTACGACGCCCCGCCGTTCGGCCCATACCAAGGCTGGTTCGACTCGATCTTCAGCGACCAGGCCGAGTTGGACATCCGCCGGAACGGGGCGGCATTCGCCGCTGCCTACCGAAACGCCGAGGCCGCCCGCCGGCCGCTCGCGTGGTGGCAGGAACAAACGCCCTATGCGGATGATCCGACGTTCCCGACGTTCTATGACAAATTCTACCAAACCGTGGCGCAGGAGCGGATGCGGCTGCAAGGCATCGGGCAGCAGTGGCCAATGACCAGCATGAACTGAGGCCGACGGCCGCGCCGACTCTGGCGCAGGCGTCTTTGCTTAGCAGCACTAGCCACGCAGCTGCCTGGCGCCCTCGCCCTGCCACCGTCGCAGCACGTTGATGCACCACCCGTGTTCGTTGTTAATCCATTGTGGCACCCTCGCACGCCATGGTTTTGCGACACGCGGCAATACGATCATGATTGACATAGGAGCGAACGTGAGCGGACTTGGAAGCTATCCCGTGCTGAGCACCCACAGCCAGACCGCGCCCGAGCGTGCGGTGGCCGAACTGCTGGTCAGTGCGCTGCAGCTTGAGGTCGCGGCGGACGCCATCGACCCGGACATGCGGCTGTTCGGGGAGGGCCTGGGCCTCGACTCGATTGATGCGCTGGAACTGGCCCTGGCCATCACCCGCGCGTATGGCTTCGAGCTGCGGTCGGACGATGAGCGCAATCACCGGATCTTCGCCTCGCTCCGCAGCCTGGCCGGCCATATCGAGGCGCACCGAACCCGGTAGGCATGGCCCGCGCAATGGCGCCGGTGTGGGAGCATGGCTTCGAGCCATTGGTGGATCGGCCGCCGGGCGCGACGCTGTTCTACCGCCATGGCCGGCCGGTGACTGCCGCCGCCTTCCTGCACGACGCCACGGCGTTGGCGGACACGCTGCCGGGCGCCGGGCACATGATCAACCTGTGCGGCGACCGCTACGCCTTTGCCGTTGCCTTCGCTGCGGCGCTGCTGCGCCGCCAGCCCTGCCTGTTAACGGGGGACCGCTCGGATGCGGGGCTGGCGGACTTGGCGGAGCGGTTTCCGGGCGCCTACGCCGCCATGGAGGAGCCGGGTTCCAGCCCGCTTCCTGCCTTTCCCGTGCGCCCGGCTGGCGAGGCCCCTCCGGCCGCACCGCCGGTCCCGTCCATCCCCGCGAGCCAGCTGGCCGCCATCGTGTTCACCTCCGGCAGCACCGGCGCGCCGGTCCCGCACAACAAGCCGTGGGGCGCCCTGGTCGCCCGCAGCCGGGCCGCGGCCGCCCAGTTCGCGCTTGATGCGGCCCGCCCCAGCGCGGTCGTCGGCACCGTGCCGCCGCAGCACATGTACGGCTTCGAGCTGACCGTCCTGCTGCCGCTGCATGCGCCCGCCGCAAGCTGGTGCGGCGCAGCGTTCTACCCCGGCGATGTGCGTGCCGCCCTCGCCGCCGTGCCGGCCCCGCGCGTCCTGGTCAGCACGCCGCTGCAGATCCGCGCCCTGCTGAGCGCCGGCGCCGGGCTGCCGCCGCTGGACGCCGCGATCTCCGCCACCGCCCCGCTGGACAGCGATCTTGCCGCCGAGGCGGAGCGGCGCTGGCAGGCACCGATGCTGGAAATCTTCGGCGCGACGGAGGTCGGCTCGGTCGCCAGCCGCCGCACCCTGGACGGGGACGCCTGGACCGCCTACCCGGGCGTCATGATGCAGCAGGACACGGAGGCGGTGACGGTTTCGGCGCCCTGGGCCGAGCCGGCCGCGCTCGCCGACCACATCGAGGCCCTGGACGCGCGGCGCTTTCGGCTGGTGGGACGCCGGACCGACCTGGTGAAGCTGGGCGGGCGCCGCGCGTCGCTGTCCGGGCTGAACCGCATCCTGACCGGGTTGGACGGCGTGGCGGACGGGGTGTTCGTCGTGCCCGGCGATCTCGACCGGCGCGCCACCGCGCGGCTCATCGCCGTCGTGGTGGCGCCCCGGCGCAGCCCGGGCAGCATCTTGGCCGAGCTGCGCGGCCGGGTCGATCCGCTGTTCCTGCCACGCCGGGTGCTCTGCGTGGACGCGCTGCCGCGGAACGAACTCGGCAAGCTGCCGCGGCAGGCGCTGCTGGCGCTGCTGGCCCGGCACGACATGCCCGCCTGATGCGGTCCCCCTGATGCGCCCGGTCGGCGGGTTCCGCATCGCGGACAACCATCCCAGCCTGCCGGGCCACTTCCCCGGACGAACGGTCGTGCCCGGCGTGGTGCTGCTGGACGCGGTTTTCGCGCTGATCCTGGAAGAGCGGCCGGGCTGCGGGGTAGTCGGCATCCCGTCGGTCAAGTTCACCCGGCCGGTGCGGCCGGGGCAGGACGTGCTCGTGTCCTGCGACGCCGGCGGCGACCGGATCGCGTTCGCCTGCACGGTCGAGGGACAGCCGGTGCTGCATGGGTCGGTCACGCTGGGCGGCCAGCCATGACCCCCGCCGCCATGACCCCGGCCCCTTGGGCCTCGCAGCCGGAGCGCGGCAGCGGGGCGCTGCTGCGCGCGGCGCTGTGGTGCACGCTGCGCGCCGGGTGGCCGCTGGGCCGCATGCTGCTGTGGCCGATCACCGCGTGGTTCCTGGCGACCTCCGGCCGCGCCCGGGCGGCGTCGCGCGACTACCTGGGCCGCGCGCTCGGCCGCCCGGCCCGCCTGCGCGACGTGGCGCGGCATTTCCACACCTTCGCCGGCGCCGTGCTGGAGCGCGTGCTCCTGCTGGCCGGCCGTTCCCGCGGTTTCCGCATCGACACCGAGGGGCTGGAGCATCTGGCCGCCATCCTCGCCGACGGGCGGGGGTGCATCCTGCTCGGCGCGCATCTCGGCAGCTTCGAGGTGCTGCGTGCCGTGGCAGGCGCCTGCCCGGTGCCGGTCTGGGCGCTGATGTTCCGCCGCAACGCGGGCGCGCTTACCGCGCTGCTGGACCGGCTGGCCCCAGACCTGCGCGACAGCATTCTGGAAATCGGCGACCCCGCCAGCATGATCCGCGCCCACGAGTGCGTGGCGCGCGGCGAAATCGTCGGCATCCTGGCGGACCGCTCGCCGTCCGGGCAGCGCCGGGTGCTGGCGCCGTTCCTCGGCAGCCCGGCCGCGTTCCCGGCGGGGCCGTTCATCCTCGCGTCCACCCTCGCCGCCCCGGTCATGCTGTTCCACGGCGTCCGGACGGGGCCACGGCGCTATGCCGTGCGGTTCGAGCCGTTCGCCGGCCGCGTGGTGCTGCGCCGCGCCAGCCGGTCGGCGGACCTCCATGGCCATGTCGCCCGCTACGCCGCGGCGCTGGAGCGGGCGTGCCGGGCGCATCCGTATAACTGGTTCAACTTCTACCCGTTCTGGGAACCGCCCGATGAACCACCGACGTCTGACGCGCCGGAGCCTGCCGCCGGGCTTGCTGGCGCTGCTCGCGCCCTGCCCTGCCCGCAGCTTGGGCGGGACAGCTGATGGCCTGGACCTCGCGGCGTTGATGGCGGGCCTGGCCGCGGTGCCGGAGCGCCGCGCCGCCTTTCAGGAGACCCGGCGTTTCGCGGCGCTGGACCAGCCGCTGCTCAGCACCGGGCACCTGCTGTATCGCCGCCCGGGCTACCTCGCCAAGACGACCGACTGGCCGCAGCCCGAGAGCCTGGTGGTGGACGGCGGCCGGTTGGCGCTGACGGTGGGAAACGAGGCGCCGCGGGTGCTGGACCTTGGCAGCCTGCCGGAGCTGCGCACGCTGGTGGACGCGATCCGCGGCCCGCTGGCGGGGGACCTCCTCGCGCTGCGCCGGGCATTCACCGTGACGGCTGAAGGCAGCCCGGCCAGTTGGGTCCTCGGCCTCGTGCCGCTCGACCCGCGCGCCGCCCGCCTGCTGCGGCAGGCGGAAGTGTCGGGCCGGAGGGCGGACGTGACGGCGGTGCGGCTGGTGCAGGCGAACGGCGACGAGCAGCAGATGGCCATCGGGCCGCTCCCCTGATGCGCCGCGCCCTCCCGGTGCTCGGCGCGCTGTTGGCGGCCGGGTTGCTGCTTGCGGCGGCGCTCGGCGTGATCACCGTCCGCACCGACATGGCGGACTTCCTGCCCCAGGGCGGGACGGAGGCGGCGCGGCTGGTGATGCAGGAAGCGCGGGCCGGGTCCGCCACGGGCCTGATCCTGCTGGGGATCGAGGACGCGCCCGCTGCCGACCTGGCCCGCATCAGCGTCGCCTTGGCGACGGGCCTGCGCGACTCCGGGCTGTTCAGCGTCGTGGCTGGCGGCCCGGCGGCGTTCGCAGACACGGATCAGGCCGACCTGTTTGCCCGGCGCTACCTGCTGGCGCCGGCGCAGTTCGACACCCCTTCGCTGCGCCGCGGATTGGAGGAGTTGCTGCGCCAGCTCCGGTCCTCCGCCGCGCCGCTCGCCATCCAGTTCGGCCTGGCCGATCCGCCGGGCGCGTTCCTGGCGCTGCTCCGGACCTGGGCTGGCAGCAGCCAGGTCCGCGCCATCGACGGCGCCTGGTTCGCGCCATCAATGGGTCCTGGGCTCGACCGGGCGATGCTGCTGGCCCGCACCCGGGCCGGCGGCATGGACGTGCCGGCGCAGGAGACCGCGACCGCCGCCATCGAGGCCGCGTTCCGTGCCGCCGATCCCGGCCCGGCCCGCCTGCTGGTCGCCGGCCCCGCGGTGTTCGCGCGAGACGCGGCCCGGGCCATCAAGGGCGACGTGCACCGCATTGCCACCGTGTCCACGGCGCTGGTCGTCCTGCTGCTGTGGTGGCGGTTCCGCTCGCCGCTGGTGGTCGCGGCCATCGCGGCGCCCGTGGTGGCGAGCGTCGCCGTGGCGGCCGTCGCGGTGCAGGCCGCGTTCGGCGCGGTGCACGGCGTGGCGCTGGGC
>CAXSHI010000106.1:0-14640 GCA_964236755.1 uncultured Acetobacteraceae bacterium
CATTCTTCGTCATGCCGCAAATATGGAGACAGAACTCAAAACCTAACAGAACCTAATCTTACAACGGTTAACAATCAAAATAAAATGAAGTTTGATGACGAGGCTGCATCTGAGTATCTAAACAGTTGTGTATCCAAATCAAAATACGACTCAGAACTTGCGATTAGAGTTTGTAAATGCACTCTTGCAAAGTTTGAACAAATGTCAAGTTTGCAGGAAACTCAAAGTAAAATTAATTTTGTAGCATTTAGCTGCGCCCATGAAATAGGTCAAGGTACAAAGTTTCAATAGAAATTTTACATTATAAATATTAAGATATGTTTGGCGTCAACACGATTAACATGGCTCCGAACACGAAGAACCGAGCGGCTGGCAAGGCCACGTGGACAGGCGCGGACCCTTGGCCGACCGGCAGGAACGAGCGAGGCTGGAAACCAACAGTGGCCCCTCCATGGACCAGCTCTGGATCGCTGCGCCGCCTTGCTCGACGCCATCATCGCCTATGCCCGCAGCGCATGACGACATCCCGGATGCCGTCGAGCGACCAGGCCGGGTCGTAGGCGCCCGGGTTGGATGTCTTGATGGCAAGGTTGGGCAGCGCGGAGATCGCCTTGAGGGCGTCGCGCCACCGCTGCATTCCCGCGGGATCGCGGTCGATCAGGCTGCCGCAATGGCTGATGATCGGCAAGTCGGAAAGCGCCCGCCCCCGGTCAAGCACGGCGTCGGCCTGGTACGGATACATCATCAGCTCAAGATGCAGGCCATGCCCGTGCAGCAGCGCCACGTCGCGACGCCACCCGGCGTCGTAGGCGAGGGCGGGGTCGGCGACGAAGCTCCCCTTCGGGTCAGGGTGGCAGCTCAGGATGCCGCGCACGCCGACCACCCGGCCGAATGCGGCCTGTTCTGCGATGATCCGGTCCGCGCCGGGCGTTCCGAGCGAGGCGCCCGCGACGTAGCGGGCCGCCACGCCGTGCGACTTGTCGAGCGTCTCAAGCCAGCGGATTTCCCCCACAGGGTTCCCGGCCCAGAGGGCTTCGACGTGCATCGTCGCCACGACGTTGTGCCGGGCGGCGTCGCGCCGGTAGTCGTCAACCAGGTAGTCATGCGCGATCGAGGACAGCCCCGGCAAGCCTGCACGGACGGGTTGGCGGGGGAGAGCCAGGAGTGCTTGCCGAGCGACAGGTCCCAGAGGTGGTGGTGGGGGTCGATGATCGGTCCCGCGTACACGTCCGGCTCCCCGCGATGCAGCCCAGGCGCCGCAGGCTGCGCCGCCTGGAGGACCGGCAACCGGCCCCCATTCCTGGCGTAGGCGCACCGCTCCTGGCCGGGACCCGCGTTCGCAGGATGGACGGAGGTGCCAAACGCTCAAGTTCGGCTACGATGTTCTCACCCTTCCAGGAGCCTTCCGCATGGCACGCCTAAACTTCGGCGCCTTTCTCGCCCCGCATCACCCCATCGGCGAGCATCCGATGCTGCAGTTCCGCCGTGACCTTGACCTGGCCGAGCAGCTGGACCGGCTCGGCTACGACGAGTTCTGGTGCGGCGAGCACCATTCCACCGGCTGGGAGATGATCGCCTCGCCCGAGATGTTCCTGGCCGCCGCCGGCGAACGGACGAAGCGCATCAGGCTCGCCACCGGCGTGGTCTCCTTGCCCTACCATCACCCGTTCAACGTCGCGCAGCGCATGGTGCAGCTCGACCACATGACCGGCGGCCGGGCGATCTTCGGCTCGGGGCCGGGCGCGTTGGCGTCGGACGCCCATACGCTCGGGATCGATCCAATGGTCCAGCGCGACCGGCAGGACGAGGCGATCGGCGTCATCCGCCGGCTGTTCCGGGGCGAGCGGGTCACGGCCCGGAGCGAGTGGTTCACCTTGCAGGACGCGGCGCTGCAGTTGCTGCCGCTGCAGGAAGAGATGCCGTTTGCCGTCGCGTCGCAGATCAGCCCGTCCGGCATGACGCTGGCGGGCAAGCACGGCATCGGCATCATCTCCATCGGCTCCCTGTCAAGCGAGGGCCTGAACGCGCTGCCGACGCAGTGGAGCTTCGCCGAAGCCGCCGCCGCCAAGCACGGCACAACCGTTGACCGCCGCAACTGGCGGGTGCTGCTGAGCTGGCACGTCGCGGAAACGCGGGAAAAGGCGCGCGCCGAAGCCCGCGACGGCCTGATGCGCCACCACAACGAGTACATCCGGGGCGTGCTGCAGCGGCCCGGCGCGCGTGCCTTCCGGACGCCGGACGAAGCGGTGGACGAGACGGCCTATTCCGAGGCGGCAGTCGCGACGATCGGCACGCCGGACGACCTGGTGCAGCGGATCAAGTCGGTGCTCGACATCAGCGGCGGCTTCGGCACCGTGGTCGGCTTCGTCCATGACTGGGCCAACCCGGAGAACACCGCGCGCAGCTGGGACATGGTCGCGCGCTACGTGGTGCCCGAGATCAACGGCCACCTCGCGGCCCTGCGGCGGTCGCAGGAGTTCGTCATCAGCAACCGCGCCGTGTTCGACCGCAGCCGCGACGCCGTGATGGCCAAGATCAACGAGAACGAGGCTGCAACCGTCGCGTTGGCGTTGACAAAGTCGCAGATGCTGGGCGCATCGGCCAGCAATGTGCCGGACCTTGATCAGGCGAAAGCCGCCGCCCGCACTCGATAGGGCTGCGTTGCCGGCTGTCTGGCTGCGAGACTTCCTTGGTTGTGCCCATGATGGGACGCGCTGATTTCCAGGTCCCCCGGAACGGACGGCATCGCTTGCCTTCCAGGCTTCGCCGCGGGACCTGTGCGAGGGCAGTCGCGGCGCACGCGGCCTGGTGTCGCTTCGCTGCGCCGAGGCGGTCCACCGCCACGTGCTGGGCCACGGCACGCCGGAGATCCCCGGGCTGAACCGGCTGATCGGCCGCATCCAGGCGCTGCGAGCCAAAACGGTGGAGCAGGGGCGCACGGAGGCGGAGGCGCTGGCGGCGGCCGGGAAGGTGGCGGAACTGCTGGACCGCTACGGCCTGAACCTGAGCGAACTCGACCTGCGGCGGCAGGCCTGCGAGGGCATGTCCGTCAAGACCGGGCGGCGGCGCGTCGGACCCGTGGACGACTGCGTGCCGGCAGTGGCGGCGTTCCTCGACGGCCGGGCCTGGGGCGAGGGGATCGCCTTTGGCACGCTGCGCCACGTGTTCTTCGGCCTGTCGGTTGACGTGGCTGCGGCATGCCACCTGCGTGAGCTGGCGGGACGGGCGTTCGACACCGAGACGGCGCGGTTCCAATTGGGCGAAACCTGCGGGGCCATGCCGACACGGGCGCGGCGCACCGCGAGCAACTCGTTCGGAATCGGCCTGGCCCGCGGCATCGCGGCCAAGCTGCGCGAGGACGCTGCCAATCCCCTGCCAGCCTGGATCAGCCGCCGTGACAGGCCATCGCGCGGCCGGGACCCGATCACGTTTTGAGGCATCAGCCATCCTGCCAGACCCAGGGGCGCGCGGCGCGGTCCGCGGCCTGGTAGCCGGCGATGGCGTCGGCGTGCTTCAGCGTCAGGCCGATCTCGTCCAGCCCTTCCAGCATCGCGGTCCGGCGCATGGGTTCGATGGCGAACGTCGTCCGCCCGCCATCCGGGAACACGACCTCCTGACGCTCCAGGTCCACCGTCACTTGGTTGCCGCCGCCGGTGCACTGGTCTGCCAGGCGTCGCACCGCGTCGGCCAGCAGGCGGACCGGCAGCAGCCCGTTCTGGAAGCAGTTGTTGAAGAAGATGTCGCCGAAGCTGTCGGCGATCACGCAGCGCAGCCCCATGCCCATCATCGCCCACACCGCGCCCTCGCGCGACGAGCCGCAGCCAAAGTTCGCCCCCGTTACCAGGATGGGTGCGCCGCGGAACTCCGGCCGGTTCAGCACGAAGTCCGGGTTCTCGCTGCCGTCCGGCAGGAACCGCCAGGCCTCGAACGCCACGGCACCCATGCTGGCCTTCGTCGTGCCGGTCAGCCGCTCGATGCGGATGATGACGTCGGTGTCGATGTTGTCGCGCATCAGTGGCGCCGCGGTGCCGGTCAGCGTGGTGAAGCCCTGCATGGCCGTGCCCCTCCTTAAAGCCGCCGGACGTCGGCGATGGCGCCCGTGACCGCGGCGGCCACCGCCATCGCCGGGCTGGCCAGGTGAGTGCGCGCGCCCGGTCCCTGCCGGCCGACGAAGTTGCGGTTGGAGGTGGAGACCGCGCGGCTCCCCGGCGGCACCCGTTCGCCGTTGGCGGCCACGCACATGCTGCACCCCGGCTGCCGCCAGGCGAAGCCGGCATCGCGGAACACGCGGTCGAGGCCCTCGGCTTCGGCATCCCGCCTGACGCGCTCCGACCCCGGCACCACCCATGCCGTGACGCCGTCCGCCACATGGCGGCCACGCGCCACGGCGGCGGCATCGCGCAGATCCGACAGGCGGCTGTTGGTGCAGGAGCCGATGAACACCCAATCGACCCTGGTGCCCGCGAGCCTTTGGCCGGGCACGAGGCCCATGTAGTCCAGCGCCGCGCTCCAAGACCGGCGCTGCGCGGCGTCGGCGGCGTCGGCCGGGTCGGGGATGGCCCCGTCGATGGCGATGGCGTGCTCCGGGCTGGTGCCCCACGTCACGGTGGGCGGCACGCTGGCGGCGTCCACGACCTCCTCGCGGTCGAAGGCGGCGTCGTCGTCGCTCGGCAGGGTGCGCCAGTGCTCGACCGCGCGGTCGAACAGCGCGCCCGACGGGGCGAAGCGGCGCCCGGCGACGTAATCGAACGTCCTGTCGTCGGGCGCCACCATGCCGATCTTGGCGCCCATCTCGACCGACAGGTTGCAGATCGTCATGCGCCCCTCGATCCCCAGCGCGCGGATCGCGGCGCCGGCATACTCGACCGCGAAGCCGGCGGCGCCCGATCAGGTGCAGCACGAGGTCCTTCGGCGTGACGCCCGGCCCGGCCCGACCGTCGAAGCGCACCCGCATCCGCCGCGGCCGGCGCTGGCGCAGCGTCTGGGTCGCCAGCGCATGGGTCAGCTCCGACGAGCCGACCCCGAACGCCAGCGCCCCCAGGCCGCCATTGGTGCAGGTATGACTGTCGCCGCAGATCAGCGTGACGCCCGGCAGCACGATGCCCAGCTCCGGCCCCATGACATGCACGATCCCGTGCCCGTCCTGGCCGAGGTCGAAGAAGCGGATGCCGGTCGCCTGAGCCTGCCCGCGCAGCCCGGCGCGCAGGCGCTCGCCCGGCGCGAAACCGTTGCGGATGCGGTCCGGCGCGCTGGACACGGCGTGGTCGGGGGTGGCGAAGGCAAGCTCCGGGTTGCGGACAGCCAGGCCGCGCTCCAGCACGTCCGCGAGCGCCCGGCCGCCAGACAGGTCATGCAGCAGGTGGCGGTCCACATGCAGCAGCGACCAGCCATCGCCGAGGTCGGCGACCACGTGGGCGTCCCAGACCTTGTCGAACATCGTCCGTGCGGGCATCGCCTGCCTCCCTATCGCGCCGCTGATCCCGCCTGGAGAAACGGGATTGACGCCATCCGGTTGTTCCATAAGCTAGACAGCTTCCGGCCCGATTAAAGGACAATTGGTTGAACGTCGCGGCCGAGTCGTTCAAGGCGCGCAGGATCTACCTGATGCTCAGGGAACGGATCGCCTGCGGCGACCTGCGGGCCGGGTCGCGCCTGCCCGGCGAGCCGACGCTGGCGGCCGAGCAGGGCGTCTCGCGCATCACCGTGCGGCGGGCGCTGGACCGGCTGGCCCGCGAGGGCATGGTGCGGCGCCGGGTCGGGGCCGGCACCTTCGTGGCCGACGGCGGCGTGAGCACAGTGGTCAGCGCCGACCTGGCCGACGTGTTCGCGCACCTGAAGGCCATGGGGCAGCGCACCGGCGTGCGGCTGCTGTCCTTTGCTTACTGTGTGCCTCCCGAGGCCGTCGCCGAGGCGTTGGGCCTGGCCTCGCGGGAGCGCACGCAACGTTCGGTGCGCGTGCGCACGGTCGAGGGCGAGCCGTTCTCCCACCTCACGACCCATGTGCCCGAGCGCATCGGCGTCACCTATGCCGAGGCGGACCTCGCGACGATGCCGCTGCTGAGCTTATTGGAGCGTTCCGGCATCGTGGCGGGCCGCGCGAGCCAGGCAATCAGCGCGACGCTGGCCGGACCCGACGTGGCCGAGGCCCTGCGGCTGGAGGTGGGCGCGCCGCTGCTGTCGCTCACCCGCGTGGTGCACGACGCGGCCGGCGTCGGCGTCGAGCATCTCCACGCGCTCTACCGGCCCGACCGTTTCGCCTTCCACCTGGACCTCGCCCGCACCGGCGGCGCCGACCGCCGGCGCTGGCGTCCAAGCCCGCCCCCAAGAAGGACAGCGCCATGAGCCAACCGACGCGCCGTGCCGTGCTGACCGCCGCCGCCGTCCTCGCGGCGCCCGTGACTCTCCGGGCACAGCCGGCCTCGGTCAAGCTGGGCATCCTGCAGCCGGTCACGGGCGCGCTGGCGCAGGACGGCGACCTTGGCCGCCTTGGCGCCCAGCTCGCCATCGAGGAGATCAACAACGGCGGCGGCATCCCCGGCCTCGGCGGCGCGAAGCTTGAGATGGTGTTCGGCGACGCCCGTTCGACCCCCGATGCCGGCACGCAGGAAGTGGAGCGGATGCAGTCGGAAGGCGTCTGCGCCATCGTCGGCGGCTTCGCCAGCCCGATCTGCTTGGCGGCCAGCCAGGCGGCGGCGCGCTACGGCCTGCCCTACGTGGTCGATGTCGGCGTGTCCGACAGCATCGTCACGCGCGGGCTTGCCAACACGTTCCGCTTCGCGCCGGGCTTCGGCAAGGTGGCTTCGGTCGCCCTCGACAACTTGGCCACGCTGAACGACGCCGCCGGCAAGCCCGCGAAGACCGTGGTGCTGGTGCACGAGGACGGGCTGTTCGGCAGCGGGCTTGCCAAGCTCATGCAGGCCGAGCTGCCGAAGCGCGGCTTCGAGATCCTGGACACCGTCGCCCACCCGACGCCGGCGCGCGACATGGGCAACATCGCGCTCCGCATCCGCTCCTTGGCGCCCGACCTGATCCTGCCGTCCGACTACTACGCCGAGTTCGTGCTGCTGGCCCGCACGCTGCAGCAGCAGCGCATCAGGCCGAAGGGCATCTACGGCGTGCTGAACGGCGCCGCCTCCAACTATCGCTTTGTCAAGGAGTTCCCGGCCTTGGCCGAGGGCCTGCTGGACTGCAACCATTGGGCCGACCCGCGCAACCCCAAGAAGGAGGCGTTGCGCAAGGCGGTCGAGGCGCGGGGCAAGTCGTTCGCCTACAACGTGATGCTGAACTACTCCTGCGTGCTGCTGGTCGCCGACGCGCTCAACCGCGCCGGCAGCGCGGACCGCGCCAAGCTGACGGAGGCGATCGCCGGGTCCAGCTTCTCCGGCCACATCATGCCGTACGGGCCGACGCGCTTCTTGGGCGGCCAGAACGAGGGCGCAAGCCCGGTCAACACCCAGGTCCAGGGCGGCGACATCAAGGTGATCTTCCCGGCCGCCTTCGCCGACGCGAAGCCCGTGTTCCCCGCCGCCTGACGCGCCCCCGCTGCCTCGCACACCAATGTACTCGCCCGCCATCATCGCCGAGGCCGTGGTCAACGGGATGCTCACCGGTGCCGTTTACGCGCTGGTGGCGCTCGGCCTCACGCTGATCTACGGCGTGCTGCACATCATCAACTTCGCCCACGGCGCGCTGCTGACCTGCGCGATGTTCGCGGTGTGGGGGCTGGGCGCCGCCTTCGGCATCAGCCCCTACCTTGCCATCGTCCCGCTCGTGCCCGGCTTCTTCGCCATCGGCTACGCCCTGCAGCGCCTCGTCATCGGCCCGGCCAGCCGCGGGCGCGACGGCAACGTGCTGCTGGTCACGCTGGGCCTGGCGATTGCGATGCAGAACGGCCTGCTTGTGCTGTTCGGCGCCGACACGCGGTCGCTCGACACCGGCGATGCGTTCGAGGTCGTGGCGGTCGGCCCCATGCTGCTGTCGCAGCCGCGCCTGATCGGCTTCGCCGTGGCCGTGGCCGTCGCCGCCCTGCTCTGGGCGCTGCTGGCGCTCACCGACACCGGGCGCGCGATCCGCGCGGTGGCGCGGGAAGACCTCGGCGCGCGCCTGGTGGGCATCGACGTGCGCCACGTCTTTGCCGTCACCTTCGGCCTCGGCTGCGCCTGCCTCGCAGTGGCGGCGGGGCTGCTGATGCCGAGCTACTACGTCAACCCGCGGGTCGGCGAGGCGTTCGTGCTGATCGCGTTCACGGTCGTCGTGCTGGGCGGCATGGGCTCGATCCCCGGGGCGGTGATCGGCGGCCTGGCAGTCGGCGTGGTGGAAAGCCTCAGCGGGCTGTTCCTGGGCGACAGCCTGGGCCAGATCGGCGTTTTCCTGATCTTCATCCTCGTGCTGCTGCTGCGCCCCGCCGGGCTGTTCGGGGCGCGCGCATGAAGGACTGGCCCATCCTAGCCGTCCTCGCGGCGCTGGCGGCGGTGCCGTTGGCGACGTCCGACAACATCGCGCTGAACTTCATGGTCGGCGCGCTGATCGTGGCGCTGGCGGCGCAGGGCTGGAACCTGCTGGGCGGCTTCGGCGGCCAGCTGTCGTTCGGCCATGCCGCGTTCTACGGCACCGGCGCCTACGTCACGGCCTTGCTGCAGCAACGCTACGGCGTGAACGCCTGGGTGGGCGCGGCGCTGGGCGTGGCGGCCGGGGCGCTGGTCGGCGCCGTGGTCGGGTTCCTGAGCTTCCGCGCCGGGCTGCGCGGCTCCTATTTCGCGCTGGTCACGCTCGCCTTCGCCGAGGTGCTGCGCATCCTGGCCAACGCCGCCCCGCTCACCGGCGGCGCGGCCGGGCTGCTGGTGCGGCTCGACGTGCGCGCCGGGAACTTCCAGTTCGCCAGCCGCGCCGCGTTCTTCTACGTCGCCCTCGGCTGCGTCGCGGCGGCGCTGCTGCTCACCTGGTCTATCGGCCGCTCCCGCTTCGGCGCGCAGCTCGCCGCGGTGCGGGAGAACGAGGAGGCGGCCCGCGCGCTCGGCATCGACGCCTTCGCCACCAAGCTGCGCGCCATCACCCTGTCCGCCGCGATCACCGCCGCCGCGGGGGTGCTGTACGTGCAGTACTACCTGTATATCGACGCCGGCCTTGCCTACGGCACCGGCGTGTCGGTCGCGGCGCTTCTGGCGCCGGTCGTCGGCGGCGTCGGCACCGTGCTGGGACCCGTGGTCGGCGCCGTAGCACTGGAGGGCCTCGGCCAGTTGACCCGGCTCGTGGCCGGTCCGGTCCCGGGGGTTGACCGAGTTCTGTTCGGCCTGATGCTGGTGGCCGCCATCGCCTTCGTGCCCGGCGGCCTCGTCGGCAAGCGCGCCTGATGCTCGCCGTGCACGGCGTCAGCAAGCGGTTCGGCGGCCTGCTCGCGGTGGCGGATGCCTCGCTCGCGGTGGAGCGCGGGACCATCACCGGCCTGATCGGGCCGAACGGCGCCGGCAAGACTACGCTGTTCGCCACCATCGCCGGCTTCATCCCGCCCAGCGCCGGGCGCATTGTTTTCGGCGGCGTGGACGTGACGGCGGAGGCGGCGCACCTGCGGGCGCGGCGCGGGGTGGTCCGCACCTTCCAGATCGTCCAGCCCTTCGCCGGCCTGTCGGTGCGCGAGAACATCGCCGTGGGCGCGCACCTGCGCCACCCCGGCCGCGCCGAGGCCCTGGACCGCGCGGCCGGGGTCGCCGCCCGCGTCGGCCTGACGCCGGAGCTGGACAAGCCCGCCGCCGCCCTGACGGTCGCCGGGCGCAAGCGGCTGGAGCTGGCGCGCGCGCTCGCGACCGAGCCGACGCTGCTGCTGCTGGACGAGGTGCTGGCCGGGCTGAACCCGTCGGAGATCGACGCCATGCTGCCGGTGCTGCGCGGCCTGTGCGAAGGCGGGGTGACGATCCTGATGATCGAGCACGTCATGCAGGCGGTGATGCAGTTGTGCAGCCATGTGCACGTGCTCGCGCAGGGCCGCATGATCGCCGCCGGCCCGCCGCGCCAGGTCTGCGAGGACCCGGCGGTGATCGAGGCCTATCTCGGCGCCGGCGCCGCCGCGCGGATGGCCGCCGGTGGCTGAGCCGTTGCTTTCAGTGCGGGGCCTGCGCGCCGGCTATGGCGGGGTCGAGGTGCTGCGCGGCATCGACCTCGTGGTGCATCCCGGCGAGATCGTCGCCGTGCTCGGCTCCAACGGCGTCGGCAAGACCACGCTGAACAAGGCGCTGTCGGGCGTCGTGCCGGTCCGCGCGGGCGAGGTCACCTTCGCCGGCCAGCGGACCGACAAGATCGCGGGTCCGCGCATCGTGGCCGCTGGGCTGATCCATGTCCCCGAGGGGCGGCGCGTGTTCCCGGACCTCTCGGTGCGCGAGAACCTGGTGCTGGGCAGCTACCGGCGCGGCCGGCCGCGGCGCAGGGCCAACCTGGAACGCGTGCTGGCCACCTTCCCCCGCCTGCGCGAACGCGCCGGCCAGGCGGCAGGCACGCTGTCGGGCGGCGAGCAGCAGATGCTGGCGATCGGCCGCGGCATGATGGCCGAGCCGCGCCTGCTGATCCTTGACGAGCCGTCCTTGGGCTTGTCGCCGCTGCTGGTCGAGGAGATGTTCACCCTCATCGCCCTGCTGCGCAGCGAGGGCCTGGCGATCATGCTGGTCGAGCAGAACGTCGTGCAGTCGCTCGACCTCGCCGACCGCGCCTACGTGCTGGAGAACGGCGTCTGCGCCCTGTCCGGCCCCGCCGCGGTGCTGCGCGCCGATCCCGACCTGAAACGCACCTACCTCGGATTGTGACCATGCCCCCATCGCTCCGCGACCGCCTGCACGCCGGCCTGCTGGTCGCTCCCGGCGTTTACGACGCGCTCACGGCCTCGTTGGCGGCGGCGGCGGGGTTCGAGGCGCTGTATGTCTCCGGCGCCGCCATCGCCTACACGCGGCTGGGACGGCCCGACATCGGCCTCGTTTCGATGAGCGAGGTGGCCGAGACGATCACGCTGCTGCGCGACCGCGTGCCGACCCCGCTGATCGTCGATGCCGACAACGGCTACGGCAACGCGCTCAACGTCCAGCGCACGGTGCGCCTGTTCGAGCGCGCCGGCGCCGGCGCCATCCAGATCGAGGACCAGACGCTGCCGAAGCGATGCGGCCACCTGCGCGACAAGACGCTGATCCCGGCGGCCGAGATGGTCGGCAAGCTGCGCGCCGCGCTGGATGCCCGCGCCAGCGAGGCCACCCTGGTCATCGCCCGCACCGACGCGCTCGCCGTGGAGGGCATCGGCCCCGCGGTCGAGCGGGCGCGCCGCTATGCCGAGGCCGGCGCGGACATGCTGTTCGTCGAGGCGCCGCAGAGCCGCGCGCAACTGTCGGAGGTGGCGGCGGGCCTCCGGGGCCTGTGCCCGCTCGTGGCCAACATCGTCGATGGCGGCGACACCCCGCCGCTGCCGGCGGCGCTCCTGGAGGAGATCGGCTTCCGCCTGGTGATCTTCCCCGGCGGCATCGTGCGCGCCCTGGCCCGCACGGCGCAGGACTACTACGCCTCGCTCGCCCGGCATGGCAGCAACCTGCCCTTCGCCGACCGCATGTTCGACTTCACCGCGCTGAACGCGCTGATCGGCACGCCCGAGATGCTGGCGCTGGGCCGCGCCTACGAGGGGCCGGCGGGTCGCGCCCAAGGAGGGCCGACCACATGATCGACCCGGTCACGCTCGCCATCCTCGACGGCCGGCTCACGCAGATCGCCGACGAGATGGACGCGACGCTGTACCGGGCGGCGTTCAACCCGATCATCGCCGAGGCCAAGGACGCCTGCCACGGCCTGTATCACGCCGAGACCGGCGACACGCTGGTGCAGGGCGCCTCCGGCCTGCCAATCTTCGTCGGCGCCATGGCGTTCGCGGTGCGGGCGGTGATCGGCAAGGTGGCGCGCGACGGCGGGCTGCTGCCCGGCGACACCTTCCTGTTCAACGACCCCTATGCCGGCGGCACCCACCTCAACGACTTCCGCCTGGTGCGCCCGGTGTTCCGCGGCGACCGGCTGTTCTGCTGGATGGCGTCCGCCGGGCATTGGCTCGACATCGGCGGCAACGTGCCCGGCGGCTACAACCCGCGCGCCACCGAGAGCTTCCAGGAAGGCATGCGCATCCCGCCGGTCAAGCTGGTGCACGCCCACCGCATGAACCACGACCTGCTCGACATCCTCGCCGCCAACTCGCGCGTGCCGGTCTCCAACTGGGGCGACCTCAACGGCCAGCTCGGCGCGCTCGACCTCGGCGAGCGGCGGCTGCACGGGCTGCTCGACGAGTACGGCGACGCCGTGGTGGCGACCGCCTTCGAGGCCTTCTCCGACCGGGCGGAAGCGATGATGCGGGCGGCGGTCCGCTCCCTGCCGGACGGCGCCTACTCGTTTGAGGACGTGCTCGACAACGACGGCATCACCGACGCGCCGCTGATCGTGGCGCTCGACCTGACGATTGCCGGCGATGGCATGATGATGGACTTCTCGCGCTCCTCGCCGCCGACGCAGGGGCCGGTCAACATCTCCTACGCCACGGCGGTCGCCGCCTGCTACGTGGCGCTGAAGCACATCTTCACCGCGGTGCCCGCCAACGCCGGGTGCCTGCGCCCGATCCGCTTCGTGGTGCCCGGCACCACCCTGCTCGCCGCCGGGCCGCCGCGGCCGATGGCGGGCTACACCGAGACGATCCTGCGGCTGATCGGCGTGGTGCTCGGCGTGCTGGCGCAGGCGGACCCGTCGCGCGCCACGGCGGCGCCGTTCGGCACCATCAACGCGCTCTCGTTGGCGGGGCATCGCGCCGACGGGTCGCGTTGGGTGATGTTCAGCTTCTTCGGCGGCGGCATGGGCGGCAACCCCGAGTCCGACGGCCTCAGCCACGCCAACAACCCGATCTCGACGGCCACCATCCCGCCGGTCGAAATCCTGGAGGCCGCCTACCCCGTGGTATTCACGCAGTGGGCGCTCCGCCCGGACTCCGGGGGCGTCGGCACGCATCGCGGCGGCCTCGGCGCGGTGTATGAGATCGAGGTGCTGACCGACGCCCAGGTCTCCTTGCTGGGCGAGCGCGGCACGGTGGGGCCGTTCGGCGTGGCGGGCGGCGGTTCCGGCGCGCTGAACCGTTTCATGTGGCAGGGCGACGACGGCGACCAAAGCCCGCCGCTGGTGTCCAAGGTGACGGACGTGACCGTGCGGGCCGGCCGGCGCGTGCGGCTGGAAACGCCCGGGGGCGGCGGCTGGGGCCTGCCCGCAGCGCGCGACCCGGCGGCGGCGGCGCGAGACCGGCGCCTGGGCTACGTCACGCGCCTCAAGGCAACCGTGGGGGACGGCGCGTGAGCCGCGTGGTCGGCGTCGATGTCGGCGGCACCTTCACCGACATGGTGCTGTTCGACGAGGCCGACGGCGCGGTCCGCACGGCGAAGGTGCCTTCCCACCGCGGCGACGAGGCCGTGGGCTTCCTGCAAGGCTTGCGCTCTTTCGGCGCGGTCGCCGGCCTCGGCTCCATCGTGCACGGCACCACGGTCGGCACCAACGCCCTGCTGGAGCGCAAGGGCGCCCGCGTCGGGCTGATCACCACGGCGGGGTTCCGCGACGTGCTGGAGATGCGCCGCCGCGACCGGCGCCAGACCTGGGGCCTGTGGGGCGACTTCGTGCCCGTGGTGGACCGCGACATGCGCCTGGAGGTGCAGGAGCGCACCCTGGCCGACGGCAGCATCCGCCAGCCGGTGGACCCGGCGGAGGTGCAGGAAGCCGCACGCCTCCTGCTGGCGCAGGGCGCCGAGGCGCTGGCCATCGTGTTCGTCAACGCCTACGCCAACCCCGCCAACGAGCTGGCGGCCCTGGCGGCCGCCGAGGCGGTCTGGCCGAACGGCAACCTGTCCTGCTCCGCGCAGATCCTGCCCGAGATCCGCGAGTTCGAGCGGACCTCCACGACGGCGCTGAACGCTTACCTGCAGCCGGTCGTCGGCAGCTACCTCGGCAAGCTGGACCGCGCGCTGGCGGAGGAGGGGTTCGCCGGGCCGTTCCACATCGTGCAGTCCAACGGCGGGGTGATGTCCACCGCCACCGCGCGCCGCCTGCCGGTGCGGACCGCGCTGTCCGGGCCGGCCGCCGGCGTGATCGCCGCGGCGGCCATCGCCACTGCTGCGGGCTTCCCCGACGTGATCACGGGCGACCTCGGGGGCACGTCGTTCGACGTTTCGCTGGTGGTGGGCGGCGCGGTGTCGCTGGCGGCGCAGGCGACGGTCGAGTTCGGCCTCGTGATCCGCACGCCGATGATCGAGATCACCACCATCGGCGCCGGCGGCGGCTCGGTGGCGCGGGTCGATGCGGGCGGGCTGCTGCAGGTGGGGCCGGAGAGCGCCGGGTCGCGCCCGGGTCCTGTCTGCTACGGCCAGGGTGGCACGCGCCCGACGCTGACCGATGCGAACGTGGTGCTGGGCCGCATCAACGCCGAGCGCCCCATCGGCGGCGCGCTGGCCCGGCTAGACGTGGCGGCGGCCCGGGACGCCATCCTCCAGCATGTCGGCGCCCCGCTCGGCCTCGGCGCCGAGGCGGCCGCGGAGGCGGTCGTGCGGGTCGCCAACGCCCGCATGGCCGGCGCCATCCGCCTGGTGTCGATCGAGCGCGGCC
>CAXSHI010000107.1:0-14590 GCA_964236755.1 uncultured Acetobacteraceae bacterium
GCCCGGCTGCAGCGGCAGGGCGCGCTGGAGCGGGACTGCCAGCGCATGGTGAACCAGGACCGCAACGTGTTCGCGGCCTGCATGGTGGCGGCCGGCGACGCCGATGCGATGCTGACCGGGCTGACCCGCTCCGCCGCGGTGTGCCTCGACGATATCGGCCAGGTGATCGACACGGCCGCCGGCAAGATCAGCTTTGGCCTGACGCTGATGGTCGGCGCGCAGGGCACCATCTTCATCGGCGACACGCTGCGCCACGAGCGGCCGTCCCCGGAGCAGCTGGCCGACATCGCCATGGGCAGCGCGGCGGCGGCCCGGCAGCTCGGCCACGAGCCGCGGGTGGCCCTGCTGTCGCACTCGACGTTCGGCAACCCGATGCACCGCACCGTGCACGGCATCCGGGAGGCGGTGTCGATCCTGGACAGCCGCGGCGTCGATTTCGAGTACGACGGGGACATGAGCCCGGACGTGGCTCTCGATCCCGCGATCCGCGCGCTCTACCCATTCTGCCGGTTGACGGGGAATGCCAACGTGCTGGTGATGCCGGGCCTGCACTCTGCGCACATCACGTCGCGCCTGGCGCCGCGGCTGGGGCAGGGCAGCACCATCGGGCCGCTGCTGCTCGGGCTGTCGCAGCCGGCGCAGATCGTGCCGATGGGGGCGTCGGTGAGCCAGATCGTGGACCTGGCCGGGCTTGCCGCCTATCAAGCCATCGACGCCGCTTGAACCTTTGGTCGGGACTGAAGAGTTGGATCAACCAAGCTTGAACCCCTTGGCCGACGAACGGCCGGCGGAGGTTGCAAACCGCCTGAAGAGCATCTTCGCCGGGTCGATCGGCAACCTGATCGAGTGGTACGACTTCTACGTCTATAACTCGTTCGCGATCTACTTCGCCAAGTCGTTCAGCAGCAGCACCGACCCGACGGTGCAGTTCCTCACGGCGTTCAGCATCTATGCCGTGGGCTTCTTCATCCGGCCCGTCGGCGGGTTCGTCCTCGGATACTACGCCGACCGGAAAGGCCGGCGCGCGGCCCTCACCTTGTCCGTCCTGCTCATGTGCGCAGGCTCCGGCCTGATCGCGGTGCTGCCGACCTATGCCAGCGTCGGCGTGTGGGCGCCGCTGCTGCTGCTTTTGGCCCGTCTGCTGCAAGGGCTGTCGCTGGGCGGCGAGTATGCGTCGTCCGCGACGTACCTGAGCGAGGTCGCCGGCTCGAAGCACCGGGGCTTCTACAGCTCGTTCCAATACGTGACGCTGATCGGCGGCCAGGTCATCGCGGCGCTGGTGCTGCTGGTCATGCAGCAGGCGTTCAACGCGGCGGAACTTGAGGCCTGGGCGTGGCGCATCCCCTTCGCCATCGGCGCGCTCGGCGCGCTTTACGGCCTGTACCTGCGCCGGAACCTGGCTGAGACCGAGGAATGGAAGCGGGCGAGCCGCGAGCCGCGGCGGAACCTGATCCGCGAGCTGCTCACCCACCCGAAGGAGCTGCTGCTGGTGTTCGGCCTGACGATGGGCGGCACCACGGCGTTCTACACCTTCAGCAGCTACATGCCGACCTACCTGTCCAACACGCTGAAATTCCCGCGGGAATGGGTGGCGGAGATCAGCTTCATCACGCTGATCCTTTACGCAGCCATGCAGCCGGTGTTCGGCGCCATCAGCGACCGGATCGGCCGGCGCCCGGTGTTGATGTGGTTTGGCGTCATGGGCACGCTGTGCACCGTGCCGATCCTCACGGCGCTCGGTTCCACGACGGGCTACACCCAGGCTTTGCTGCTGATCCTGGCGGCGCTGATGATCGTCTCCGGCTACACCTCGATCAACGCGGTGGTGAAGGCCGAACTGTTCCCGGCCGGGGTGCGGGCGCTGGGCGTCGGGCTGCCCTATGCGCTCGCGGCCTCGATCTTCGGCGGCACGGCGCCGCTCATCGCGCTCCAGTTCAAGGCGGCGGGCCATGAAAGCTGGTTCTACTGGTACGTGACCGTGCTCACGTTCCTCTCGCTGCTGGTTTATGCGCTGATGCGGGACACCAAGGCGCACACGCGCATGGAAAGCTAGGTCAGGCTCAGGCGGACATTTCTGCGACGCGGGGCGCGTCCGCCTTGGACGTGCCTTCGGTCAGCATCTCGATCCGGCCGGTGATCTGTCCGCCGTCCGCGACCTGCAGGCGGCGGCAGCGGGCGGTGCCCAGCACCTTGCCGGTTGCCCGGACAACCAGGTTGCCGCGCGCGGTCAGAGTGCCGTCGATGGTGCCGGCGATCTCCGCGTCCTCGACCTCGACCTCGCCCTTGAACACGCCGCCTTGTGCGATGCTCAGTTCGGTCGCGTGAATCATGGTGGCCTCGAACATGCCCTCGACGACCAGCCGCTCGGCATCCGCGACGGTCCCCTGGACGGAGATGCCGCGGCCGACGACCAGGGTGCGGCGTTCCGACGGCTCGGGCGCGCGGTCTGGAACCGGGAGGTCTGGCACCGGAACGGGGCGCGGCGGCGCGACGAGGCTCGGCGCCGGGTGGGCAGGGGGCGATGTTGGCGTGCCGGTCATGCCGAGACCGGAGGCGGAAAACGGCGTGCGGGCCATGGCGGGAGCCTCCTTGGACGGAATGGGTCGGTAGGGGGGAACGCCGAGGCCGGTATCGGCCGGCCAGACCGACGGGCGCGGCGCATCCAGAACGGCGGAGTCGCCGGTCAGGCCTTCGGCGGCATCAGTCGCGTCATGCTGCTGAGTGATTGATTCGTTGCCCATGGAACCTTCGGGTCTGCGACGCTTGAACAAGAGAGTCCTCCTTCGAGGCTGCGCGCGCCGTGCCACGGTGCGCGTTTGCTACGGCCTAACATAAGGCAGCAGTATTTCACAACCCGTAACAAAATTTTTAGCGAGCGCGGTTCAGCACGTGGACCATCACCGCCGTGCCGACGACGGGAACCAGCAGGTTCAGGCCGGGCACGCTGCCCGCCAACGCCAACGCGACGCCTTGGGCCAGCACCGACATGCGCAGCCTGGCGTAGCGCCGCAGCGCCTCCGGCCGTCCCATGCGGCGCATGGCGACCCCCATGAACAGGCCGCGTCCGATGGCCCAGCCGGCCACCAGCCATCCGAGCACGAGGCCGACTCCGGGCAGCAGGATCGCCAGCAGCAGGGCGACGAGCTGAAGTGCCAGGACCTGCGCCCCGAGCGCGAGGCCGTCCCACGCCTGCACCGCCAGCGGGGCGCCGAGCGGCACCGGCAGGCCCGGATAGAACCGGCGATCCACCGCGGCGGCGATGCGGTCCATGTAGAGCGTTGCGATCACCAGGGCGACCGGCACGAACAGCCACAACGCCAGCAGCGCCGCGCCCACGCCCCCGGCCAGCCCGGCGAGCCAGCCCAGCCAGCCCGGCCGCGCCACGACCTGCTCCACTGCCCAGATGCTGCCCGCCAGCAGCCCCAGGAACACCGCGCCCGACAGCGCGAGGCTGCGCCAAACGACGCCCAGGAACACCGGGTCCTGCAACTGGGCGATGGCGCGCGAGAGCGGAGACAGCATGCGGGCGTCCTGACTGGGTGCGGAGACGAGTGTCGCGGGTTGCGAGCAGGTAAGGCGAATGTTAGGCGCACGCCAGGCCCGCGGATCCCCGGGCGCGCATCAGGAGCAGCCATGTCCCATTCCGCCGCCGCCCGATTCGACATCCTCGGCATCGGCAACGCCATCGTGGACGTGGTGTCGCCCACGGGGGATGACTTCCTGTCGCGGCACGACCTGCGCAAGGGCGGCATGGCGCTGATTTCCGCCGAGCGGGCGGAGGCGCTGTATGCGGCGATGCCGCCGGGCCAGGAAAGCAGCGGCGGGTCGGCGGCGAACACCTGCGCCGTGGCGGCCGGGCTGGGCGCCCGGGTGGCGTTCATGGGCAAGGTGGCCGACGACCCGTTGGGCAGGGCGTTCCGCCACGACATCACCGCCGCCGGCGTGCATTTCCCGACCGCGCCGCTGCGGGACGGGGCGCCCACCGCGCGCTGCCTGATCGCCGTGACGCCGGACGGCCAACGCACCATGAGCACGTATCTGGGCGCCTGCGTCAGCTTCGGCGGCCCGGACCTCGACGAGGCCCTGGTGGCGGACAGCGCCGTGACCTACCTCGAAGGCTACCTGTTCGACCCGCCCTCCGCGCAGGCGGCGTTCCTGCGCGCGGCCGCGGCGGCGCATGGGGCCGGGCGGCTGGTGGCGCTGTCGCTGTCGGATGCGTTCTGCGTCGATCGGCACAGGACAGCGTTCCGCGGCCTGGTGCGCGACCACGTCGATATCCTGTTCGCCAACGAGGCGGAGGCGTGCAGCCTCTATGAGGAAAACGAGTTCGAGGCGGCGGCCCGGCGCGCGGGCGCCGACGTCGCGCTGGCGGTGCTGACCCGCAGCGAGGCGGGAAGCGTCGTGCTGCGCGGCGCCGAGCGGGTGGAGGTGGCCGCCGCGCCGGTCCGGGTGGTGGACACGACGGGGGCCGGCGACGCCTACGCGGCCGGCTTCCTCGCCGCCCATGCGGCCAAACGCGGCCTGCACGCCTGCGGCGAGGCCGGCAGCCGTACGGCGGCGGCGGCCATCGCGCAATACGGCGCCCGGCCGCAAGCCGATCTTCGTGACTTGATCGCGTCGATCCGCGCTTGATCATGCAACCCGAGGCGGAAATCGTTGTTATATCGCCTCGACGTGCCAGGCGTGGCGCGTCGCGAGCATGTAGCAAAAGGATACCGCATATGCGTAAGACATTGCTGATGTCGGCAGCGTTGCTCGCCCTGGCTTGTGGCCCGGTGCTTGCGCAGAACCCGATGTCGTCCACCCAGAGTCCGGCCGCCCCGAATTCCGGGCAAGGCACCCCTCAGCCGAGCAACAGCCTACCGGACACTGCCGGCACCGCGACCCGCAACCTGCCGGGCAGCACTCTCGGCACGACCGGCACATCCTCGCCGCGGGGGCGGCCGATGGCGTCCGCCGTTGACGGCTCCGACACGATGGATGGGCACCCGATGCGGGGCCGGATGCGCCATCACCGCATGATGAGCGACGCCGGTCCGGACGGCGAGGCGGGCGTCAACGCGCCTCCCAGCAGCGCCTACCGCGGCGGCGCCGGCTCGCCGCGGTCCAGCCGGGCCAGCAACATCGCGCCGTCCGACACGCACTCCGAAATCGCTCCGCGCCTGCCTGAGCCGGCTTCGGCCAGCAACAGTCCGGAAGCGTATCTCGCGGCGGCGCAGCGCGCCCTCGCGTCGGGCAAGACCGGCGCGGCGCAAGAGGCGCTTGAGCGGGCCGAAACGCGGTTGCTGTCCCGCTCGACCGACCCATCCGCGGCCGCTGCCCCGGCGGACATGCCGATGGTGCAGCAGATCGGCCAGGCGCGCCAAGCCCTGGCGACGCGCGACATCGCCGGCGCGCGGTCGGCCATCCGCGCCGCGCTGGGCAACGCGGGCTAGGCCCAGCCCGGGGCCGGCCCGAGATGGGCTGGCCCCGGCCTTTTGCCGACAACAGGGGCCAGGGCGCGCGTCCCTGTCCCATGCCGCTCAGACCGGCGGCAACGTTTTTTGCCTCGCAAAACCGCGGCTCCCAGCCTATGTGTGCAGCGCAACACGCAGGCGGCGGTCATGTCCCTGCACCATTCCTATTCGCGGCCACGCCAGGCGCCAAGGTTTTCCATGGACATTCGCAACATAGCCATCATCGCCCACGTCGACCACGGCAAGACGACGCTGGTCGATCAGCTGCTGAGGCAGTCAGGGTCGTTCCGCGAGCACCAGCAGGTGGCCGAGCGCGCGATGGACAAGAACGACCTTGAGCGGGAGCGCGGCATCACCATCCTGGCGAAGTGCACGAGTGTGATCTGGCGGGACAGCCGGATCAACATCGTGGACACGCCGGGCCACGCCGATTTCGGCGGCGAGGTGGAGCGCATCCTGAACATGGTGGACGGCGTGCTGGTGCTGGTGGACGCCGCCGAGGGCGCGTTGCCGCAGACCAAGTTCGTCGTCACCAAGGCGCTCGCCCGCGGCATCAAGCCCATCGTCGTCGTCAACAAAGTTGACCGCGGCGACGCCCGGCCGGACGAGGTGCACAACGAGGTGTTCGACCTGTTCGCGGCGCTGGGCGCCAACGACGAGCAGCTCGACTTTCCCATGCTGTACGCCTCAGGCCGCCAGGGCTGGGCCGATCCGACGATGGACGGGCCGCGCAAGGACCTGGCGCCGCTGTTCGACTTGGTGATGAGCCACGTGCCGCCGACCGTGCTCGACAAGGAGGCGCCGTTCGCCATGGTGGCGAGCATCCTCGACTACGACAACTTCCTGGGCCGCGTGCTGACCGGCCGGGTTGAGCAGGGACGGGCGCGGCTGAACATGCCGGTGAAGGTGCTGCGTGGCGACGGCACGGCGGTCGAGACCGGGCGGCTCACCAAGCTCATGGGTTACCGCGGCCTGGATCGGGTGCCGGTCGATGAGTGCGAGGCTGGGGACATCGTGGCGGTGGCCGGGCTGGAGGACGCGACGGTGCCGGACACCATCGGCGCGCCCGAACTGGGCCACCCGCTGCCGGCGATCCCGGTCGATCCGCCGACGCTTGCCATGACGTTCCGCGTGAACGACGGCCCGCTCGGCGGCAAGGAGGGCAAGAAGGTGACGTCCCGCCAGATCCGCGACCGCCTGCTGCGGGAAGGGGAGGGCAACGTCGCGATCAAGATCACCGAGAGCAGCGAGACGGACGCCTTCGAGGTGGCGGGCCGTGGCGAGCTTCAGCTCGGCGTGCTGATCGAACAGATGCGGCGGGAAGGGTTCGAGCTGACGATCGGCCGCCCTCGCGTGCTGACGCAGAAGAACGAGGAGACCGGCGAGCGGGAGGAGCCGTTCGAGGACGTGCTGGTCGATGTGGACGAGCCGTTCTCCGGCGTGGTGGTGGAGAAGGTCAGCCGCCGCAAGGGCATGCTGCAGGATATGCGCCCGTCCGGAGGCGGCAAGGTCCGGCTCACCTTCCATATGCCGAGCCGCGGCCTGATCGGCTATCACGGCGAGTTCCTGACCGACACGCGCGGCACCGGGATCATGAACCGGATCTTCACCGGCTACGAGCCGTGGGTCGGCCCCATGGAGGGGCGGCGCAACGGCAGCCTGATCAGCAGCGAGGGCGGCGAGGCGATCCACTACGCGCTGTTCTACCTGCAGGAGCGCGGCACGCTGTTCGTCGATCCCGGCGACAAGGTGTATGTCGGGCTGATCCTCGGCGAGAACAGCCGCGGCGCGGACCTCGACGTGAACCCGATCAAGGAGAAGAAGCTGACCAACGTCCGCGCCGCCGGCAAGGACGACGCGATGCTGCTGATCCCGCCGCGCCGTATGTCGCTTGAGCAAGCCATCGCCTACATCGAAGACGACGAGCTAGTCGAGGTCACGCCGAGCGCCGTGCGCCTGCGCAAGCGCCACCTCGATCCCAACCAGCGCAAGCGGGCAGAGCGCAAGTCGGACAGCGAGGCCGCGTAGCGGCATATCGTTTCTCGACGAACCCAACGCAATCCTGTCTATTTCCGGCAAGCAAGGCGATTTTGTCCTGCTTCTCGATTCGGAGATTACGATGGACAGCATGACTCGACGTTTCTCCTCCTTGTTGCTCGCGGCCACCGTGGCCGCCGTGCCGGCTTTTGCGCAGGTGACACCCGGCAGCCCCACGGTCGGTCCGGCCGGCGGGGTGTCCTCCACCACCGCGCCGAGCAATTCGGAAGGCACCCCGGCCGGCGGCACCGGCGTCGTCGGCACGACCCGCGTCGGCCCGAGCAGCACCAGCCCCGCTCCAATCGCCTCGGCGCCGCGCCGCCGCGCCCATCGCGTCCGCCACCGTGCGCACCGCGCAGCCCGGCCCACGACCTCGGACACGAATTCCGCCGCCGGGCTGAATGGATCGGAAGCCCCGTCCCGCTGATCGTTGGGCGTCCCGCCTAGCGCCATCGCAGGCGCCGGGCGGGCGTGCTGCCTGCGTAGGTCCGGACCGCTCCTGACCGGACCTTGCAATGGCCCAGCCCCGACCCTTTCGCGACCGCTCGCTCTGGATCATGGGCGCCTATGGGTTTGCCGCCGGCCTGCCACTGCCGCTGTCGGGCTTCACCCTGCGCCAATGGTTGACGGAGGGCGGCACCTCGCTCGCCGCCATCGGGCTGACCGCCAACATCGGCTTGGCTTACACGCTGAAATTCCTTTGGTCGCCCTTGCTCGACCAGGTGCGTCCCCCTGCGGGCTTGGCCCGGTTCGGGCGCCGGCGTGGCTGGCTGCTGGCCATTCAACCCCTGCTGGCGGTGGCGTGCCTGGCGCTGGCGCTGGCCGATCCGCATGCGGCACCGGCGTTGCTGGTGTCGGCGGCGGTCGCGATAGCGTTCCTGTCTGCCAGCCAAGATATCGTCGTGGACGCTTGGCGGATTGAGACGTTTCCGGAGCGGCTCCAGGGCATCGCGCTTGCCGCCTACATCTGGGGATACCGCCTGGCGCTGCTGATTTCAGGGGCCGGTGCAATCGGCTTGGCTGACGTCATCGGCTGGCACTACGCCTTGGGCGCGATGGCCGGCTTGGTCGGCGCCGGGGTGCTCGTGACGCTCGCCTCCGCCGAGCCGCCGTTGCGGGCTGCCCAGGATAGCAGTCGCGGCCTGCGCGCCAGGCTCCAGACGGCGGTGGTCGAGCCGTTCCGCGACTTCTGGCAACGTTCGGGGTCCGGGCAAGTCCTCGCCTTCGTCATGCTGTTCAAGCTTGGCGAGGCGCTGGCCCATACCATGGCCACGCCGTTCTACCGCGACATGGGATTCGACCGCGCCCAGGTGGCGCTGGCAACCGGCATGCCGGGACTGGCGATGAGCCTGCTCGGCGCGGCCGCAGGCGGGTGGCTCGTGGTGCGCATCGGCACCGGGCGGGCGCTCGTCCTGACCGGCTTCGTGCAGATGGCTTCCATGGCGCTGTATTTCGCCCTGGCGGTCTCCAGCGGCGACACGCGCATCCTGCTCGCCAAGGTGATGCTGGAGAGCTTTGCTGAGGCGATGGCGGACGCGGCGTTCCTCACCTACCTGTCCGCCCTGTGCTCCAGCGCGTTCACCGCCACACAGTATGCGCTGCTGTCCTCGCTCGCCGCGGTGGGCCTTCGCACGGTGGGCGGGTTCTCGGGCGTGCTTGCGGCGGCCTTGGGCTGGGTGCCGTTCTACGCGCTCACTATCTTTGCCGCGGTTCCGGCCATGCTGGTCATGGTGCGGCTGCTGCGGCGTCCGCCGCCTCGCCCTCAGGCAGCCAGACCGTGACGGTCGTGCCCACGCCTTCCTTGCTCTCGATCAGCATCTGGCCGCGGTGGCGGTTGACGATGTGCTTGACGATCGCGAGGCCCAGCCCGGTGCCGCCCACGGCGCGCGACCGGCCCTTGTCGGCCCGGTAGAACCGCTCGGTCAGGCGCGGGATGTGCGCCCGCGCGATGCCCTGGCCGTCGTCGGACACGGACAGCGTGACGCCGGGCCGCCCCGGCCAGCGCCCGCCGGGCACGACCCGCCCGGCCGCCACCGTCACCACGCCGCCCTCCCGGCCATACTTCACTGCATTGTCCAAAAGGTTTTGCAGCACCTGCTCCAACTGGTCATCGTCGCCCATCACCCGCGGCAGGCTTGGCGGCACGCTTACCTCCAGCCGGATGCGGCGCGCGCCGACCTGCGGCTCGAAGCCCGCGGCGAGGCGGTGGATCAGGTCCTCAAGGTTGACCCGCGTGGCCGGCAGTTGGTGCTCGGTCAGCTCAATGCGCGACAGGCTCAGCAAGTCGTCGATCAGGCGGTTCATCCGCTGCGCCTGTTCCGCCATGATGCCGAGGAAACGGGTCTGCGCCGGCGGATCGTCCGCCGCCGGGCCACGCAACGTGTCGATGAACCCGATCAAGCTGGCGAGCGGCGTCCGCAGCTCATGGCTGGCATTGGCCACGAAATCGGCGCGCATCCGTTCCACCGCGCGCTCCCGGGTGCGGTCCGACAGCACGGCGACGATGCGGCCGCCGTCCGACAACGGCGGGTCGAGCGCCATAACCGTCGCATACACCTCGCGCGCCACGGGGACCGGCAGGCTCAGCTCGGCCGCCTGGTTCTCGCCCTGGCTCTGCGCCCGGTCGATGGCGGCGCGGAGGCCCGGATGGCGCAGCACCGCCGCCATCTCGCCGCCGAACGCCGCATAGGCCGCCGCGTTGGCGCGCTGCACCCGGCGGTCAGGACCGAGCACGATCAGCGGGTCCGGCAGGCGCTGCACGATGACCTGCTCCGCCCGCAGCAGGCCCTCGACCTGCGCCGTCCGCACCGCGAGCGACCGCGACAGCCGCTCCGCCTCGCGTGCAAGGTGGGCCGTCGCGGCGAGGAAGGGCGGCGGCGGCGCATCGGTCGGCTGCTTCGAGCCGGCCCACTGCAGGACGGACATCACAAGGCGCAGGTCGTGCATCCAGAGTTGCGCCAAAGCGACCGACCCGGCGAGCACCACCCCGGCCGCCGCGATGGCCGGCTGCACCCCGAGATGTCCCAGCGCCACCAGCCCCCACAGAACCAAGAGCGGCACTACAGCCAACAACATGGCGGCCCGGAGCGGGAAGAACGCACCCATGGGGAACGCCCCCCGGCGCCGCGGCCCGTTATACGCCCGGCGCCTGCAGGCTCTGCGGCGCGGGCTGCACGACGTGGGACCCGTCGTGGTCGATCTCGAAGATCGCCAGGCCACGCCGGGTCTGGCCGTCGGGCTGCAAGCCCAGCAGGCCGTCCGCCCCGGTGAAGCCTTCGGGCCGGGTGAGCGCGCCGGGCGCAAAGCCGCCGCTGTCGGCGGCGACGCGCGCGACGCCCGCGGCGTCATACGCGAGGCTGGCGAGGTCCCGTGGCGGCGCGTTGTACTTCGCGGCGTAGGATTGCTCGAACGGCGCGCGCTGCGCCGGGTCGGGGGCGGCATACCAGGCGCCTGCCAAAGCGGACAACCGGGACGCCTCCCGGCCCCAAAGCGCCGGCCCCAGGATGCGGACCTGCTCAGGCCCGATCTCGTAGAAGGCCAGCAACGGCAGCGCCTGGCCGAGCTGCTCCCCGGCTGCGCCCAGCAGCAGGGCGTCGATGGGCGGGGGCGACAGGGGCTGTCGACCGGCCGTGGCCCGCCGGCGGTCGCCGGCGGCGTCGCCGGAAGCGCGTGCGGCCTGATCCGGCTGCTCGGCTGCGCCGCGCCTCGCATCATAGGCGGATACAGTCTTCAGCGCGGCGTTGAGAGGGGCGAAGCCATTGCCGTAACGGATGACCGATGGGGCGGCAAGCCCGGCCCCTCCGGCGGCGGCGGTGGCTGCGCCGGCCATCGCATCCCCGAACGCATTGGTCGGCAGCACGGCGGCGACCCGGGTCTTGCCCTCGCCCTGCACGGCGAGCACCAACCGGCGCACCTGCTGGGCCGGCGTGATCCCCAGCGCCCACACGCCGGGTTGGGCTAGGGAGGCGTCCGAGGTGAAGGCCAATACGGGAGTGCCGGCCGCCTTGGCCAGGGGCGCCACGGCTGCGGTCTCGCCCGCGGTGAGCGGACCGAGCAGCATCCCGGTTCCAGCGGCAATCGCCAGCTTGGCGGCGTCGGCGGCGCCGCCGGGCGTGCCTCCGGTGTCCCGCGCGTCCAAGGTCGGCGCGCCCGGCTGGTCAAGCGAGAGCTGCGCCGCCCGCAGCATCGCCTGGCCGATCTCGGCAGTCGGCCCGGTGAGCGGCAGCAGGATCGTCACGCGCCGTCCAGGCGATCCGGGCGGCGCCATCGGCGGGGTGGCGCCGACCACGGCCGGGCGCCCATAGCCGGCGTCGCCCGTGTCGGCTACGCAGGCAGCCAGCCCGGCCAAGGCGGCAAGGAGCGTCCATGCCCGAACGAATCTCCGACGACGAACCATGTCCTGAACCCCTTGCTGGTGATCCCGCACCGGACCGCACGTCTATATCACCGGGACTCATGCTGGTGGCTACCCCGATCGGCAACTTGGCGGATGTGTCCCCGCGTGCGCTCGATACGCTGCGGGGCGCGGACCTCGTGCTGTGCGAGGACACCCGCATGACCGCGCGCCTGCTGGCGCATCACGGGATCGCGGCGCGCACGTCGCCGCTGCACGACCACAACGAGGAGGGCCGCATCCCGGCGCTGCTCGACATGCTGCGGGACGGCGGCCGGGTGGCGCTGGTTTCGGACGCCGGGACGCCGCTGGTGTCCGATCCCGGCTTTCGGCTGGTGCGCGCGGCGGTGGCGGCAGGGGTGCCAGTGTCGGCGGTGCCGGGGCCGAACGCGGCGGTGACTGCTTTGATCCTGTCGGGCTTGCCGCCGCAGCCGTTCCTGTTCCTGGGATTCCCGCCCCCGCGGTCGGCGGCGCGCCTGGCCGCCTTTGGCCGGCTGCGCGCGGCGGAGCGCGCCGGGCTGTCGGCAACCCTGCTGTGGCACGAGGCCCCGCACCGCCTCGCTGAGTCGCTGGCCGACCTCGCGGCGCAGTTCGGGGACCGTCCGGCTGCGGTCGCACGCGAGCTGACCAAGCGGTTCGAGGAGGTCCGGCGCGGCCCGCTGCCCGAACTCGCCGCGCATTACGCCGCCGTGCCGGCTCGGGGAGAAATCACCATCGCCGTCGGCCCAGGACCTGAGGAGGCGGCCGACGTGCAGGACTTGGATGAGCAGTTGCGCCAAGCCCTGACGCGGCACAGCCTCAAGGACGCCGCCGCGCTGGTGGCCATCGCGACCGGTCTGCCGCGCAAGGTCGTCTATGCCCGCGCCCTGGCGCTTGGGACGCCTTAGCGGCCGGAGACGATGCGCTCCACGAGTTGTTTGACCGTTGGCACGAACCCGTTGGAGTAGAACGGATCGCTGGCGAAGCGGTAGGCATTGTGGCCGCTGAACATGAGCTGATGCTCGATGGCCTCCGGCGTTTGGTCTTCCCGCCGTACCGATTGCAGGGTCTTCTGGATACAGAAGCTGCGCGGGTCGGCCTTCTTGCCGTTGTCGTAGTCAGGCCCGTGCTGGCTCCAGTTGCTGAACCGGCATTGGCTGAGGCAGCCCATGCACGAGACTTGGTCCTCGGTGATGCGCGCAGCCCGCTCCGGCGTCACGAAGATCAGCGTGCTGTCGGGCGTGCGCAACGCCTCGGTGAACCCGGCGGCGATCCAGCCCTCGACGTTGAACAGGTCATTGGCCGTCAGATAGACCGGCCGCT
Organism: uncultured Acetobacteraceae bacterium; assembly: GCA_964236755.1. Classification (GTDB taxonomy): domain Bacteria; phylum Pseudomonadota; class Alphaproteobacteria; order Acetobacterales; family Acetobacteraceae; genus CAHJXG01. Next base: position 13,189 of record CAXSHI010000107.1, read on the forward strand.
TGCGCGGACCGATGCCGAGCATGGCCACATGCTCCCCAATCGGCTCGGTCGAGTAGGCAACCTGATGCTCTCCACGCTCCCGCAATTCGGCGATGAAGCCGTTGTTGACGGCGCTGGAGTAGAAGCCTGTCGGGCTGAACTTGTTCAGGAAAACGTCGCCCTCCTTCAAGCTCAGCAACCGCTGCTTCCAAGCGTCGCTGATGGGACTCTCGCGGGTCAGCAAGGGACGGGTGCCGAACTGGAAAGCGATGGGGCCAAGGTCCGGGTTGTCGATCCAGTCTTCCCACTCCTCCAGCCACCAGACGCCGCCCGCCATGATGATCGGGGTCTGGTCCAGCCCGAAGGTGCGCATCAGCCTGCGCAGCGCCAGCACGCGGGGGAAGGGGTCCTCCGGCTTGTTGGGGTCCTCGCCGTTGGACAGGCCGTTATGCCCGCCTGCGAGCCAAGGGTCCTCATAGACGACGCCACCCAGCAAGGACGCTGCCTTGGAGTAGGCGCGCTTCCACAAGGCGCTGAAGGCGCGCGAGGAGGATACGATGGGGTAGTAATGCACGCCGAACCGCGCGGCGATGTCCGACAAGCGGTAGGGCATGCCGGCACCGCAGGTCAGGCCGTGAATTAGGCCCTTGGCGCCCTCAAGCACGCCGGTGATGACCCGCTCCGCCCCGCCCATCTCCCAAAGAATGTTGGCGTGCAGGCGTCCTTGGCCGCCGGAGATATCATGGGCACGCTGCGCCTGGGCGATGCCGCCCTGGATTCCGAACTGGATCAGCTCTTCATGACGGTCGCGCCGGGTGCGCCCGTAGTAGGTTTGGTCAAGCGGATTGCCGTTCTCGTCGTAGAAATCGGCATTCACGGCGCTGAACGTCCCCGCCCCGCCGGCCCCGGCCCAATGACCGGAACTCACGCCGGTCGAGACGCCGATGCCTTTTCCACCTTCAATCAGCGGGAGGACGTCCACGCCGCCCATCTGTATCGCGTTGACAGCCTTCATCCCCGCCCAGACCTTCTTTGTAACAGTCTGAAACATTGGCGACCGATTCCGGATTTACTAGACCCGGCCGCCAATCGTTTGCGATTGCGGCTTATTCGGCCGCGTCGGACTCCGACCGCTCGCGGCGACCGCCTTCACGGCCGCCATTCTCGCGTCCGCCCTTGCTGCCGACCTGCTCGGTGATGTCCGCCCCGGTCGCCTGATCGACGACGCGCATGGACAGCTTGACCTTGCCGCGGTCGTCGAAGCCCAGGACCTTCACCTTCACGGCGTCGCCCTGGTTCACGACGTCGGTCGTCTTATTGACCCGGCCCTGCTGCAGCTCGCTGATGTGCACCAGGCCATCCTTGGCACCGAGGAAGTTCACGAACGCGCCGAAATCGGCCGTCTTGACCACCTTGCCGTTGT
>CAXSHI010000108.1:0-14436 GCA_964236755.1 uncultured Acetobacteraceae bacterium
GCCGCGCGGGCGGACCTCCCCCTGTTCCCGGCCTGCGCCGGGCGGCGGCGCAGGCCGCGAGACAAAGGCGCCGCCCTCCACGCTCTCGCCGCCCCACCCACAGCGCCGAACCAGGCCACGCGAGACCCAGGCCACGCGAGCCCATGCAACCTTGAACCGCCTTGGGGCATTGTGTTTAAAAGCCAGTTGGCCGCGTTCAGCCGCGATACTGTCTCGCTTGGCCACAACGCCATCCTGCTGGGTCCGGGTTGGCAGCGGCAAGGCACGCGGGGCCGCGGCCGTCCTGGGCAGAGGTCCTGTCGGGTCGGGAGCAACGCGCATCGTTTGCGAGGCTTAGCCGTCAGCAGCACGTGCACACCGGCAGGGATGGTAATCATGGCCCCACTGCCGCCGACGTCCTCACCGCACGCATCACCGACGTGAGCAGGGCCTCGTCCATGCCGGGTCGCACGCGCACAACAGCACCCACAATTTTTTACCTCAATCGCAGGGCCGAAAGCCGTCTCCGGCGCCGCGGATGACACCCCAGCTCAGCCAAGATCGGCACGAAGTCAAGGACCGGCAGGTTGGCGACAGCCCCGTCCATCGGCAGCGCCAGCAAACCCGCACGCGCCTCGCGCCGCCACCCGAACACCTGCTGCGAACTGAGCAGCCACTGCCGCACGACCTCGGAGACCATCGCTCCCGGCTTCATCGCCTCGGCGCGATTTGAGTTCTCCCCTCCGCCGGCCCGGGCCTGTCAGCAACTCCACCCGGCAATACTTCACCTTCAGGTCGTCCTTACCGTCAAACACAATGTCAGATCGAAGCTCCCGCTTCAAGCAAGCCCATAGTCAATCTTCAACCAGGAGCAATGGCCACGGAGAGCAGGGCATGATGATCAATCGCGCCACTGCCCTGCAGAATCATACAAATAGGCTTAGAAAGTAGCGCCAAAGTAGGGGCTACCCTGCCCCTACGACCGCACCACTCGGCCTTGGTCCAACCTCACCGCCGCGAGGTGCAAGGTAGCACGGGTCCTACGCCGGGCGACGCGCGGTTTCATAAGCTTTCGATCTCGTGGGCCCGCTCCGGGTCGGGAGCAAGGTTCGGACCGTTCTTGAGAGGACGCGCGTGCGGATGGTTTCCGTCAACGGGGAAGCCGCGATCCGCCGCGCTGGGTGCTGCCGGCGCGGCGCGGAACTCTGGTTGACGTACAATTGATATACAATAGCGTCCGCAGCTACTGACGCTGGCCGACACGGCCGGCGCGGCACCAAGCTCGTTATCCCCCCTGCGACGACTTCGTCGTCAGGTCAGACGCGCAGGAGGGCCTCGCCGCGATCCGGCGCATGATGGGCGCCACCTGGCAACGACGCCGGGTTCATTGGACGAGGAATGCCCGGGCCTGCATGCCCAAGGGCCAGCAGAACATGGCGTCGGCGTCCTTGCGCCATGCGTTCCTGCAAGACAGCCCAGAAAGGGCAAAGGTGGCTTGGCGCGCGGCCGCCGACCAGATACGGGAAAAGTGGCCCCAGGCGCCTCCGCTGCGCGAAACGCCGAGCTCGGCGTGTTCATGGATGCTGGCGAGCACGACATGCCGGCCTCCATGGGCTTCCCCGAGCAGCACCGCGCCAAGCTGCACTCAACGAACTCTCTGGAACGCTTGAACAAGATGGGATATCCCGGCCGGCCTGTCTGCGGTGGTTTTCTCGCCACCGCTGCCTGACGCTGAGGGCCGGCACGGGTGCCCATGGGTCAGGAGACAGGCATGTTCTACGTTGGTTTGGACGTTTCGGTCGCGCGCACGGCGGCGTGCATCATGGACGCAGCGGGCCAGGTAGTCCGCGAGCAGTCCGTGGCGAGCACACCGGAGGCGATCGCGGCGTCTATCAGGGCAAGCGGAAAGGAGATCGAGCGGGTCGGCCTTGAGGCGGGCATCAACTCCGCCTGGATCGCGCGGGGGCTGCTGGAAGCCAAGCTGCCGGTGATCGTGATTGACGCGACCCACGCCGCAGCCGTGCTCAAGACGGGGTTCCGCAACAAGACCGACCAGAACGACGCGCGCGGCATCGCGGACCTGATGCGGGTCAACAAGTTCCGCGCCGTGTTGGTGAAGTCGGTGGCCGCCCAGCGCGACCGCGCCCTGCTGACGGCGCGCGAGCAGCTCCGGCGGCAGTCGCTCGACACGCACAACGTCATCTGGTCCATCCTGCAGGTCGAGGGGCTGAAGCCGCCGAAACTGACCAGCCCGGCCTTTCAGGCCCTGGTTTTGCAGTCATTGGACGACGAGGCGCTGGCGCCGCTGCTGCGGCCGCTTGTTGCCGTGGTCGAGCATCTCGACAGCCCAGCCGCAAACGCTTTGCGTTTCGGCGGGGTTGTCGGACTGGACAAGGTGATCGCCGCGCGGGCCAAGGCCAGCGCCGCTTGCAAGCGGCTGATGACGGTGCCGGGTGTCGGCCCGCTTGTGGCCTTGACGTATGCCGCCGGCGTGGACGACCCCGCGCGGTTCAGCGACTCCCGCACGGTTGGCGCCCACTTCGGCCTGACGCCGCGACGGTTCCAGTCCGGCGAGATGGACTGGTCGAGTGGGATCAGCCGCGCCAGCGACGCTGGGGTGCGGCGCGCAATGTATCAAGCGGCGAACGTGCTGATCCACCACAGCCGTGGCTGGTGCGCCCTGAAATCGTGGGCCGTGCGCGTGGCCAAGCGCCGCGGCCTCGGCAAGGCCAAGGTCGCGCTGGCGCGCAAGCTGGCGGTGGTGCTGCACAGGATGTGGACGACGGGCGAGGACTACCGGCTGAAAGCCGCAGCCTAGCCGTTACACCGGATCGGCCGCACGCCGGACGCGGCCGGAGAGGTCACTCCAGGGACGGGGTTGGGGAAAGTGCGTTCCACCTCTTTGGCGCCCTGCCTGATCGGCGCCGTGCCGCTGGAAGCCGACGACGAATGGCCGCTCCAGCACCGCACCATGCAGACCGAAGGCATGGCCGGGCTGATCCCACCCACCATCGACGGCGAGCTCACACCTTTCCTGTTTCCCCAGATCACACCCCAAGCCGCATAACCCAAGGCCACCCAAACCTACACCGAAACTACACCAGCTTGACGGATGCTATCTGACGTACGAAGGCGGCCACCCGCCATGCCCCCTCATTGACCGCCCGTCGAACGGGAGGCAGGCTCCCGGCCATCGACCGAGCTCGTCCAACGAGGCCCGGGACAAGGGAGACGCCAGCCTATGCCGAGTCCCAGTTCCACCGACGTCGTCAGCAGCCTCGTCCCCGCCCGAATGGACCGGCTGCCCTGGGCCAGGTTCCACTGGATGGTGGTGGCCGGCCTGGGCGTATCCTGGATCCTCGACGGATTGGAGATCCAGCTCGTCGCTTCTGCCGGCTTCCAGAAGACGCTCGGCATGAGTACGGAAGAGGTGGCGTTCGCCGGCACGATCTACCTGATCGGGCAAGTCGCCGGTGCCCTCACCTTCGGGCGCTTGACCGACAGCTGGGGCCGCAAGAAGCTCTTCATCATCACGCTTGCCATCTACCTCGTGGGGAGCGGGGTTGCGGGGCTGGCGACCAGCGTCTGGTTCCTCTACCTCTTCCGCTTCGTCGCGGGCCTAGGCATCGGTGGGGAATACACTGCCATCAACTCCGCCATCGACGAGCTGATCCCCGCCCGGTATCGCGGGCGGGTCGACATCGCCATCAATGGCACTTACTGGGCAGGCGCGGGCTTGGGCGCGTTCGCCAACTTGTGGCTGCTCGACCCCGCCTACATCAACGAGGACTGGGGCTGGCGTGTCGGCTTCCTCATCGGGCCGGTCATGGGCCTGGTCATCATTTGGCTGCGGCGCCACATTCCCGAAAGTCCGCGCTGGATGCTCACCCACGGCCACGCCGAAGCGGCCGAGCGCATCGTCGAGGAGGTGGAAGCCTCAGTGCATGCGCAGGGCATTAAACTAGAACCGGTCTCCGAAAGCAGGGCGATGCTGGTACGGGCCAAAGAGGAGGTGTCACTCAGACAGCTGGCGCAAGTGTTCTTCAAGGATTACCCGACCCGCACCGTGCTCGGCATCACGATGATGGTAACACAGTCGTTCCTCTACAATGCAATCTTCTTTACCTACGCGCTGGTGCTGCAGAACTTCTACGGCACGACCCCCTCCTCCACCCAGTATTACTTCTTTCCGTTCGCCATTGGGAACCTGCTCGGACCACTCCTGCTCGGGCCCTTGTTCGACACGCTCGGCCGGCGGAAGATGATCTTTCTGACCTATGGGCTTGCCGGTTTGGTACTGGCCGCTTCGGCGTTCCTGTTCCAAGCCGGTGCGCTGACGGCGACCACACAGACGCTGCTCTGGTGCGTCGCGTTCTTCTTCGCGTCGGCTGCTGCCTCGGCGGCCTACCTCACCGTAAGCGAAATCTTCCCTTTGGAGGTCCGGGGCCAGGCGATCTCCTACTTCTTCGCCGTCGCGCAGGTGGCCGGCGCCACCGCCCCGGCGATCTACGGGCTGCTGATCGGCGACGGCACAGAGCGCACGCCCTTGTTCTATGGCTACCTGGTCGGCGCGGCCATCATGGTCGCAGGCGGTGTCGTCGCCCTGATCTACGGTGTCGATGCGGAGCAGAAAGGGCTTGAGGACGTCGCCAAGCCGCTGTCGCGGGTGGACGCCTAGCCCCAACCGGGCGCTCGGCTCGCGGGGAAATAAGGGGGGAGCCGGATGCGAGACCGCACCCGACCGCACGAGATCGTGGGCGGCGTCGGCGCTGCTTCCGAGTCGGGGCTGGCTCGATACTGCTGCTGGCAACGTCAGTGGCTGACCAAGCCGGCGTTTGGACGGCGGCAAAGCGCGAGCAGCGCGTCTTCGCGACAGGGACGCCCGCGCACCATTCCGCAACTCTGGCCAAGTTGGGGCAGCCGCGGTGAGGACGTGCTGCAGGCGTGTTCTGGCGAGGCCGATGTCATGGCACCGGGCAGGCTGCAGCGGTTGATAGCCTGGTCAGCGTGCCCTCGATCCCGGCACGAGCGGCGTAGCGTTCCCGGAACACCCGGTTTCCTGGTGCCTGCGCGCTCTGCAAGGCCTCGAAGTGCTCGCGTGCCTGTACCGATGACGCGTGGCTCGCGCTTGGCACGGGCGCAGCACGGCCCGTATCGTTTTGCCGATGCGCTCCAGCCGGTTCGGCCTGCGCATGGCGGCGAGCACAGGGGTGCTGTTGGTGCGCCGGCGCCCGTGCGCTTCGACCAGGCCGTGCTCCTGCAAGCGGTGGCGCAGGGTATCCAGCAGGAGGAACTCGGCGTCGCCTGCAACCTGTCGCGTGCGGAACTCGCTCAGCGCCGCGTGGTCAAGGCCAGAATCGGTGAGGGTCAGGCCGAGCGCATACTCTCAGTCGATCCGTCCCACACGGCGTTTGCCTCCTCGCGGTTGAACAGGTTCTCCACGATTGCAGCACCACAGCGAGCGCAAGCCGGCCCGGCGCCGCGGGCTGGCCATGGCTCGTGAGCAGCGCGGCGAACTGGTGGTCCTGATACACGGGGCCAAGCGCGTCGGCGATGCGCAGGCAGAGCGTGCCCTTGGGGAAAGCAGCACACGCGACCCGACGGATTTCATCGGGCACGATGGATGGGCTTCGTGGGCGTAGCATGGGCAGGAGCCTTCGAGAGAACGGACCCGAATCATCGCTCCCGCCCCGAAATGCGCGCCGTTAAAACGCCGCGAGTGAGCGCGCCCCTGACTTCGCCACCAGCATCGATGTGGGTTGGGTTCTACTTGGGGTGACGCCACATATGGTTACCATGTTGCACCAGCAGTGTCCCTATCCAGTCAGACGCGGCACAGGACGCCTTGCAAACATCGCCCTGCTGCAAAGCCTCCATCAAGCCGACTTCGCAAGGTCGTAGCTCGTCAGGGGACGGGCGCCTAGGTCTTCGGCCGACCATGCAAACTCCGGACGCTGCTGCACCGGTCGCTCAGGTGCGCGCATCCAGTAGCCGGAACCGCGAATGCTCTGGATCAACACACCGCCATCGATGTCCAAAGGCAGCTTCTGCCGAAGGTTGAAGACGAGCTGATCCACGCTGCGGTCCTCCGGCCGCCATGGGCGGCGCAGTGCCGCCGCTGACAGCCGGTCGCGCGTCACCGCGTTGCCGCCCGCACGGGCAAAGGTCTCCAAGGCCGTGAATTCCGCCGACGTGAGATTGATCCGCTTCCCTTCCGGCGTGTGGACGCTGCGATTCTGCAAGTTGATCCGAATCGGCCCGATAGCCAGTACAGCCTCGGCGCTCGGCGCCACGAAATGATTTTTGCGGACATTGACGCGGCGATGCACGGCGCGAATCCGTGCGATCATGTCGCGCAGCGTCGGCAGCTTAGCCAGGTAGTCGTCGGCTCCCAGTTCCAGGCTGGCGATCCGTGCCGCCTCGTCCTCGGCGCCAGCCAGCACGATCACGCCGCAGTTCCGTGGTTCCACGAGGTGCCCAACCAACACGATGCTGTCAACATCGGCCAAACCCAAGCCAATAAGCACGATGTCGGGAAGCAGCCGCGTACTGAGCGCCAGCCCCGTCGTGCTGTCTCGCGCCCACACGACCTGGATTCCCGCCTCCTCAAGCCCAGAAACGAGAGTGCGCACAGTGGAGACGTCGGATTCGATCAACAGGACCTTCGGGTCAACCAAAGAGCCTTCTGCTGCCAGCGTCACTGTGCCCATCGTCAACACTCCCGTTCCGATACGTCACGAAAATGATATCACGGAAACGTGTGCGCGATAGTGAAATGTTGCTGAAAAGTCGTTAAAAGTTTGTTGTGTTCAACCTAAGGTTTTACGCCAGGTCATTAACGAAGCCGAAGGTGAACCGCATTCGCATTAACGACGACGTGGAAACTGCACCATCCGACCCAGGCTTTCGTCATATAATGCGTAGCTCGGCGCCATCAAAGCCTCTCGCAGGGTGAGCACGCGAGCCGTACCGAACAACTCCTCACAAGCCTCATGGCAGGCGCGCAAGCGGTAGTTCGGCACGCGCGGCACGAGGTGGTGCACGTGGTGATAGCCGATGTTGCCGCTGAACCAACGCAGCACGGATGGCAGCTTCAGGAACGAGCTGCCCCGGATCGCGGCGGCGATGGCGCTCCAATCCGAATTATGGGTCCAGTGGGCGTCCTCGAAGCGATGCTGGATGCTGAACAGCCACACCCCGATGATCGCCGCGACCGCGATAACCGGAAGCTGAATGACCAGCACGGGCCAAATTCCGAGGGGCAGGATCATCGCAGCGAGCCCGGCCGCGATTAGCGCATTCGTCAGATAGACGGCCCGCCGTTCACTCACCCAGGCGCGAGGAGTCTCGAACGGCACGCGATAGAGCACCAGGAACACGAGCGGCGGGATGATGAGGTGGGCCATCAGCGGGTGCCGCACAGTGCGGGCTAGCCACCGCTTCGACGGCGACATGGCCTCGTATTCCTGGACGGTCAGACATGTCGAATAGATGTCGCTCGTCATGTCGCGTCGGTCGAGGTTGTTCCACATCGCGTGATGCTGCGCGTGGTGGCGGCGCCAATTGGTGAACGGCGTCAGCGTCGCCAGGCTGCAGAGCACGCCGACCACGAAGTTGGCCCGCCGCGACTGGAAGAATGCGCCGTGTCCGCAATCATGCTGGATGATGAATAGCCGCACCACAAGCCCGGCGGCCGGCAGCACCAGCGCAAGGCTGAGCCAGGCCGACACGTGGTAGGCGACATACATCAGCGCCAGCACCGCCGCGTAGGCAGCGCCGGTCGAGGCAAATTGCCATATGCTGTATGCCAGAACCGGCGACTGGAACGCTGCGGCCCGGCGCAGCAGGGATCGCCCAGGCACTCGGGGCGCTCTGCCTTCCAGTGTCAGGTCCATGGGCGTCGAGGAGGGCGGCGCCGAATGAGACGCAGATGACATGGCCAGAATTCCTACGAAAGCGGCGACCCGATGGGCGTGCGGCAGGACCACCGGCGCGAAAGGTGCATCACTGGACCCGCAACATAGCACGGACCTTGGGCGCCTCGTCGGAAAATCCAGCCTCTAGAAAAGGTTTAACAGCAGCGATTTCAGGTATGCGCTCTCGGGCAGGCCGGGATGGACGGGATGATCGGGGCCGGCAGCGCCGATGTGGACGATGCGCGCCTCTCGCCTGGCTTTAAGGAGGGCCGAGCTGACCTGGGCAGTGAACAGGTCCAGCGGTGCATGATGGCTGCATGACGCCACGAACAGGAACCCGCCGGGCCGGACCAGCGCCGCCGCCAGCCGGGTCATGCGATGATAGGCGCGCAGGCCGGCCTCCTGGTCCTTGCGCGACTTAGCAAACGCCGGCGGGTCGCAAACGACGATGTCGAACCGCTCGCCCTCTGCCGCCAGCGCCGCCATGACCTCGAAGGCGTCGCCGCGCCGCACTGAAACCCGGTCGCCCAATCGGTTCGCCTCGGCGGCTTGCAGCGCAAGCTCCAGCGCGGGCTGGCTGCTGTCCACGAGCAGGACGGCCGCGGCGCCGGCGGCGGCGGTCCGCAATCCGAAGGCGCCGGTGTGGCAGAACACGTCCAGCACGCGGGCGCCGGCGGCAAGGGAGGCGACCTGATCCCGATTGGGCCGCTGATCGAAAAAGAAGCCAGTCTTCTGGCCCGATACCGGATTGATCGGAAAGCGTGTGCCGCCTTCCTCGGCCGTCGCCTCGGCGTCGGTTCCGTGCAGCAGCTCCACCTCATGCGGCAAACCCTCCTGCGGGCGCGCGGCGCTGTCGTTGCGCGCCACGATGGCACGGAGCGGAAGCAGATCCAGCAGCGCCGCGGCGATCTCCGGCAATAAGCGGTCCATGCCGGCGGTGTTGGCCTGCACCACCACAACATCGCCGAAGCGGTCCGCGATCAGCCCGGGCAGGCGGTCGGCCTCGGCGTGCACCAGGCGATGCTGCGTCCCGGGAGTGACCCGGGCGCGGAACGCGACAGCATCCGTGATTCGTGCCCGGACCCAGGCCGCGTCGATCACGGCGTCGGGATCACGGTCGAGCAGGCGCGCGGCGATCAGGCTGTGCGGGTTGAACATGAAGGTGCCGTAGCGCCAGCCGTCATCGCCCTCGACGCGGACCGGCGCGCCGATGGGCCAGGCCCGGTGCTCCGGCGCCGTCGCGATCTCGTTGCTGAACGCCCAGGGGTGCCCGGCTTTCAAGCGGCGGTCCTGCCGGGGCTTCAGGCGGAGCAAGGGATGCGGCATGCCGCCGGGTTAGCAGCCTGGTCAGCGGACGTAAACGCGGGTCTCCCGCCCGGAGATACCGGTTTCGGGCCGCGCGAACAGGCGCACCCGGGCGGGCGGCACGCCCTGGGCCGTGATGGCGCGGGCGACCATGCCCGCCTCGGCGCTGGAGGATGCGGCCTGGTCATCAAGCCTTGTCTCCGTGCCTGCGTCGCCGGGCACAAGGGCCACCACGTCGAACACCACGTCCGGCTTGCGACGGCGGGCTGCCGCCACGGCCTGGCGCACCGCATCCTGCACAGGCTGACCCGGCCGCAAAGTCAGCAGCGGCGGCGGGCCTGGCGTCACAGCGGTGGCCGCCGCGACGGGAGCTGGGGAGATGATGGGCGCCGCGCGGGCGGCGGGGTTGAAGGTGTTCTGGTCGATCAGCGTGCAGCCCGGCAACGCGCTGCCGGCCAGCGCCGCCAATGCCAACCAGGTGCTGCGGATCAATGCCGGTAGTCCGGCGCCTCGCGGTCGAGCGTGCGCTTGATGCTTTCCAGATACAGGCGCGCAGGCTCGTCCCCACTGTCCCGCATCTGTCGTGCCGTCGCCTCCGCCACGGCCGGCGGCACCGGCCGCAGCGCCCGCCCGGTGGACATCGCCAGGCGCTGCGCCTCGCACGCACGTTCGAGGTAATACAGGTCGTCCCATGCCTCGGCGATGCTGCGGCCCAACACCATGATCCCGTGGTTGCGCATGAACGCCACGTCGGCGTCGCCCATGCTGGCGGCGATGCGGTCGCCCTCGGCCGCGTCCAGCGCCAGGCCGTTGTAGTTGTCGTCCACGACGACCCGGCCCAGGAACTTCAGCGCAGTCTGGCCGGCATAGGCCAGCGGCTCGCCCTCCAGCATCGCGAGCGCCGTCGCGTTCGGCATATGGGTGTGGAACGCTGCCCGGGCGCGGGGCAGGCGCAGATGGATGCGGGCGTGGATGTGGAACGCCGTTGCCTCGGGCACGCCCGCGCCCGCGACGACGTTGCCGTTGAAGTCGCAAACCAGGAGGCGGGACGCTGTGACCTCATGGAAACCCCAGCCGTAGGGATTCACCAGGAACAGCGCGTCTGATCCCGGCACCATGGCCGACAAATGGTTGCAGATGCCTTCGTGCAGGCCCAGCCGGCTGGCGGCGCGGAAGCATGCGGCGAGATCCACCCGGGCCTGCCACACGGCCTCCCGATCAAGGGCCGTGTTGCGCAGGAGGGCGGGGGCAGTCGGCAGGGCGTGTGCCAATAGAGGTCTCCAGGGCTTGCGGGCGGCAGGGTGGCGGGCATGATGGCCGTGATCAAGCGAGACGACAACGATGGACGGCGTGGAATGAGCGTTACGAACCAGCGGATCGACGGCCGGCGGCTTTGGGACAGCCTGATGGCGATGGCCGAGATCGGTGCGACTGCGAAAGGCGGCGTGCGGCGCCTGGCCTTAAGCGAGGTGGACCGCGCCGGGCGCGACCGGTTCCGGGCGGAGTGCGAGCGGGCAGGGCTTGCGGTGCGCATCGACGCGATCGGCAACATGTTCGCTCGCCGCGCCGGGCAGGACCCTGCGCGGTTGCCGGTGCTGTTCGGCAGCCATCTGGACAGCCAGCCCTCGGGCGGTAAGTTCGACGGGGCGCTGGGCGTGATGGCCGGGCTTGAAGTTATGCGCAGCCTGAATGACCTCGGCATCACCACGGAGGCGCCGGTCGAGCTGGTGAACTGGACCGACGAGGAAGGCAGCCGCTTCGGCCATAGCCTGATGGGGTCCGGGGTTTGGGCCGGGTTGTATCAGCAGGCGGCGATGGAGGCGCTGACCGATACTGAGGGCGTCACGGTCGGCGCGGCCTTGGACGGCATCGGCTACCGCGGCCCGGAACCCGCCCGCCCCTTCCCGGCCGACGCCTACTTCGAGCTGCACATCGAGCAAGGCCCGATCCTGGAGCGGGAAGGCAAGCAGGTCGGCATCGTGACCGGCGGCCAGGCGCAGGTTTGGTACGACGCCGTCGCTACCGGGCAGGACAGCCATGCCGGCACGACGCCGCCCAGCACCCGGCGCGACGCGCTGGTCTGCGCCGCCCGGGTGATCGACTTGGTGGACCGCACGATGCGTGCCCGTGGCGAGGATGGACGCGGCACCGTAGGCCAGCTTCAGGTTCTGCCCAACAGCCGCAACGTCGTGCCCGGCGAAGTTCGGTTCAGCGTCGAGTTCCGTCATCCGGATGTGGCGGAGGTTGACCGGCTAGCCGCGCAGTTCCCAACGGAGGCCGGCACCATCGCGCGCGACTGCGGCGTGTCGCTGGAACTGCGGGAGCTGTTCCGCATCCCGGCCCAGCAGTTCGACCCCGCCTGCGTCGATCTGGTTCGCCAGGCGGCGGCGCGCCTCGGGCTGTCCGCCCGGGAGATCGTCTCCGGCGCCGCGCACGACGCGATCTACGTCGCGCGGCATGTGCCGACCGCGATGATCTTCACGCCATGCAAGGATGGGTTGAGCCACAACGAAGCTGAAAGCATCGAACCCGGGGAGGCCGAAACCGGCTGCCAGATGCTGTTCGACGCGGTGGTCGCCCGGGCAAACCGCGCGCTGGCGTCGCATTAGCAGGCAGTGGAGCGCGAGCGGCGAGGCTGCCGGCCGCACTGCCTACCCCATGCGCATCTAAGCCCGGTGCACCTCGCGGGGCTTGCCCGCACGTCACTCCGCCCGTATAGCGGCCTCCCCTGCGGCGCCTGGGCCGTGGCAAGCGGAGGTTTGATGGAAGGCACTCGCGCCATAGGCCTGGCCCGGGATTGGGGAGGACAGGACGCTTCAGCCCTGCGGGCGCAGGCAAGCATCCTGGCCCGGCCCGCCACGGTCGAGCGGCGAATGGCGGACGCGATCCGCGCCTTGGCGATCGATGCGGTCGAGACCGCGGGGTCCGGCCATCCGGGGATGCCGATGGGCATGGCGGACGTCGCCACCGCGCTGTGGAGCAAGCTTCTGCGCTTCGACGCCGCCGATCCCCGCTGGCCGGACCGCGACCGGTTCGTGCTGTCAGCCGGGCACGGGTCCATGCTGCTTTATGCGTTGCTGCATCTCACCGGGCATGCCGGCATGGAAATCGACGCGCTCGAGCGCTTCCGCCAGCTCGACAGTCCTGCTGCGGGACATCCCGAGCACGGCGAGCACCCGGCGATCGAGACCACGACCGGACCGCTCGGCCAAGGCCTGGCCACGGCCATCGGCATGGCGCTCGCCGAACGCATGATGGCGGCACGGTACGGCAAGAGCCTGGTGGACCACCGCACCTGGGTCATCGCTTCCGACGGCGACCTGATGGAAGGCATCAGCCACGAAGCCGCGAGCCTTGCCGGGCACCTGCGGCTCGAGAAGCTGACGGTGCTCTGGGACGACAACAGCACGTCGAGGGATGGGCCGGCGGCCCTGTCGTCCTCGGACGATCAGCTCAAGCGGTTTGCTGCGTTGGGCTGGGCGACGAAGCGGGTGGATGGGCATGATCCTCCGCAGGTGCTGGCGGCGCTGTCTTTGGCGCTGCGCTCGAAGAAGCCGACGTTGATCGCCTGCCGCACCATCATCGGCTTCGCTGCGCCGACCAAGGCAGGCACGGCGGCGTGCCATGGCGGGCCGCTGGGCCGCGCGGAGGCCCGGGCCGCCAAGCAGGCGATGGATTGGCACCACCCTCCGTTCAGCGTTCCCCCCGACCTGATGCAGCGTTGGGAGGCTGTCGGCCGGCGCGGAACGGCCGCGCGCCGGGCCTGGCTGAAGCGGCTCGCCAAGCATCCGCTGCGGGCCGAGTTCGAGCGCGTGGTGGCAGGCCGCCTGCCGGACGCCTGGCATGAGGCAATGGCGGCGCTCAAGGCCGAACTCGCCGACACACGCCCCGCGCTCGCCACCCGGCAAGCCAGCCAACGGGCGCTCGCCGCACTCGCGCCGGCGGTCCCGGAACTGGTCGGCGGGTCGGCGGACCTCACGCACTCCAACCTCACGATGGTCCGTGGCATGGCGCCGGTCGCACCGGGCAGCTATGCCGGACGCTATGTGCATTACGGCATCCGCGAGCATGGCATGGCCGCCTGCATGAACGGCCTGGCCCTGCATGGCGGGCTGCTGCCGTATGCCGGCACCTATCTCGTGTTCAGCGACTACATGCGCCCGGCGCTTCGCCTGGCGGCGATCATGCGTCAGCGGGTGATCCATGTCCTGACGCACGACAGCATCGGCGTGGGGGAGGACGGGCCGACGCACCAGCCGGTCGAGCAGCTCGCCTCGCTCCGCGCCATGCCCGGCCTGCACGTGATGCGCCCGGCAGACGCGGTCGAGACCGCCGAATGCTGGGAACTGGCGATACGCCGGTCCGACGGGCCGAGCCTGCTGGTGCTGTCGCGCCAAGCCGTGCCGGCGCTGCGCGGCGACGCCGCGGAGAACCGCAGCGCCCGTGGCGGCTATGTGCTTGCCGAAGCCAACGGCGCGCGGCAGGCGACGCTGATCGCGACCGGGTCCGAGGTCGCCATCGCCATCGAGGCCCGGCGCATGCTGGCCGGCGAGGGCATTCCCGTTGCCGTGGTGTCGCTGCCGTGCTGGGACCTGTTTGCGCAACAGGTCGAGAGCTACCATGCCGGCGTCCTGGGCAGCGCCCCCCGTTTCGGCGTCGAGGCCGCCTGCGGCTTCGGCTGGGAGCGTTGGCTCGGCGCGGACGGGGCGTTCATCGGCATGACCGGCTTCGGCGCCAGCGCTCCGGGTGACACGCTGTTCCGGCACTTCGGCATCACGCCAGAGGCCGTCACCGCCGCCGTGAAAAAACGGCTCGCTGCAAACTAAGGGGGAGCTTAGTCCTATGGCCGTCAAGGTCGCCATCAACGGGTTCGGGCGCATCGGTCGCTTGGTGCTGCGCGCCATCGCCGAGAGCGGGCGGAACGACATCGTGCCGGTCGCCATCAACGACCTGGGCAGCGTGGAGGCCAACGCCCACCTGTTCCGCTACGACAGCGTGCACGGCCGCTTCCCCGGAGAGGTCGAGGTCGAAGGCGACGCCATCACGATTCGTTACCGGGGCCGTACATTTGGTCCAATCAAGGTCTCGGCCGAGCGCGACCCGTCCAAGGTGCCTTACGGGGGCGTCGATGTCGCGATGGAGTGCACCGGGCGCTTCACCAGCAAGGAGGCGGCAAGCGCGCTGATCGGGGGCGCCGGCGCCCGCAAGGTGCTGATCAGCGCCCCGGCGGACGGTG
>CAXSHI010000109.1:0-14355 GCA_964236755.1 uncultured Acetobacteraceae bacterium
ACTTCAGCCACGTTGCGGATCACATCAGAGTCAGCGGTTGTGGCAACTGGTATCAATGGCTGCTGCAAGGGCAATGGCAGCTTCCTACCGGGACCGTCGCAAGATTGGGGGCGCAACAGTTTCAGACACTTTGACGCTCTCGGCCGCCCCCAATCCAGGTTTGATTCAGTCGGCAGCGAGGCCGGTGCTAGCCGGTATCGGCACAAAACAGCCTCGCTCACCAAAGACCATGGCGATCAGCGCCCGAGAACGTTGCGACCCCCAATCTTGCGACAGTCCCACCGCATGCTACGCAACCTGAAATGGCCAAAGTCGAGCTGAAATCGCCGGCCCTACCCGCGCCCGCTTGCCGGGTGCGTGGCGGCGCCCCGGACCACATCCAGCAGGGCGGCCGCGTCCGCCGGCGCCTCGGACCCGCGCCAGGCGACGTGCTGGTCGGGGCGCACCAGCGCAAGCGGCGCCTCATAGCGCGCGCGCAGCCGCGGGTCCCTGGGCCGCACCACATGTAACGGCATGCGGACCTGTGCGGCCGCGTCCCGGAACGCCCCGGCCGCGGCCTCGTGCCCGTCCTCCGTCACGAGCAGGCTGAACCCGGCGCCGAAATGGTCGTACAACGAGGACCCGTCCGCCAGCCACAAATGCGGCGCGAGGCACCCGGGGTGGGCGGACGGGACGTAAAGGACGGAGTCGGACACGGGCGGCGCGCTCCCGTCATCGACGATGAGGGGCGAGCCGGCGTAGCGGCACCCGAGCACGAGGCCGAGCGTCTTGAACTCCCGGACCTTTGTCGCCATGATGACCTCGCTCACCTCGCACCGCGTCGCCTCGCCCACCAGGCCTGGGTCCTCGATGGCGGGCTGGACGAGTTGGTTGCCGACCAGCGCGTAGTTGGCGACCGACTCCGCGATCGTCCATTCGTGCACGGCGCGGCGCTCCTGCTCGTAGGAAGCAAGAAGGCCGGGGCCGCCCCAGCCCTGCAAGGTCGCGGCGAGCTTCCAGCCGATGTCAACCGCGTCGCCGATTCCCATGTTCATGCCGAAGCCGCCGAACGGCGGATGCAGGTGGCAGGCATCGCCCGCGAGCAGCACGCGCGCGGTCGCGTAGCGGTCCGCGATCAACTGGTGCGCCGTCCAGGGATCGGTGCCCACGACCTCGATCTCCAGGTCGGCGATGCCGGTGCCCCGGCGGATCAGCGCCGCGGGGTCAACGGTGCTGGGATCGACTCCGGCCAGCCGGGTTGCCATGAAGAACCAAAGCCCGGCGTCGTCCATCGGCCCGAGCAGGGACGGCACGTCGTCGTTCACCATCCAGTACATGATCGCCTCCCCGAGCCGGTGGCGGGCGGCGAGGCCGGGTGCGCGGAAGATGATGCTGTAGTTGCTGGCCAGCGCGCCTGGCCCGGTCATGGCGGCGCCGATCCGTTCCCGGACGGCGCTCCGCGCCCCGTCGGCGCCGACCAGGTAGGTGCTGCTCACCTGCCGCACGGCGCCGGTCGTGCGGTCCTTGAGGTCGGACACGACGCGCTCCTCAGTTTCAATGAACGAGACCAGCTCCGTGTTGAACGAGACGGACACGCCGGGCAGGGAGGAAGCGTGCTGCCGGAGAACCTCCTCCAGGGTGTACTGCGGCACCCACTGCGCCGACTCCGAGTACAGGTTGTTGCGCTCGCGGCTACCGTTCAAGGCGTTCTCGAACCGGGCCAGCTCCCATCCGCCCATGCGCGTTGCGAACACCACGGTGGAGGGGTAGTCGGGCGGCATCGGCGACGCTGCCCGCAACGCGTTGGCAATGCCCCAGCGGCGCAGGTGCTCCCGCGTCCGCACGTTCGTGGTCTTGGCCCGCGGGCTGTAGCCGACGCGGTCGTTCCGCTCGATGACGTGACACCTGATGCCCCGCGTGCCGAGTTCAATTGCGAGCGACAGGCCCACAGGCCCCGCCCCGACGATCAGGACATCCACGGCCTCGATCATGATTGTGACGCCTCCCGGCTTTTGGCTGAGCCACGTATCCCAGGTTCAACGACCTGAAGGAAAGATAACAGGCTTGGCCGTGCGATGTGGACTGGGCATCGTTGCTGGGGCGCGACGAGGAAGGCGCAGCCTCCGGCAAAGCCGGTGCTCCGTCCCGCTCCGCCCGATGCCGAGAGGCTATCAGACCGGACTTCTCGATATCTGTGCGCCACCTCGGAAGTCAGGCACCGTGAATGCCAAGCGAAACGAGTGATGAACTCACCCGGTTTGAGCAAGAACGTTGCAGGTGGGGCCGGGCCTTGGTCGGCGCACCCGCGACGGCGGACGAAGAAAGGCATGAGGTTATCGTCAGAAGAACCAGTTGAAGCAAGCGCGAGCGAACGGGCCGAACTCAACTGGCCCGGCATCAAGAACACGGACCGGAACAAGCCGGTTCCTCGGAGGAAACGGGATTGCACCTGAACGTTCGGACCCTTTCGGCAACGGCGCTCCTCGTTGCTGCGACACCATTCGCCGGCGCGGCGGAACCGGTCCCCATGCCGTATGCGCAGCTGTCGACCAGGTCCGGCACGCCCAGCGCCACGGCGCCGGGCGGCCCCGTCCAGCCTTCCAGCATCGCGCCCGGCCGCGCCCGGCCCCGCACGTCGCAGCCCAACTCCATCCAATCCAGCCCCGAAGGCTTCTCGCCGCGGCCCGGCGACAACACGACCGGCGACCTGACCCTGGAGGAGCCTCCGGTTCCGACCTCGCCGCCGCCGCGCATCGGGTTGTTCCCGGAGTTCGGCAAGACGCTGCTCGACCGCGGCATCGACTTCCACGGCATCGCCTTCGACCATTTCCTCGCCAACCCGAGCGCGGGCATCGCCACCGGCAACACGACCAACCTCGGCGCGATCCGGCCGGCGGTCGATCTCGACCTTCAAAGGCTGGTCGGCCTGCCCGGCGGCAACATCCACATCAGCGTGTCCCTTTTCGGGCTGCGCAGCGACATTCCGCAGATCATCACCCAGGCCGGCGGCTTCCTGACCGGCTTTCAAACCTTGCCGGTCACCCAGCCCGACCTCCTGTCCCTCCTCACCTACGAGCAGCGTTTCATGGGCGGCAGGCTTTCCATCGAGGCCGGGCGGACAAACGTCTTCAACTACTTCCTGCTGCCGAACTCGCTGGACCCGTTCACCCACTTCTCCAGCACCTTCCAGATCGTCGGCGACTTCAACTCTCCGCCTTATCCGGTATGGGGCGGCCGCGCCACCTACAAGGTCACGCCCACCTGGTACGTGCAGGCCGGCGCCTTCGAGGACAACTACTATTCCGCCGTGAACTACGGCAACCGGTTCGGCATCGGCCCCTCGCCCGGCGCGCAGATCCTGGCCGAGGTCGGCCAGCGCAGCGAGTTCACCAACGATCCCTACCCGTCCAACTTCGAGGCCGGCTTCGAGTGGAACACCCGGACCGGGCGGCTGAACCTGAAGGGCACCGGGGCGCCGGCGAACGCGCTGCTGCAGCCGGCGAACTACCCGGGCGGCGGCGTGCTTTTCGTGCAGGGCCAGAAGGTGCTCTGGCGCGGCGCCCAGCGCGACGTGGGCCCGCCGGCCAACGTCGCCCTGTACGGCTCGTTCCAGGCATCGGTGGACAAACCGCAGCCGATCGACATGGACGTCCTGGCCGGCGTCAACATCACCGGCCTCGTGCCGGGCCGCCCGTTCGACGCGCTCGGCCTGCAGGCCCGGTACCAGCGCC
Source organism: uncultured Acetobacteraceae bacterium (assembly GCA_964236755.1). GTDB lineage: Bacteria > Pseudomonadota > Alphaproteobacteria > Acetobacterales > Acetobacteraceae > CAHJXG01. The sequence continues at coordinate 3,711 of CAXSHI010000109.1, forward strand.
TGAGCCAGGTCGAGGCCGGCGCGGAAACGCGCCGCCAACGGCTCCTCATCCGCGGTGGGCGCAACGGCCCCGAGCAGCCCCGCGACGGCTTCGCGTTCGAGCTTGTGGGCAACATCCAAGTGACCCCGGCGATCGCGTTCCGGCCGATCGTGGAATACTTCGTCAACCCGGACAACTATTACCCCCCGGCGCCTCCGGGCCGCCCGCGCGATGGATTCGAGGCCGGCTTCTTCGCCGTGGTCTCGCTAGGGCGCCTGCTCGGCACAAGCCTGAAGCCGTTCTGAGGCGCACAAGGCGGGAGAAGCGACATGTCCAAGGCTTCCATCACGGCTCAACCCGGCCTCGCCGAGGCGGCGGACCGGGACTGGGCCGTCGTGGCGGCGTCCGCAGTCGGGCTGATCCTGTCGCTCGGCACGCTGCTGCTGTACACGTTCGGCGTGTTCGCGGGGCCGTTGACCAAGGAGTTCGGCTGGAGCCGCACGCAGGCTTCCGGCGCGCTGGCCGTGTCCCAGTACACCTTCGCGCTCTGCGCGCCGGCCTGGGGCCTGCTGATCGACCGCTTCGGGCCGCGCCCGGTGGTGGTGTTCTCGGTGTTCGGGATGTCGGCCGTGGTCGCGTCCCTGTCGCTGCTCACCCCGAACCTGTGGCATTATTACCTGGCGTTCGCCGCGGCTTCCTTTCTGGCGGGCGCCGCGTCGCCGATCGGCTATTCCGCCGTCATTGTCCGCAAGTTCGAGCGCCACCTCGGGCTGGCGCTCGGCCTGGCGCTGATGGGGGTGGGCATCGGCGCCGCGTCCCTGCCGCCCTTGGCGCAGTTCCTGGTGGTGCGCCTGGGATGGCGGGAAGCGTTCGCCGTTCTAGGCGCCTTGACGCTCGCGATCACGCTGCCGGCCGCCCTGGTGGCGACGCGGGGCGCCCGTCGCCCTGCGCTGCGGGCCGCGGCGTCGGGACATGCGGAAAGGAGGCCGTTGCTGTCCTTCATCAGGACGCGGGCGTTCGTCGTGATGTGCGTCATCTTCCTGCTCCTGGGCATCATCAGCATCGGCGGGCTTGCGAACTTGGTGCCCATCATGGTCGGCCGCGGCTTCTCCCCGGCCGAGGCCGCGCAGGTCGCAGGGGTGACGGGGATCGCGACCATCGCGGGCCGCGGCGGGATCGGCTTCGTGCTCGACCGGGTGTACGCCCCGTTCGTGGTGTGCGCCATCTCGCTGCTCGCCATGGTCTCGTTCCTGCTGATCGCGTACAGCACGGGGGTAGCGCCGGCCTATCTGGCAGCTGCCCTGCTGGGCATGGTGGTGGGGGCCGAGGTCGATTTCACCGCGTTCTTCGTGCGCCGCTACTTCGGCCGCGACATGTTCGGCCAACTCTATGGGCTGACGTTCGGGGTGTTCATCGTGGGATCGGGGACAGGGCCGGTTCTGATGAGCGCGAGCTTCGACCGGTTCGGCACCTATCAGGCGGGCGCGCTGCTGTTCGCCGCCGCCAGCGCCGCCGTCGCGCTGCTCACCTTCGCCATGCCGGCCTACGCGGCGCAGGGCAGCCGGGGGGCGCCGTGAGCGCGACCGGAACGCGGACGGCCCGGTGCCGACGACGCCCGTTTGTGCGACGCGCGCGGCGCACGGCAACGCCGGATACATAAAAACATGGAGCCAGACATGAACAGCCCTCCGATACACGTCACGCGCTGGGGCACGTCCGGCCCCGTCGTGGTCATGGTGCATGGCAGCGCGCAGGGGAGCGAGGTCGGCGGCAACCGGCACTTCTCCAGGCAGGAAGCTCTCGCGGGAATGGGCTGGCAGGTCGTCGTGCCGGACCGGCCAGGTCACGGGCGCAGCCCGGCGCCCGGCCGCCCGGACGACGCCGAGGCGGACGGCAGGTGGGTCGCCGACCTGCTGGGGGACGGCGCACACCTTGTCGGGCACTCCTTCGGCGCATGCGTCGCCCTGGCCGCGGCGGCGCTGCGGCCGTCCGTCGTCCGGTCGCTGACGCTGATCGAGCCGGCGATGATGCCCTTGGCGATCGACAACCCTGCCGTGCTGGATTTCGTGAAGCAGCTCGGGGGGGTGATGGCGCAAGCGTCATCGCCGGCCGAAGCCGCCGTCGCGTTCGCGCGCCTGATCCGCATTCCCGACGAAATCCGGGGCGGGTCGAGCGAGGCGGAGCTACAACGGATGGGGGGAGGCTTGCAACGGCTGAAGCTGCCGACGCCGCCCGAGCTGCGCGGTTGGCTCGCCGCCATCAAGGACGCCGCCGTGCCGCTGCAGGTCATCGAAGGGGGGTGGAACCCGGCCTTCGCCGCGGTTTCGGAGCGTGCCGCCGCCATCGGCGGCGGCAAGCACGTCGTCGTCAGGTCGGACAACCATTTCCCGCAGCTCGCGTCCGATGCGTTCAACCAGGAGCTGGCGGCGTTCATGACCGCCGCGGACGGCATCGCCGGGTTGCCCGCCGGGGCGCGCTGACCTACTTCCGTCGGGCTTGCAACGCCAGTAGCCTGGGTCGGGCCAAGCAGTGGAGGACACCATGCGGATCGTCGCGTTGGAAGAGCATTGCACGTTCCCGGACATCGCGGCGCGGATCAGCCCCGACGCGATCCGCGCCCGCGGCCTGACCCCCGGCGGGCTGCCGGTGCCTGCCGTTGACCGGCGCGAGCAGTTGCGGGACGTGGGCGCCGCGCGCCTCGCCGACATGGACGCGGCGGGCATCACGCTCCAGGTGCTGTCGGTGGCGCAGGCCGGGGCGGAGCTGCTGCCGGGCCAGGACGGCGCGGCGCTCGCCCGCGACATCAACGACCGCCTGGCCCAGACCGTCGCCGAGCATCCGGACCGCTACGCCGCCTTCACCCACCTGCCGACATCGGCGCCGGAGCTGGCCGCCGACGAGCTGGAGCGGTGCGTGACGCAGCACAGGTTCCTGGGCGGCATGGTGAACGGCACCACGGGCGGGCTGTTCCTCGACGACCCGAAGTTCGAGCCGCTGCTGGCCCGGTTCGAGCGGCTCGGCGTGCCGCTCTACCTGCACCCGGCGCCGCCGCCGCCGACCGTGCGCGAGGCGTACTACGACCGCCTGCCCGGCCATTCGAGCCTGCTGCTGTCCATCGCCGGCTGGGGCTGGCACTCGGAGACGGCGATCCACGTGCTGCGCCTCGTGCTGTCCGGCGCGCTGGACCGGCACCCCAAGCTCAAGCTCATCATCGGCCACATGGGCGAGGGCCTGCCGGCCATGCTCGCCCGCTGCGACCAGGTGTTCGCGGACGAGGCGCGCGACCGGCTGGCGCGCACGGTGAGCCGGACGATCGCCGACCAGGTGTGGGTGACCACCAGCGGGTTCTTCAGCCTGCCGCCGCTTGCGGCGCTGCTGATGACGTTCGGCGCCGACCGGGTGCTGTTCTCGGTGGACTACCCATTCAGCCCGAACGGAAAGGGGACCGACTTTCTGCGGTCGCTGCCGATCTCGGAGGCGGACAGGACCAAGCTCGCGCACGGCAACGCGGACCGGCTGCTCGGGCTTGACGCCGGGCAGGCCGCGGCCACGCCGCGCGCCTGAACGGAAAGGATGCCGGCGCCGGGCCTGCGCGATGGCGGCGGCAGGGCATCACGCAACGACACTCTGCCTTTGGCGGACGGCGCTGACGCCGTCCATCTCGTTGGCGCCACGGACGTAGGCGGCCAGCCTAGTCTTCATGGATGCTACGAACGCATGTCCAGTTGCGGCAGCCATGCGCCGTTCCGCCGCCGCGACGCCCCCGCGCAAGCAGTCGAGCATCTGCAGCCCGGCCGGCGTGAACATCACGATCTTCGCCCGGCCATCGCCGGGGTCGGGCAACCGCTCGACAAAGCCGTGAGCCTCGCACTTGTCCACCAGCTCCAGCATGGCCTGCTTGGTCATGCGCGCGCGCACGGCGATCTCCGTGAGGCGGGTGCCGCCAAGGTCGAGGTTGCGGAACAGCGCCAGGTGCACCTCCGCCACCGACCCGGCCCCGTTCCCATGGGCGACGTGCAGCATGTCGCGGGTAAACCGGCCGGTTGACGAGATCAGCACGCGGCCAACGCTTTCCAGCCGCCACGCCGCGTTGTCCCAGGACATCCGCAGATCGCCCGCCGGCGCCGCCGGCCGGTGCCCAGCGTCGACGTAGGCCGTCAGCCGGGCCTTGAACTCGGCAAGGAATTCGGCGCCCGTCGCCAGGGCCATGCGCTCTTCGGCCACCGCGACGCCCCTGCGCAGGTGATCCAGCATCCCCATCCCCGCCGGCGTGAACACGACGGTCTTCGCCCGCCTGTCGTCCGGGTCGGGCTGCCGTTCAACGAAGCCGCGCGCCTCGGCCTTGTCCACCAGCTCCAGCATTGCCTGCTTGGTCATCCCGGCGCGCGCGGAAAGCGTGGTCAGGCGCGTGCCATGGAGGTCAAGGTTCTGGAACAGCGCAAGCTGCGCTTCCGTCACGGCGTCGAACCCGCTCTCGTGAACCGCACGCAACTTCTCGCGCACGAACCGGTCGGTGGCCGAGAACAGCATCCGGCCCGCATTGCTTCCGCGCCACGCGGCATTCGGTTCCGCCACCTTCAGGCCTCCTGTGCCGCTGCCCGTCGGGGCAGCAGGCAATTGCAGCTTTCCGGAGGTCGCCGGCAAGCGGCGCAGGCGCCAACGAGGCAGCGGCGCAAACCCGGCCGAAGGTCAGGCCAGCAGGGCTTGCAGGGTCGCGCGGTACTCGTCCCGCGTCGGCTTGTAGGGACTTGCGCCGTTGAACGGGCTGCGAAGCGCGGCTTCAACCATCTCGCTGACCGGCCCCGGCCGGTAGCCTGCCTCGCGCAAGCTGGCCGGCAGGCCAAGTGCGCGGACCAGGTTCCGCAACGCCTCCGCAATCTCCGCTCCCCCACCCAGGCCAAGGGCGGCGGCGGCGCGGGCGGCCTTCGCCGGCGCGTGGGGCGCAACCAGGCCAACGGTCAACGGCAGCGCGGCGGCGATGAGCACGCCATGGTGCAGGTCCTGGTCGCCGCACGTGATGGCGATGGCGTGCGCAGGGCCAAGGCCCTTGTGGATCGCCGCCCCGCCCGCGAACGCCGCTGCCATCAGGGACACCCGCGCCGCATCGCCGCCCGGCTCGACCGCGGACCGGAGGCTGCCGAAGGCGCGCGCCAGGCCGTCGAGCGCCAGGGCGTCGATGATCGGGTTGGCCGGCTCGGCGAAGTACCCTTCCAGGCAATGCGAAAGCGCGTCGATGCCGGTCGCCGCGACCAGCCGCGGCGGCAGGCTGCGGGCAAGGTCCGGGTCGCAGACCGCGACCCGCGGCACGAGCCGGGGGCTGCGCGTGCCGATGGCCAGGCTGCCTGCCGCGGGATGGAGAGCCGCCACGGGCGAGCTTTCACTCCCGGTCCCGACAGTGGTCGGGACGGCGACCAGCGGCGCGACGCCCAGGCCGATCAGGTCCGGCTTGCCCAGCATGTCGGCGGCCCGCGCGATGCCGCCCCCGGCCAGCGCGGCGACGAACTTCGCCGTGTCCATCACCGAGCCGCCGCCGAGCGCCACCACGCCGTCGCAGGCAGCATCCCGGTAGGCTGCATAGGCCGCGTCGGCGTCCGCCACGGACGGGTTCTCGGGAACATGGAGGTGCTGCACCGCTCCTGGCAGCACTTGCAGGACCGACGCAGCAACGCCCGCCCGCTCCAGGCCGCGGTCGCTCATCAGCAGCGGCCGGTGCACGCCGAGCAGCGTCAGCTCACCCGGAAGCGCCGACCGCGCGCCGGTGCCGAACACCAAGCGCGGCAAGGGCAGCACAGCAATCATTCGATGCCTCCACAGGTCCATGCCGCCCGCCTGCACTGCGGAGCTGGGCACGGCCATGAGGTTTAGGATGGCAGCTTGACCTCTGTCAAGTCAGTAAGGTAGCCTGACGATCTCGGTCATGGGCTGCACGGTTCAACGGGGACGCGGCTGCAAGGAAAGGCGCTTGGCTCCGCCGCAGGTTCCTTGCGCCGTCTCGGCCGTGCCGCAAGACAGCCTGACGCGACACAGGAACGGGAAGTGACGATGAACGAAATCACGCCGGTTGGACAGGCGGCCGGGCGCACGACGCATTTCATCGGCGGCCAATGGTCCGCGCCGTGCGGCCGGACGTTCGCCGATCTCAACCCCTACAACGGCGAACTCGTCGCCGAGGTCGCGGCGGGCGGCCGGGCCGAGGCCGCGGCCGCCGTGGCCGCGGCCGATGCCGCCTTCCCGGCCTGGGCCGCCATGCCGCCCGCCCAGCGCCTGCGCCTGTTCCTGCAGGCGGCCGACGTGGTTGAGCGGCGGACAAAGGACATCGTAAGCGTGATGGCGCGGGAAACCGGCACCGGCGGCGCGTTCTCGATGTTCCAGATCAAGTGGGCGACCGATCTGCTGCGGCAGGCGGCTGGCTGGGGCTACCTGCCGGTAGGCGACGTCCTGCCCAGCGACACCCCCGGCAGGTTCGCCATGGCGGTGCGCAAGCCGCTCGGCGTCGTCGCGGGCTTCACGCCCTGGAACGGGGCGTTCAGCCTGGCGTGGCGGACGGTGGTGCTGCCGATGGTGTTCGGCAACACCGTCGTTCTCAAGCCGTCCGAGGAAGCGCCGCTGTCCGCCGGGCTGCTGATCGCCGAGATCCTGGAGGAAGCGGGCTTTCCTCCCGGCACGATCAACGTGGTGACGCACGCCCCGGGCGAAGCGGGCGCGGTCGCCGACGTGTTCTTTGAAAGCCCCGCAGTCCGGAGCATCAACTTCACCGGCTCCTCCGCCACCGGGCGCATGCTGGCCGCGCGGGCCGGGCAGTCGCTCAAGCGCATCGTGCTCGAACTCGGCGGCTACAACCCGCTTCTGGTGCTGCGCGATGCGGACCTCCAGCACGCGGCGGACGCCACGGCGTTCAGCGCCTTCTTCCACCAGGGCCAGATCTGCATGAACGCCCGCAAGGTGCTTGTGGAGCGTCCGGTCCACGACGAGTTCGTCGAGCGGCTGGAGGCCAAGGTCGGCACGCTCAAGTCGGGCGACCCGGCCACCCCCGGGGTCATTATCGGGCCGCTGATCAACGACCGCGCGCTGCGCTCGGTCGAGGAGCGGGTGCAGGACGCGGTTGCGCGCGGCGCGACCTTGGTGGCCGGCGGGCGGGCGGAGGGCCGGGTTTACGCCCCGACGATCCTGACGAACGTTCCCGCCGAGGCGCCGATCTGCCGGGAGGAAACCTTCGGTCCGGTGCTCGTCGTCCAAGCCGTGGATGACGCCGAGCAGGCGCTGGCGGAGGCGCTGGACACGCCGTACGGGCTTTGCGCGAGCATCATGACCGGCGACCAGGACCGCGGCCTCGACCTCGCGCAGCGGTTCAACTGCGGCATGGTGCACGTCAACGGCCCGACCATGGCGAGCGAGCCGTCCTTGCCGAACGGCGGCGTCAAGGACAGCGGCTGGGGGCGGTCGGGGCGCTACGCGGTCGAGGACTTCACCGAAATCCGCCTGATCACGCTCACGCGGGGGCGGGGACGGTACCCTGTTTGATCCCGCGCCGACGCAGGGCACGGGACAGCTGGCCGCCGTGAGCCTGGACGACCTTGTTGACGGCCAGCAGGTCGGGCTTCCGGCAATCGTGTTCCTGGCCGTCGCGACGCTTGCCCTGGTGAGCGACGGCTTCGACCTGGCCGCCATCGGCTATGTGGGGCCGGAACTCATCAAGCAGTGGCATGTCGCCCCGGCGGAACTCGTCCCCGTGTTCACCGCGGGCATATTCGGCCTGCTGGCCGGGGCGCCGCTCCTTGGGTTCGTCGGCGACCGCTTCGGCCGCAAGACGGCCATCCTGATCGGGCTGGTCGTGTTCGGCGGCGTCACGCTGGCCACGGCGGCGGCAAGCTCGCTGTCCCAACTCGTGGCGCTTCGGTTCCTGACGGGCCTGGGGCTTGGCGGTGTCATCCCGAATGTGGTCGCGCTGGCCGCCGAGGTCGCGCCGAAGCGGGTGCGCGGCACGTTCATCGTGGTCGCGAGCTTCGGCGTTCCTTTGGGCATCTCGTGTCCAGGGCTGGTCGCGGCCGGCCTTGTTCCGACCTTTGGCTGGCAGGTGCTGCTGCTCGTGGGCGGAGTCCTTCCCCTTGCCGTCGCAGCCCTCGGATGCTTCGTGCTTCCCGAGTCGATCAGGTTCCTGGCGCAGCGCGGCGGCCGCATGGAGAAGGTCAGGCGGCTTGCCCGCACGCTCCGCCCCGACCTGGCGATCAGCGGGTCCACCCAGTTCATCGCCGCGGCCCATGGGCAGGCGCCGGCTCCTGGCTCGCCCAAGGGCCTGTTCGCCGGCGGGCTTGCCTTGGTCACGCCGCTGCTCTGGATCGCCCTTGCGGCGAATCAGATGTCGAACTTCTTCGCGCTGACCTGGCTGCCGACGCTGCTCCAGTCCGTGGGGGCGAGCACGTCGCAGGCCGAGGTCAGCGCTTCCCTGTTCTCCATCGGCGGGCTGGGCGGCGGGTTGTGCCTCGCTTTCGTTATCGACCGGCTTGGCGTTGTCCCGCTTGCCGTCCTGTTCCTTGCGGGGTCGCCGCTGGTCGCCGCGATCGGCTTGCCGGGCTTGTCTGCCACGGAGCATGGGCTGGTGATCGCCGGCGCCGGTTTCTGCGTGACCGGCATCAACTTCGGCATGAACGCCGTGCTGGGGATGATCTACCCGACGCCGGTCCGCTCCCTCGGAACGGGGTGGGCACACGCCGCCGGGCGGGTGGGGGCGCTTGCCGCGCCGCTTGCGGGCGGCGCCCTGCTCGCCATGCGGTTCCCCATGCAGGAGCTGCTCCTGGCGCCCGCGGCCGTGCTTGCCGTTGGCGCTGCAGCTTGCGCGACGCTTGCGGTCTTGTGCGTGCGGCGGTTCGGCGGCACCGAGGTGGGAGAGTTCCCGGCTGCCGGGCCAGTGCCGCCGCGGCTCGTGCCCGAGACGCGGTCCAATGCTTGAACGGCATGGCATGTCAGCCGGACGGGGCTTCGACGGCCGCGTTGCCGAAGCTTGGCCCCGGCCGGCCCGGCAACACAGATGAGGACCACGGGATGCTCAAGATGCTCACGGCCGGGTTGGCGGCCATCGCCCTTTGCTGCGCGCCCGGCGCCGCCCGCAGCCAGCCGGTCGGCGGGAACGGCGCAATGAGCGGCGCGGAGCTTGCCAAGCGCCGCGAGGCGCTGATCGCCCAATGCCCCCCGGTGCCGGCGCCACCCGACGCGGAGGCGGCGAAGCTGCCGATCCACGTCACGCGGTGGGGAACGGAGGGGCCTCGGGTCGTCCTCGTCCACGGCGGCGTGCAGGGCAGGCTGGGCGGCGGCCCGGCCACCTTCTTCGGCCAGCAGGCGTGGGGCGGGGACGGCTGGCAGGTTGAGCTGGTTGACCGGCCCGGCTTCGGCCAAAGCCCGTCGCGCGGGGTGGACGACATGGAGCGCGACGCCGTCTGGATCGCGGACATGCTGGGGGACGGCGCCAACCTGATCGGCCACTCCTGGGGCGGCGCGGAGGCGCTGCTGGCCGCCGCCCGGCGTCCGGAGGCCGTCCGCTCCCTCGTCCTCGTGGAGCCGGCCCTGGCGGCCATCGCCGAGGCCGACCCGAGCCTGCGGGACGACCCGGCGGTCCGGGCCGGCGCCGCCCAGCGGGCACGCCTCCTGATGACCGCCAGGACCCCGGCCGAATACGGCGCGATGTTCGCCAAGATGCTCGGCACGGCCGCAGACGATGCCGACAAGGCGACGGCTTCCGCGTCCCTCGGCACGGACCCGGCGGAGGCAGCCAGGATGGGGTGCGCGCTGCTGCAGGCCCGCATGGCGCCGTTCGATGCGCTGCAGCGTGCCATCGAGACTGTCGCGCGGGCCAAGGTGCCCGTGCTGATCGTCACCGGCGGCTGGAACGGGAGCTTCGACGCGGCGGCGGACGTCCTCGCGAAGCTGACCCATGGGCGCCACCTGGTCGTCCGCTCCCCGAACCACTTCGTGCAGCTCGCAAACGCCCAGGACTTCAACCGGGAAGTCGGCGCATTCATGCGCGAGGCCGACCGCACCCACGGAATGCCATAAGCGGCAAAGCGGCATCAGGCGCTGCACCGGCGGCGCATAGCTGGCTGAAACCGGCCGAAGCGAAACATCGCATTGCCCCCTCCTGCGACAGGGGCGAGCGACTGACGGTCAAACCACCTCGGGACGCCCGGAAGTCAAACCGTCCGGCGGTTGGCATCAGCCCGGCGAACTGGCTCCTCGGCCTTCCCGCCGCGCCGATACCACGCCGAGTTCCAGCAGGTCCTCGCCGATCACCAACCGTCCTGAGAACCCCTGCTGCGCGGCGAGCAGGTCCTGTGCCGAAGCATTGCCGGGTGCGAAGTGGTTGAGCACCAAAGTCGAGACCCCCGCCTGCTCGGCCACTTTGCTCACCTCTTCGACCGGCGTGTGCGCTCCCGGGAGGTGATGACGGAGTGCTTCCTCGGTCTCGCTGCGCGGCGCCGGGAACAGCTTGTCAACCCAGGAGGTCACGATAACGTCGTGGACCAGCACGTCGGCCCCTTTCGCCATCCACACCAGGTTTCGGCTGGGCGCCGCGTTGCCAGAGAACACGACGGAACCGTCGGCGCTGTCGATCCGAAAAGCGAACCTGATTACGCAGCTTCCTCAGCCGTTTTCGGGCGGGCACAATGACTGCGTG
>CAXSHI010000110.1:0-14260 GCA_964236755.1 uncultured Acetobacteraceae bacterium
CTTCTAGATACCAACGCTAACTACTCTATACATGTTGTGATGTCGCATTGAATTCCAAAAGCAGAAGCCTCAGTGTTTTCGGTGCGTGCAAACTTCATTGGCTGGTTGTACGTGGCAGTAGGCAAGGTCACCGATGACAAGGTTTTGCAGCCTCATAGATTTGCAGTTTCTATCGAAGACGAATTGAGAGTGGGCAAACTGTCTGCCGCCTGGAGCTAAATACTGTAGTTGCTTGTACTGTTTAACTACAGCTATGAAACTCCCATTATAGAAAGCCGATTTAGAAGGACCTGAGAGCAATCGGCGGCGCAAATGGGCCGGCGATCTCTAGGCCGGTTGAACTGCGACCTTCCCGGTTTCACTTGGAAATGTCGGTCTTGTAGGGATGCCAACCTCACTCCTTTCGTCTGTAAGTTTGTAGCTTCGTGATTTCGTTTTTCAGTAGAAATACAAGGAAATCGCAATGATTGCCGTAAACCACCGGGTACTTGTAACAGGAGGGGCCGGGTTTATCGGTTCGCACCTTTGTGAGCGTTTGGTCCGCAGGGGTGACGAGGTTCTTTGCGTGGATAATTACTTCACTGGCTCACGGGCAAATATCGCCGCGCTTTTGGGTGACCCGCAGTTCGAAGTCATGCGCCACGACATTACATTTCCCCTCTACGTAGAAACGGATCGCATCTTCAACCTTGCTTGCCCTGCTTCTCCTGTGCATTATCAGTATGACCCGGTCCAGACCACGAAGACCAGTGTTCATGGCGCGATCAACATGCTCGGGCTCGCCAAGCGGACAGGCTCCCGCATCCTCCAAGCATCAACCAGTGAGGTGTATGGTGACCCTGAGGAGCACCCGCAGCGCGAAACGTATTGGGGCAACGTCAACCCCATCGGCCTGCGCGCCTGCTACGACGAGGGCAAGCGCTGCGCCGAAACGTTGTTCTTCGACTACTATCGCCAGCACAAGGTGGACATCAAGGTGGCCCGCATCTTCAACACCTATGGCCCGCGCATGCACCCGTCTGATGGGCGGGTCGTGTCCAACCTCATCGTTCAGGCCCTGAAGGGCGATCCCATCACGATCTACGGTGATGGCAGCCAAACCCGATCCTTCTGCTACATCGACGACCTGGTCGAGGCGCTGATCCGGCTGATGGAAACACCGGCCGGCGTTGTCGGGCCGTTGAACCTGGGCAACCCCGCCGAGTTCACCATTCTCGAACTCGCGGAAGCGGTAGTACGCCTGACCGGCTCCTCCTCGCAGTTCGTGTTCCGTCCGTTGCCGGCCGACGATCCGAAGCAACGCCGCCCGGTGCTTGAGAAGGCGCAGGCGGCGCTCGGCGGCTGGTCGCCGGTAACGCCGCTTGAGGAGGGGCTGGAGCGGACAATCGCCTACTTCCGCATCGCGCTTGGCCTGGGTCCCGGGACCACAACCGTTCTTGCTCCGGTGGGCCGGGCGGCTGCAGCGCGCGTCGCCAAAGCGTCGTCCGCCGGCAACAGCGCCGTTGAGCCGTCGCGCGACTTCGCAGGGGCGACATAGCCCAAGCCGAGCGCGGCCAATCGGCAAGGAGCCGGCGGCGGGACGACTTCCACCCCGCATGGCAAAGATGGGGCAAACAAGATGAGCGAGCCGATCCACCTTAGCGCCGACCTTGCCCTCCGCCGCCTGCTCGACCAGCCGGTGCCGCCGCAACGACAGCGGCGGCTGCTGCGCGGCACGCAGGCGATCCGCATCGGCGTTTCGCTGGCCGATGCAGCGCAGGTCATCATCGTCGGTCTTGTTCTGCGGCCGTTTTTCCCTGCGGCGGAGGAAACCTTTTCCTCTTCGCAGGCCTTTGCGCTCGCGTCGCTGGCCGCGGCGCTCGCCGTCGCGACGCGGCGCGCCCTGCGCTTGCCGGAACGCATCGAGCTTGAGCACGCCCATGTCGCCGCCAGGCGCGGCGCCACGGCCGCTTTTGTCGCAGTGGTGCTGCTGTCAGCGGTCTGCTGGGTCACCCTGTCGCAATCCGTCACTCCGAACCCGCACGGTCGCACGGCCTGGTTCGTCACCTGGGCGATTGCGTCCAGCTTCACCGCGGCTGGCCTGCGCCGAGCCGCTTTCCGCCTTGCGGAACGGTTGGAATGTGGCTGCCGCATCCTCGTCATCGGCTCCCCCGAGCATGCGGCTTCGGCCGCCCGCACGATCGAAGCCGCGCCGCGCTCGCGTTGGCGCCTCGTCGGCTGTTTCGACGATCAGGAGTCCGGTGGGCTCGACGCGGCGGTTGACCTCACCGCCCGGCGCGGCGCCGACCTCGTGCTGCTCGCCATAGCGGGCCCGGACGCCGCTGCCCGGGTCACTGGGGCGTGCGAAAGGCTGGCCGATCAGCCGGTGCGGGTGAGCTTGGCACTGGACGCCAGCGCGCTCAACGGCGTCCAGCATATCGCGGCCAGCCGCGACGGCCTGCGTTTGTTCGACATTGCCGACGACCCGCATGATGGCCTCCGCGGCTTGATCAAGCGGTGCCTTGATATCGGTCTGGCTTCGCTCGTGTTGCTGCTTTCATCGCCCGTCTTGTTGCTTGCGGCTTTGGCCATCAAGCTGGAAAGCCCCGGGCCGGTGTTGTTCCGCCAGTTGCGCTTCGGTGTCGGCAGCCAGCCGATCCTTGTCCTGAAGTTCCGCACGATGCGCGCGGAGGCGCGGGACTCCAGCGGCGCCCAAAGGACGCTCGCGCGCGATCCCCGCGTGACCCGCGTCGGCCGCTTCCTGCGGCGCACCAGCATCGACGAGCTGCCGCAGTTGTTCAACGTGCTGCGCGGCGACATGTCGCTGGTCGGGCCGCGGCCGCACCCGCTGCACATGCAGGTGGGCAACAGGTATTACTTCGAGGCGGTCGCCCGCTACCGCGCCCGCCACCTGATCCGGCCAGGTATCACTGGGTGGGCGCAGATCAACGGCTCGCGCGGGGCTGTCGATACGCTGGAAAAGGCGCGGCGGCGGATCGAACTGGACCTTTACTACCTGGAACACTGGTCGCTCTGGCTCGACATGAGCATTCTCCTGCGTACCGCGCTGGGCGGGTTCCTTTCCGTGAGCGCCGACTGATGGCGTGGACATCCATGAGCAAGCGGCGCGACGGGTCCCGGAGGCGCGGGGCATGACGGCCTTGCGCGGCCTTTTCGCCAGCGCGGCGGTGCACAAAGCGCCCCCGCACCCCGGGGGGGGGATGGCCGCAGGCCCGCACCCCCGCGTGCTGCAGCTTGGCACGGGCTGGTTCCCGGAGCGCAAAGGGGGGGCCGAGAGCCATTTCTACAACCTGTTGCCGCAACTGCGTCGGCACGGTTTCGAGGTGCATGGCGTCGTGCCCGGCTCGCCGCGCGTCCAGCAGGACACGGCTGGCGCGGTGCGCAGCTACGACCCGGCCGGGCTTTCGCAGCTGCGGCGTGCCCAGGCGATCCGCCGTGCCGCCTCGCCGTTGCTTTCCAGCACCGACGTGATCGGCGCGCATTTCGCGCTCTACGCGCTGCCGTTGCTCGACCGTCTCGCGCGGCAGCCGTTTGTGCAGCATTTTCACGGACCCTGGGCGTTGGAAAGCCTGGCCGAAGGCGGCGGCGCGGCTGCCGCCCGGGCAAAAGGCATGATCGAGCGCATCGTTTATCGGCGGGCCGACCGCGTGATCGTGCATACCGATGCTTTCGGCGACATCCTGCGGAGCCAATACGGCATTCCCGGCGACCGCATCCGGCGGGTTCCCGGCGGGGTCGAGTGCGACCGCTTCGCCACCGGCCTGTCGCGCGCGGCGGCACGGCTGCAGCTCGGCTGGGAGCGGGACCGGCCCGTCCTCGTCACGGTGCGCCGCCTCGTGCGGCGCATGGGGGTCGGCAACCTGATCCAGGCGATGGCGAAGCTGCCCCGGACCGGTCAGGACACCGTGCTTTACGTGGTCGGCGCCGGGCCGGAACGCGCGGCGCTCCAAGCGCTTGCTGCCGACCTTGGCCTGCACGGGCGCGTGCGCTTCACCGGGCCGCTGCCGGACGCGGACCTGCCGCTCGCCTATCGTGCGGCGGATCTGACGGTGGTGCCGAGCATTGCCCTGGAAGGCTTCGGCCTGATCGCGGCGGAATCGCTGGCGGCAGGGACGCCGGTGCTCGTCACCCCCGTCGGCGGACTGCCGGAGGTCGTTTCCGGGCTGTCCACGGCGCTGCTGCTGCCGGGCAAGGAGCCCGCTGCGATCGCTCGCGGCATTGCCGACGCCCTGGCCGATCCGGCTCGGCTGCCCGACGCCCAGGCTTGCTCCGCTTACGCGCGGGCGCATTTCGACTGGAACGCGGTCGGCAGCCAACTGGCAGCCGTTTACCGGGAGGTGCTATGAGCAGCTTTCTTGCAATCATCTTCGCTGAATGGATAGCCCGACAATGAGCGGCAACCAGGTCACCATGCTCGATGCCGAACGCGGCCCGGCGCGCGACCGGCGGCGAGACGCGCCGCACGCCCGCATTTCAAGCAACGAAACCACGCCGCTTCAGGTGCTGATGCGGCGGAAGTGGAGCATCTTGGCCGGCGCCGTGCTGGTCACCGCGGCGGCAGCCTGCTTTGTGCTGAAGATGCCGGTGCAATACGATTCCACTGCGTCCATCGTGGTCGATCCGCGTCAGCTCAAAGTCATGAGCGCCGAAAGCCTGATGACTGCCCAGTCGCCGGACCCGATGCTGTTGCGGACCCGCATGGAAGAGCTGCGCTCGCCGCAGATCGCCCGCGCCGTGGTCGAGCAGCTTGGCCTCAATCGGCATCCTGAGTATTGCAACCCACCGGTTTCGCTGTCGGAGCGGGTGTCCCGGTGGCTCGGCTTGGGGACGGCGGACAGGCTGGAAAGGGCAATTCCCGGAACGGCCGGGCCGGGTGGCTGCGAGGTTTCAGTCGCGACCGCGACTGAGCGCCTGATGCGCCGCGTTTCGGGCAGCACTGACGGCCGATCCTTCATGATCCAAGTGCGCGCCGAGGCGGCCGACCCGCAGCTTGCTGCGACGATCGCCAATGACTACGCCGGCGTTTTTATCGTCCGCCGGCGCGAGGAAATGCAGGAGGTCGCCCAGCAGGCCAAGATTTGGTTGACCCACAATGCGTCCGAGCTGCGCGACAAGATGCAGACCGCCGCCTCGGCGGTGGAAGAGTACCGGGCGCAATACCGGCTCGCCCCGTTGCACGGCGAGACCTTGGCGGCGCTCAGCCTGCAGGAGCGCAATACCCAGCTCTCAGCCGCGACCGGCGACTTGGCTGCCAAGCGGGCGACGCTTGATCAACTGAACCAAATCGCTCAACGCAATGGCAGCATCGAGGCGAGCACAACGGCGCAGGCCTCGCCAGCCATGGCTCTGCTGGTCCAAGCGCATGGCGCCTTGCTGGCCAGCAACGCCCAGCTGCAGGCGCGTCTGGGCGCCTCGCACCCGGAGGTCGTCGCCTCCAACGCCCGGGTTGAGCGCAGCCGGCAGCAGATCCGGGAGGAAGCCGGCAAGGCGGTGGCGGCGCTGTCTGCCGAGGTGCAGGCGCAGGAAGCGCGCCGGAACTCGCTGCAGAAGCAGGTGCGCGACCTGGAAAGCCAATTCGCCGAGCAGGGCCAGGCCGACGTGCGTTTGCGCGACCTGGAGCGCGAGGCGACCCTGACGCGCGATCTCTACAGCACGCTGCTCACCCGCCTGACGCAGATCCAGGCCGAGCAAAGCCTGCAGGTGGCCGACGTGCGCCTGGCGGTGGAGGCGCAAGTGCCGGACACCCCCTTCGCGCCGCGGACCAAGATGATCCTGGTTGGCGTTTTTCTTGCCTCCCTTGGCACGGGCGCGATGCTCGCGTTGGCGCGCGACCTGTTGTCGCGGATCTTCAGCGACTCCGACCAGGTGGAGGAAGAAACCGGGCTGCCGGTGCTCGGCTTCTTCCCAACGCCGTCGCGCGGCCGGGAGCCGCAGGCCATGGTCATCGACAGCCCCAACTCGATCGAAGCAGAGGCGGTTTACAGCGTTCTGACCAGCCTAACCGGTCGCCAATACGACCGGCCGGGCACGCAGGGGCAAGTCATCATGATCACGTCGGCCTTGCCGAACGAGGGCAAAACGTCGTTCTGCGTAGCGCTGGGACGCGCCGCGGCCCGGTCCGGGCTTAAGGCGCTGGTCATCGACTGCGACCTGCGCCGCCCGTCCCTTGCGCGCGTTGCCGGCTTGCCCGAACGCGACACCAGCCGGAAATCGGGGACGGAGCGGGCACAGGAGGCGCTGCTGTTCGGCGAGCCTGCGGTTGACCAAAGGTCCAGCCTGCACGTGCTGCCGGTGCATGGGCCGGTCACCAACCCGCACGAGGCGCTCGCGTCCTCGCGGCTGCCGAGCATCGTCGGCCGCCTGCGCGAAACCTACGACATCATCATCCTCGATACCCCGCCAGTGCTGGCCGTCAGCGATCCCGTCAACCTCGCCCGGCTGGCTGACGACGTCATGCTGGTGGTCAGTTGGCGCAAGGCGACGCGCATGGCGGTCGTAGCCGCGCTCAAGGCGCTGGATCGCAATGGTGCGCTGGCAACCAGCATTGTGTTGTCCAAGGTGGACCTGCGGCGCTACGCGCGCGGCTTCGGCGCCGATACCGGCTTGGCACGGCCCTATGTCGGCTACCACGCCACCGCCAAGCTGGACGCCTAGAGGCGGCGTTGACGTTGCGCGCCGTGCCCGACACCGTTCCGCCGAAGGCCGTCCCCGGCCGGTCGAGCCTCCGCGCGGGCGCGGCTGGGATGTATCGCCGGCTTGCCGGCGGCGGCCAGGCCGGCGCGGTTGCCCGCGTCATGGCGTTCCGCGTGCTGACGCTGCTGGTTAACCTCGCCACCGGCGTTGTCGTCGCGGCCGCGCTCGGGCCAGATGGGCGTGGCGAGCTGGCGGCGCTGCTGCTTGCCCCGCAGTTCGTCAGTGCGCTTTGTTTGTTCGGATTGCCGACCGCATTCATCTACTACGCCAAGGCCGATCCGGCGCATGCCGACCAATACCTGGGCCAAGCGCTGCTGCTCACCTTGCCGGGCACGTGCATCGCCGCAGCCGTCACGTGGGCCATCATGCCGCTCTGGCTTGCGGGCCATGGTGAGGCGACCATCGCCTTGGCCCGGCTGCTGCTTATCAGCCTGCCGTTCAGCGTGGCGATCCCGTTGCTGAGCGGCGTGCTCGACGCGCATGGCCGGTTCGGCCTGGCAAGCGCCATCCAGTATCTGCAGCCGTTCGGTTGCGCCGTGCTACTGGTGCCGATGATCTATCTTGGCTTGTTGACTCCGACCATTGCGGCGGTGGCTTATATCGCGCCGGTGGTGCTGAGCTGCGGCATCGTCGCATGGCAAGCGGTACGGCTCCTGCGCCCGGCACCGATCCTGACGGCGCCTCTCCGGCCACGCCTGCTTCGTTATGGCCTCAAGCGCTACGGCTTTGAGGTGTTGTCCACGCTCAGCGCCTTTCTTGACCAACTCCTTGTCGTGCACATGCTGCCAGCCGCGTCCACCGGGGTATATGCCGTGGCGTTGAGCATCTCACGCGTGCTTGGGATCATGCAGGATGCGGTGTTCAGCGTCCTTTTCCCCGGTCTTGCTGGCCGTCCCATCGAGGAGGTGATGGCCGTCCTTGGTCGGGCAGTGCGGGTCTCAACGGCGTTGACAGTCGCCGCCGGGAGCTTGCTTGCGCTGCTCGGGCAAAAGATCATTCCATTGCTCTACGGGCCGAGCTTTGCCGCCGCTATCACACCGTTTCGCCTGCTGCTTGCAGCGATGATCATGCAGGGAGTCGCCCGCCTTCTCAGCCACGCCTTCACCGCCACCGGCCGGCCAGGACCGGTCACGATTATCGAGGCGATCAGCGTTTGCGCGACGCTGCTCGCCATGTTGGTCCTGCTGCCGCGCTTTGGCATCGATGGTGTCGCGGCGGCGGTGCTGCTAGGCACCCTCAGCCGCCTTGCCTGCACCCTTGCATGCCTGAAGTTCGTGCTCGGCGCGCCGATGCCGCGGCTCATCATCAATTGGGGCGACCTTTCTGGAGTCTTGCGATGACTGCGACGCATCCTCCATGCCCGAGAGACAATGCCTCAGGCTCCATCGGCGTGCTGATCGCGACCTATTGCCGGCCGGGGGAACTGGCGCGTTGCCTCCGTGCATTGGCGGGCCAACTGCGGCAAGCCGACGAGGTGCTGGTGGTGGTGCGCGACACCGACGCAGCCACCCGCCAGTTCCTCGAAAGCTTCCATGATCCGCGTTGCCCCGTGCGCATGGTCCCCGTTTCGGCGCCGGGCCTCGTCGCCGCCCGCAATGCCGGACTGGCCGCCTGCCGGACTGACGTGCTGGCGATGGTGGACGACGACGCCGTGCCTTACCCCGACTGGATTCAACGCATCGGCGAGCAGTTCTCCGCCGACCCCTGGATTGGCGGGCTTGGCGGGCGCGACCGCTGCCATGATGGTCGCAGCTTTGACGACCGGCAGACAGCGGTGGTTGGCCGCATCAAATGGTTCGGGGGGCTGATCGGCAACCACCATATCGGTTCCGGCCCGGCACGGGACGTCGATTTCCTGAAGGGCGCCAACATGAGCTACCGGGCGCAGGCTCTGGCTGACATGCGCTTCAACACGCGCCTTCGCGGCAGCGGCGCCGTGCCGCATGAAGACCTGGATTTTTCCATCGCCGTACGCCGCCGCGGATGGCGGCTGCGCTATGATCCGCAGCTCGTCGTGGACCACTACGCCGCGCCGCGGGAGGAACCACGCCACTATGCGGCAGTCGTCGGCGTCACGGACGCGGCGGGCTTTTCCGATAACGCGTTTAACACCGTCATTGCCCTTTGGAATGACCTTTCCCCGCCGCGCCGCACGGTTTTTGCTCTATGGTCGTTGCTGGTCGGCACCCGGACCTGCCCGGGGTTGGTGCAGGCCGTCCGCTTCACCCCGAAGCTCCGTTCACAGTCGTGGCGCCGCTTCGCGCTGGCGCAACGGGGAATGTTCGCGGCATACCGAACCTTGCTCACTTGGGGCCGCGCCGACGAGTCGCGCTTGCAGATCACGGCGGCGGGCAGCGCCGCGGACGGCGACGGGTGAAGCTTGGGATCGTCACGCCGCGCCTGCTCCACAACGAGGGACAAGGCCGGGTCAACCTGGAGATCGCGGCCGAGGCGCTGCGGCAAGGGCACGAGGTGGTGGTGTTCTCGGAAAACGCCGAGTCGGCGATGATCGGTCGGCCGGGCATGCACCCCGTCTTGCTGCGCCCACCCGCATGGCTGCCCACCCGCTTCGTGCGCGACCAGTTGCTGGCGGTCCGGTCCTACGCTGCCCTGCGGAACGCGCACGGCGGCTGCGACGCGCTGCTGGCGAACGGCTTCGTGACCTGGGCGCCATGCGACGTGAACGCCGTGCATTTCGTGCACGGCTCCTGGGTGCGTTCGCGCTACCACCCTTGGCAACTGAGACGCGATGCGCGCTCGCTATATGCCCGGGCCTACAACGGCCTCAACGCCGCGCTTGAGATCGCTGCGTTCCGCCGCTCGGAACGGGTTGTTGCAGTGTCCGAAAGCGTGCGGCGGGATCTGCTGCGGCTCGGCGTGCCGGCGGCGCGCGTCTCAACCATCACCAACGGCGTCAACACTGCGGAATTCCGCCCGGGTCCCGCCGAGCGGGCACGGTTCGGGCTGCCCGAAGGCGTGCCGGTCGCGTTGTTCGCCGGCGATCTCAGGACCCCGCGCAAGAACCTGGACACCGTGCTGGCCAGCTTGCCCCACGTGCCGGGGCTGCACCTTGCGGTGGCAGGCCGGCACGAAGGCACGCCCTACCCCGCCCTGGCGCATACGCACGGCGTTGCCGGCCGGGTGCACTTCATCGGCTTTCAACGCGATATGCCCGCGCTGATGCGCTCAACCGACATGCTGGTGTTCCCGTCGCGCTACGAGGCGTGCTCTCTGGTGCTGCTGGAAGCGCTGGCAAGCGGGCTGCCGGTGGTGACGGCCGAAAGCGCCGGCGGCGCCGAGTTGGTCGCGCCGGAGGCCGGCGTGGTGCTCGCGGACAGCGAAAGCCAGACGGCGCTTGCCGCCGCGCTGCGTGACTTGACGGATTATCCCGACCGCCGCCGCGCCATGGGGCGCGCAGGACGCGCCTTGGCCGAGCGGCACTCCTGGCCGAGCATGGCCCGCCGCTACCTTGACCTACTGCAAGAAGCGGCCCTCGCGCGGCGGGCCGCTGCGGGGATCGCGTGAGCCGGCTTGTTGCAGGCCGGGCGGCAGCGCATGGGCAGGCGTCCTTCCCGCATCATGCGCCTGCCCGCGTGCGGGCCGGCGTGTGGCAGATGGCGGTGCTCGGCGCCATCCTCCAGCTTTTTCTGGTTCTCGGCATCGGGCTGGCCAGCGCCATGCTGGCGCGCGTCGGCGCGGCCGCGCCGGCGCGGATATTCTTCCTGCTGGCGGCGCTCGCCGCGGCCGGTGCGACGATCCGGCGCTCGCCCTGGTACTACTTGACGCTCACGTTCTGGTTTTGGACGCTCACGCCGCTGTTCCGACGGATCGTCGATTACAATGTCGGCTTCGACCCGACGAGCCCGATGCTGGCCACCCCCAACGTCATGACCGTGTTCATGGTGTTGGGGGTGCTGCGAAGCCCGAGGCTGCTCGGCACGCGGGAAGGCCGGCTTGGGCTGCTGCTGGCAGTACCGCTTTTATACGGCATGAACGTGAACCTCGTTCTAGGCGAGGTGATGCCGGGCTTGGTGGCGGCGGCGGACTGGGTGGCGCCGTTGCTTTACTATTTTTACCTGATCTCGCTTGCCGACCGCATCGAGGAGGCGGAGCCGCACATCCGCATTTTCCTGACCTTCAACCTGACGATCATCACGCTCTACGGACTGCAACAGTACGTCGCTCCGAATGACTGGGACAACGCTTGGATCCGCGACTCTGGGCTGATCGAACTGGGTGGCCCGCTGCCCTACACCATTCGCCTGTTCGGCACGATGAACATGCCGGGGCCGCTGGCTGCCTGGATCAGCACGGCGCTGCTTTTGGCGCTGCATTTCCGCACCAAGCTGCTGCTCGTCGTGCTGCCGATGACCGGCCTTTTGCTGCTACTGACGCTGGTGCGCGGCTCGGTCGGCACCATGCTGCTCGGGCTGTGCTGCGCCGTGCTGCTCGGCCGCGCCACGGTGTTCTGGACGGTGGTGAAGTCGGTGTGCGTCATGGTGGCCGTGATGGGGACCATCGGCACCTACGTCATGTCGACCGACATCGACAGCAGCGAGCGCATTGTCAAGCGCTTCAGCACGGTCAACGAACTGGAACACGACGTGAGCGCCGAGGACCGCCGGCTGACCTACGAGCGGGCGCCGGCAATGATGGACGCAAACCCGCTCGGTCGCGGCATCGCCGTCCTCGGCCGCGGCGCGGTCGCCGCGGGGGAAGGCCAAGTGGTGATTGACGCCGGGCCCGTGGCGATCTACGTGGCGCTTGGCTGGATCGGCGGCACCGTTTACCTGGGGGGCATCCTGGCCGTGCTCGGACAAACCTTGGCTGGCGCGCGCGCCACCGGATCGGCTGCTGCGCTGGCGGCGGCGGTGGCGGCCTTCGCCAACATCGCCAGCCTCGTCTTTGCCAACGCGATGGGCGTGCAAGCGGCCACTCTTTGGTTCTGCGTCGGTTATGCCAATGCGCTGTCGTTGTCCTGGCGACGCCGCCAGATCGTCGCAGACGCGTGGGCCGATGCCGGTTCGGAGCGCGGGGCGTGAGCATCGTCCTGTCCCGTCGCCAAGGGCTGGCCGGGGCTGCCGCCGCGGCGTTGCGTCCGGCCCGCCTGCAGGCGGCAGGCGGCTCGCCGACTTCGGCAACGGGGAGGCCGCCATTCAAGGTTTATGCCGATCCCGACCTGCTGTCCCGGTTGCCGTTCGGGTCCCGGTCCCATTGGCTGCAGCCCTGGCGCGCGGTCACCAAAACCGTTCCGGCCTCCTTGCTGACGCAATCGGTCGGCGCAGTGGTCGAGGATGTCACCAAGCCGTATCATCCCGCCGCAGTCGAGACCCTGGCCCGGCACGGCATCCGCCTGCTGCGGCTTGAGATCGGTTGGGGCGAGGTGGATTTCAGCACCGAGACCCGCCTGCTCAATGAAGGCAGCGTGCGGCGGCTGCTGTTTGCCTGCCGACGGGCACGGATCCGGCCGCTGATCCTGCTCAATGCCCACCATGGCCAGCCCACGCCGTTCCAGCGTACCGAGGCGCGTTTGGTCAACCCGGTGACGGCTGGCGACCGGTCGGTGCTGGTCACGGTCACGACCGGGATCGTGTCGAATCGCACGGGCATTACCGACCCGGTCACGAACATCATGGCCGACCTGCTCGTGACGCGTATCGAGGGCGGGCTCCTGCAGCTTTCGAAACCGTTTCCCAGGACGCTTCCAGCGGGGTCGATGCTGGAACTCGCCACCCTGCGCTACGAACCGTTCTCGACGCCCGGTACAGAACGGAATGAGGCGACGATTGCCGGCTGGCTGCGCTATGTGGACCTGGTCGCCGATGTCGCCGGTACGATCCTCGGCCCGGACAGCGACCTGGACCGTGGTTTTGACATGGAGGTGTGGAACGAGCTGACCTTCGGATCCCAATTCCTTTCGATTCATAACTACTATGATCTCAAGCCGCCCGAAGCGCAGGCGCAGGAGGAAGCGATCTGGGTCGAGCTGCCAGCACGGACCGCGGCGCATATGGCGGCCAACCCGGCGCGCTACGCCGGCGTCGCCCTAGCCAACGGCTTCGCCAGCACCATCCCCTGGGTCGCGTCCTCTCGCCAACATCCGCGGGTATCGGCCATCAGCAAGCACCCTTACCCTCCGGCCAAGCAATTTCCCCGTGACGAGGAGACCCGCCTCGTCGCGCTGGGGCCAGATGCCCAGCCGACCCATTTCGTTCCGTCCTATGTCGCCTATTTCCCAGAGTACTGCGCAGCGGCGATTCAGACCGAAACCCTGCTGCGCGACGTTATCGACACGCCGAACGAGATCTACGGCACAGCGCATGGACGGCTGGCGCGCCAGGTGGATGGCCGCCCAGCACCCGTTGACGTTTGGCTGACGGAGATCGGCGTCAATCCGCGCGATGTCGGGGTGTCCGACCGCCAAGCCAGCGAGCGGCTGAAGACGAAGTTCTATCTTAGGGCGGGGTTGTTCTTCATCGGCATCGGCGTGGCCCGCACCTACCTGTTCAACGCGGTTGGCTCAGTGGCCGAATTCGGGCTGATCGACGCGGTGCTGCCGAGCGCGTCCACGCCGGCGTTGCGCGCGCTGGCGTCCGCCATCGAGCTGATCTGCGGCTCGGACGAAACCGGCCCGCCACGCCTGCCGTTGCGGCACCTCACGTTCTCGGTCCAGCCAACTACGGCGGCGAGCAGCGCGCTCTTTGCCGGTGACGAGGGTGCCGGCGTGCCGCCGCTGCAAGCCTCCGACTGCCTGGTTCTACTGCCGTTTCAACGCGCTTCTGGGCGCGTCACAGTCGTCTACTACGTCATGACACGCGACGTGCGCGCTGATTGGCCACCCGAGCGGATGCGGGTGCAGGTTGAGGGGCTTGGACCTGTTGAGCAGGTTCAGGCATTCGATCCAATTACTGGCCAGAGTGTCTTTTGCGCGGTGGTCCAGCGCGAAGAACATCGACTGCTGCTAGAATTCGAGGCGATCGACACGCCACGCATTCTGATCGTGCAAAACCGACCATCAAATATTGTCCCAAGCCGGTAACAAACGATGAGTGACGACACTCGGAAGCAATCGGGCTTTCCTTCAGCGATCAAGCTCAACCCGCCTGGTACTTTGGCTGCTAAAACATTGATTAAAAGATTCGGCCTTAAGATTTCCAGAATCGGACTTGGACTTGCACACGTTCATCTGCCTTCGGACGATGCCGCTCGAAAGCAACTTCTGAACCGCGCTCTCGACTTAGGAATTACTAATTTTGATACGTCTCCGTTCTACAGCGACGGATTTTCGGAGGTTACTATTGGAAAGTTCTTGGCCCAAAACAGGCAATCCATAACCATCACCACCGAATTTGGATTGTTGCCGACGCCTTTTCTCGGACCGTTGGGAGCAATGGCCCGCCCGCTCCGAAAAGCACGGTCAGCGATGAGCAGGCTGCAGATGATCGAGTATCCGCGCCGCTCCTATGACCATGCCACGATGCGCAAAAGTCTTCAGAACTCGCTACGCGCACTTAAGACGCGGTTTCCACAACTACCTTGAGTTGAATTGGCCTGACTTCTGTTTAGT
>CAXSHI010000111.1:0-14203 GCA_964236755.1 uncultured Acetobacteraceae bacterium
GCGGGGTGGTGTTCCTGCTGATCCTGGCGACCCTGATGGTCCCGCCCACCATCGTGCTGGTGCCCAATTACCTGATCGCCTCCCAGCTTGGCCTCGTGAACTCGCTGTGGGGCGTCATCTGTCCCGGCGTCGCCACGCCGACTGGCGTGTTCCTGCTGCGCCAATACATGCTCACCTTGCCCGACGAGCTGCTGGATGCCGCCCGCATGGACCATGCGAGCGAGTGGCGGGTGTTCTGGCGCATTGTCCTGCCGCTCAGCGCGCCTGCCCTGGCGGTGCTCGCGATCTTCTCGGTCATGTGGCGCTGGAACGACTTCCTGTGGCCGATGGTGGTGCTGAACCGGTCGGAGCAGTTCACGCTTCAACTCGCGCTCAATGCGTTCCAGGGCGAGCTGACCACTTCGTGGAACCTGCTGCTGGCGATGACGGTGCTGACCCTGCTGCCGGTCACGCTCATCTTCCTAGCGTTGCAGCGGCACATCACGCAGGGCATCGCCTCGGCGGGGGTGAAGTAGCGGTGGCGGGCCTCAGCCTGCGCGGCGTGGCCAAGCGGTTCGGCGACGTGGAAGTGATCCGGGGCGTGGACCTCCATGTGGCGGACGGCGAGTTCGTGGCCTTTGTCGGCCCGTCCGGCTGCGGCAAGTCGACCCTGCTGCGCATGATCTGCGGGCTTGAGCCGGTCAGCGCGGGCGATGTCGTCATCGGCGGGCGCAGGGTGAACGACCTGCCGGCGGCGCGGCGGGGCCTGGCGCTCGTGTTCCAGTCCTATGCGCTGTATCCGCATATGACGGTGCGGCAGAACATGGCGTTCGGGCTGGAGAACCTGGCGACCTCCAAGGCGGAGATCGAGGCCCGCATCGCCGAGGCGGCGCGCATGCTGCGGCTTGAGCCGTTCCTAGCCCGGCGGCCCGGCGCGCTGTCTGGCGGGCAGCGGCAGCGCGTCGCCATCGGCCGGGCCATCGTGCGGGAACCAGAGATCTTCCTGTTCGACGAGCCGCTGTCCAACCTCGATGCCGAGCTGCGGGTCGAGATGCGGGCGGAGCTTGCGTCGCTGCACCGCCGCCTGGGCACGACGATGATCTACGTGACGCACGACCAGGTGGAGGCGATGACGATGGCCGACAAGATCGTCGTGCTGCGGGCGGGCCAGGTGGAGCAGGCCGGGCCGCCGCTCGCGTTGTACAACGAGCCGGCCAACCGGTTCGTCGCCGGGTTCATCGGCTCGCCGCGGATGAACTTCCTGCCGGGCGTCGCGCAGGCGGACGGGTTTTCGGTGGACGGCCTGGGGAGCATCGCCGTCCCGCCCCGGCCAGGCCTGCGCCCGGGGGACGCGGTGATGCTCGGCATTCGGCCCGAGCACCTGCAAACGGCGCCGGACGGGGCGCCCGCAACCGTGACCGCGGTGGAGCAGCTGGGCGGGCTGAGCTACGTGCGCCTGGCGCAGCACGACGCGGTGCTGCAAGTGGCCGGCCAGACCCGGCTGCGCCCTGGCGAGACCGTGAGCCTGCGCCTGCCGCCCGAGCACCTGCACGTCTTCGGCGCGGACGGCACCGCGTTGGCGCGCTGATGCGGCCCGTCCGCCGCGCCGGCCTGCTCGCTGAAACCCCGCACGGCGTCGTGCTGGACTGCGGGGATGGCGTCACCTGCCGGGTCAGTTTGCTGGCTGAGGACCTGGCGCGCGTGCTGTTCCTGCGCGGCGGCGTCCCGCGGCAGCCGCGGACCTGGATGGTGCGGGCGCCGGGCGCGGCCGACGTGCCGTGGGAAGGGCGGGACCGGATGGAGGAAAGCGCCTGGCCGCCACCCGCCATCACCCGCGGGGACGGCGGGCTGACGCTGGGAACGGCGGCGTTCACCGTCCGCATCCGGCTTGACCCGTTCCGCCTGACCTGGATGCGTCCGGATGGCCGGGTGTTCCTGGCGGACCGGCCCGGCATGGCGTGGATGCTGTCCCGCCGCGGCACGGCGGTGGCCCACTACCTTTCCCGGCACCCGGCCGACCGGTACTACGGCCTGGGCGACAAGACCGGCCCGCTTGACCTGCACGGACGGCGGCTGCGCGTCGCGATGCGGGACGCTCTCGGCTACGACCCGCGCAGCGGCGACCCGCTCTACAAGCATTGGCCGTTCCTGCTGGCGCAGGACGGCGCGACCGGCAGCGCCTATGGGCTGCTGTACGACAACCACGCTGCCGCCGCCTTCGACCTGGGCGCGGAGCACGACAATTACCACGGGCTGTTCCGCGGCTACGAGGCGGAGGACGGCGACCTCGACCTTTACGTGATGGCCGGGCCGCGGCTCTCGGACGTGACGCCCGCGTTCCTGCGGCTGACCGGAGGCACGGCGCTGCCGCCGCGCTGGTCGCTCGGCTACGCGCAAACGGCGATGGGCCTCGCCGACGCGCCGGACGCACAGGCGCGGATCGAGGCATTCATCGACCGCTGCCAGGCAGAGGACATTCCGGTCAGCGCCTTCCACTTCGGCTCCGGCTATACCTCCATCGGGCCGAAACGGTACGTGTTCCAGTGGAACCGCGAGAAGTTCCCAGACTCCGAAGGCCTGATGGCGCGCTTCCACGGCGCGGGGATGCGGGTGGTGGCGAACCTCAAGCCTTGCCTGCTCGACGACCATCCGCAGTACGCGGAGGCCGCCGCCGCCGGCGCGTTCGTGCAGGACGGCGAGACCGGGGCGCCGCTGCTGTCGCAGTTCTGGGACGGGGAGGGCGCGCATATCGACTTCACCAGCCCGGCCGGAATCGCCTGGTGGCAGGACGGCCTGGCCCGCAGCGTGCTGGCGCCCGGCATCGACGCCGGGTGGAACGACAACAACGAGTACGAGCTGTGGGACGAGGCCGCCGAGTGCGCGGGCTTCGGCACGCCGGCGCCGCTCGCCCTGCTGCGCCCGGTGCAATCGCTGCTGATGACGCGTGCAACGCTGGAACGGCAGCGCCGCGAAGCCCCGGCCTTGCGCGCCTTCACCGTCACGCGCGCCGGCCTGCCGGGGGTGCAACGCTATGGGCAAAGCTGGAGCGGCGACAACACGACGAATTGGGAGTCGTTGCGCTGGAACTTGCGGACCGGGCTGCAGATGTCGCTTTCGGGCCTGTACAACACCGGGCACGACATCGGCGGGTTCGCAGGCCCCTTGCCGGATGCGGAGCTGCTGATCCGCTGGACGCAGGCGGGCGTCGTGCATCCCCGCTTCGCCATGAACAGCTGGAAGCCGGACAACGCCTACAACAGCCCGTGGCTGCACACGGAGGCGCTGCCCGCGATCCGCGACGCGATCCGCCTGCGCTGCCGGTTGATGCCGTACCTGTATAGCCTGATGCACCGCGCGGCCGACCGGCACGAGCCGGTGATCCGCCCGACGTTCCTGCAGTTCCCGGACGACCCCGGCTGCATCGACGATTGCGACGAGCTGATGCTCGGACCCTTCCTGCTCGCGGCGCCCGTGGTGCGCCCCGGCGAGCGGACCCGGCTCGTGCGGCTGCCGCTGGGGCCGGAGGCTTGGTTCGACGTGCACTCCGGCGCCGCCCTGCCCTGCGGGCCGGCCGAGCTGCCGGCGCCGCTCGACCGGCTGCCCTTGCTGACGCCCGCCGGCGCGATCCTGCCGATGACCGCCAGCCCCGACATGGCGCGCCTGCACGACGAGCCTTCGCGGCTGCTGCGGCTGTACCCCGGGCCGGGCCATGGCAGCAGCAGCTTCGTGCTGGTCGAGGATGACGGGCTGACCGAGAACGGCCCGGCGACCCGGCTGACTTGCGACCTGTCCTGGACGCCGCAGCAGATCCATCTGCGCTGCGACGCCCGCGGCGACTTTCGCCTGCCGGACGCAATCTCCTACGCGCTGCCACCCGGCGAGCGCAGGCCGGTGCGGATCGAGCGGGGCGCCGGGGCGCCGACCCTCACGGAGCTGCGCTGACCGACGTTGGTGCTCCGATCTTGGCACATATGCCGTGGGGGCCGTCCACCCCAACACAAATTGCGGTCCGATGTCTTTGGCCACATGAGGGACAGGCGTATGATAGCGTGGTGCATGGATCCTTGGTGCGGGGGCACCGACCCCATTCCCGTCTGAGGTCAGGCGATGCAGACGTAGCTGGGGCGACCGAAGTCCAACATGCGGTTGAGCGCGTGGATGGCGATCTTCACCTCGGTCATCCGGCGCTTATCGGTATGCGCGCGCAGCCCGTCGCCGATCACCAGTTTCCATCTGCCCATGGTGGCTTCGACCCGGGCGCGCTTGGTGTATCCAGATGCTTTCTGCCATCCCATTCGCCCGTGCTCGGCAATGTCCGGCGAACCTCTCGGTTCGACGTGCTGGAGGTGGCGGTCGCACTGTGTCGGCTCACTCTCGGCCGTCTCGCTCGGCACGGCCGTGGAACGCGGCGGCACGACGATTGCCGCTTTGGGATGGCGCTCGGCGACAGCCGCAGACACGCTGTCCTGGTCGTAGCCGCCGTCGCCGGTGAACGACGCCACCGCGCCCGTGACTTGGTCGAGCAAGGGACCGGCCTGGGAACCGTCGTCCACTTCTTTGGAAGTCAGCGTGGAGGCCACGATCTGACCGGTGCCGGCGTCCACGCCGAGGTGCAGGGTCCGCCACGACCGGCGTGTCGCTGTCCCGTGTTTCTCAAGCAGCCATTCGCCCTTGCCACACAGTTTCAGCCCTGTGCTGTCCGCCAGCAGGTGCAGGAGCTCGCTATCAGAACCGGTGCTGAGCCGCCGTGGCCGCGGCACGCCCAGCGTCGCTGCACGCCGGCTCAGCGTTGTATGGTCCGGCACGCGCAAGCTGAGGCCAAGCAGCCTGACGACGGAACCGAGCAGGCCCTCGGCCTACCAATAGGCCAGGCGGAACACCGTACGCAAGGTCAGCGCCGTCAGAATGGCAAGCGGCGAATACGAGGGCTGGCCACCACGCGTCGTGCGCGGCTCGGCTATCCATGCTGCGATTGCTTCATCGGTGAACCACACAGTCAAGCTGCCGCGCTCACGCAGGCTCGCGTCGTAGGCCGGCCGATTTGTCGCCTTGTGCTGCTGCCGCGGGACATGTCGGCGGCGGTCCTGGTTCAGCTTGAACGGCAAGATGGGCACCCAGGGGCTGGGAAGGGCAATCTCCTACGCCACCCAGCTCCTCAGCACCAACCATCCGATCCCTGCGCCACGCTCACCTGCGCGACCTTGTTTCCGCTCTCGGGAGGGATGTCAGGATTCCAGATGCTGCACAGCACGCCATGAGCGCATCCGATCTCACCGCAGGCCCTGCCGCCTTCACGCCTGGCGAGCGGGACACCATACGCCGCAAGCTCGACCGGTTCTTCTCGACTTGGCCCAGCGTCGCCGACGGCTTCCAGCTCCGGACCTGGCGGGGCGGTTCGCAGGCGGGCCAGCCCAAGGTGCCGCTGGTGGCCAAGGGGCTGCTCGACCGCGGGCTGATGCGCCTCCAGCCGACACCCTGGCCGCCGCGCTTGTTCCTCACCGAGGCGGGCCTGGCGGCGCTGCTGGCGATGATGGCCGAGCGGCGCCTCGCCAACCCCGTGACGTTCGCCCACGTGCGCCAGGAACTCGGCATCGACCCGGACCCGAAGGAGCCGTAGCCAGGCCGCCGGCCACATCGTCTCCGAAACGCTGCCGTTCCTTGTAAGTTGGCGGCGGTGTCTGCAATTGGCCGTTGCAGGCACTGTGGCGGTGAGCCTGTTGCCTTCCTGGGCCAATGAGCTTGTAGGGCAGATTGGGCCCCGCCACAGCGACCACCTCTCGGCTGGATGGTATGTGGGGCGCCGGCTTGGCTGGACAGCCTGATTACAAGGATGGCCGGGGAGAGGTGGGGCCAGGTCACCATTGTGGAGGTTCCATGGACATCATCGGCATCGACATCAGCAAAGCCAAGTTCGATGCAGCCTTGCTGCTTGGCGAGCGCATCAGGCACGCCGCCTTCTCCGATACGGAAGCCAGGTTCAAGCAGCTGCTGGCCTGGCTTTCCAAGCACCGTCCCGATCCGGCTTCTGCCTTGCACGCCTGCATGGAGGCAACCGGCAACTGGGGGCTGGAGCTTGCTGACTTCTTGCACGCACAAGGAGTTCAGGTCAGCGTAGCCAATCCGGCACGTATCAAAGCCTATGCGCAAAGCGAGCTCGCGCGCAATAAGACGGATCAGCTCGACGCAGGCCTGGTTGCCTGCTTCTGCCGTATGCACGCTCGCCCGCCTGGGCTCCGGCCGCGGCGCACCTGCGTGAGTTGCGCGAGCCGGTCCGCCGATGCGACGCGCTGGAAGCAGTTCGCGTCCAGGAACTCAACCGCCAGAAAGCAGGCTTCGCCTCGCCCGCGGTTGCACGTTCCATTGCCGCCCGCATCGAATGGCTCGATGGGCAGATTGAGGCGGTGATGAACGAAGTGCGCCACCTGATCGCCGCCGATCCGGTCTTGAGCAAGAACCTGGCCCTCATACGCGGCATCACCGGCTTTGGCGAAGTTTCGGCCGTCATCCTGCTGGCGGAACTGCCGAACGTCGAACCGAGAGGTTCGCCGGACATCGCCGACTTCACGCCCAAGGCACTCGCGGCCTTCGTCGGACTATCGCCCAGCGAGCACGGCTCCGGCACGTCCGTGCGTCGGCGAGGAAAGATCAGTCGTATCGGAGCTGAACGCCTGCGCAGCCTGCTCTACATGTGCGCTTTAAGCGCCAGACGGCACAACAAGGTACTGGCTGAGTTCATCGGACGGCTGACCACAGCTGGCAAGCCGCCCGAGGTCATCCTGGTCGCCGTCGCCCGCAAGCTCCTGGTCTACGCGCACGCTGTCGTCCGCACCCAAAAGCCGTTCCAGCCTTTCCCGGATGCCCCTTCTTCAATTTGACCGCCAGCAAGCCTCCATAAGCGGCAGGCAGCCTTGATCAAAATTGCAGTGTCCTATCCTTTGCCGTTCCGTCCAGGTTTTGAGCTGGACCGGTTATCCGAGTGCCTGGCCGGCTGGCGGATACCTGCGCAAACGTAGAGCAGATAGACCGCGCTGCCCGAAAAACTCGACCGCAGCCACCATGTTCCGGCTTCAACGAGGTTGGCAACCCAATTGAGCCTCGTCTAGATTCCGAGTCATTCCCAAGCAAAGGCGATCAACATGGCATCTGGAACAGTGAAGTGGTTCAACAGCGACAAGGGCTTCGGCTTCATTCAGCCGCAGGACGGCAGCAAGGACGTGTTCGTGCACATCACTGCCTTGCAGGCGGCAGGGATCAGCACCCTGAACGACGGCCAGAAGGTCACCTACGACGTGATCGCGGAACGTGGAAAGCAGGCTGCGGCCAACCTGAAGCTCGGCTGATCCGTGATGCTGCACCGCACGGCCCGGCACCTGGCGCCGACGCCTCTGCCTCTCATCCGGGGACACTCGCGGTTTCGTCTTCGGGTCTGCTTCGTGGGAAGCGGCCTCAAGCGGTATGGCTGGAAGATCTATGACGAGGAAGATGGCAGGACCGTGCGGAGCGCGCCCACTCGGCTCCGCACGTCGGCGGAAGCCTGGCAGGCGGGCTCGGCGGTGCTGGATCAGCACGACACAAGCGAGTGCTGACCGCGCCCGAACAGCGTTGCTGTCCTGGGCGGCAGCCACGGCGGCGCCAGACTTACTGCGGTTGGTCGCCGATTCTTCTGCGACTCGGCCCTGCTCCGCTTTTCCAGTCGCGTCGTCCTGCTTGGCCTACGTTCTCCAGCTTTCCAGCAAGGCATGCTGCTTGCTGGGCCGGGAGCACTATGAAGCTCCATGCCATCCCGCCTACCAATCGTCGCCGTTTTCGCCCTGGCCGCGCAACTCGGCAATGAGTTGCTGGGCTGAGCGTTCCAGGGCGGATGTGCGGCCTTTGCCGCTACGTCCGCGGCTACGCGTGAGCCGGCGACGGAGCTGTCGGACGGCGGCGATGACCAAGTGCGCGAGAACATCGTCGGGCAGCCCGGCGGCGAGCTCGTTCCACTCGGTGCGGGACAAGCGTGCGGCCAGCACGTCGATGCTGTCGCGTAAAGGTGCCTCCTCGATGTCCGATGGCGGTGACTGATGCCTGATCCCCTGCTTGGGTCTCGGTTTTGGGGTTGAACGCTGCTCCGGCGCGGCTGGCGTCGGGACAGGAGCGCCGAAGAAGTCTGCCTGCCGCCGATCCGTTTCCGGCCTGCGCGCCACGTTCCGGCCTTTCACGCTTGGTCGGGCGCCAACGTGGCACTCGGGTGCGATGGCGGCGTCGGCCGAGCGCGGCGCGAGCGGACGGCCGGTCCGGACGCTGCCGGCCCGGGAACCACGCGCCGCGCCCGCTCAATCGTAATGACCGGCCGTCAGCGCCGGAAGCCGAGGATCGAGGCCGGGGCCGGCATTCCTGGACGGCAGGTTGGTAAGATTGTTCAGGATGGCGTTGTCCTGCCGAACCGCGGACTCGATCGCCCAGTTCGCCGCGCCGAAGATGGAGTTGTCGAACAGGTCGTTGCGGTCCGAGCCTTCCGCGAAAAAGACGCCGGCGTAGTGGGGACCCCGGATCAGGTTGGAGAACACGATATTGCCCCGGCTCGGCGCGAAGTCGAGGTCGGCCGCCGGGGCGTCCGCTTTCGCCGCGCCCACCTCGATGCCGAAGAAGTGGAAACGGTCGCTTCGGCCCCTGTTGTTGTCGACCAGCGTGTTCAGGCCGACGACGTTGAAGTAGCCGGTGCGCACCATCTTGATCCCGCCGCCGTAGTTCCCGAGCACCTCATTCCCATAAACCAAGTTGTATGCGGCGTTGTCGAGCGACAGGCCGGGCACCTTGGCCGCCGCGGACCCGTCGGCGAGCCGGCCGAAGCCGGCGATGAAGTCGCGCTTGAGGTCCTCGTCGCTGCCGCCCCACCGCTTGCCGTTCTCCTCGATGGTGTTCAGCGCCACCGCGTTCGCGGTGGAGCCGTTGTCGAGGCACATGCCTTCCTTGGCGTTGCCCTGGATCAGGTTGCCGGCGACGATGTTCTCCATGGCGCCGTCGAAATAAATCCCCGAGGCCTGGTTCCGGACGATGCGGTTGAGGGCGACCAAGTTGCGGCGGGGCGTCGAAAGCCGGCTCGTGATCGGCTGGGCCAGCGCCCAGTAGCCGTCCTGCTCGAAAAGGTTCAGCGGCCTGCCTGCCAGGTCCGCGTTGCGGTCGGTGACCACCACGCCGGCTTGCCAGTTCGAGGCGCCGCGGTTGTCGTGGACATCGTTGTCGGCGACCACGCTTTCGCGGGTGGCCCCGTGCAGCAGCACGCCCGCCCGCCCGAGCGCGGAAAGCCGATTGCCCCACACCACGATGCTTCGCGAGCCGGTGACGACGATCCCCTCCCCACCCAGGCCCTCAAAGCGACCATCCGCGACGACCACCCGCGCGCTCTGGGAAACGAGCACGCCTGCTCCCGGGCCGGAGAAAACGCCGCCCACCAGCGAGGCGCCCCGCACGTGCTCGATTTCTACCATATACGGAGTGCTCGACCCGGCGGCGGCGACCAGCTCGGTCTGGCCGAGGTCGAGCCGCATGCCGTCGCGCCCGATCCGCAGCGGCTCGTCCACGACGAGGCGCGTCCTGGCCACCCGGATCCGCAATGAGCGGGCGTCCGCCAGCGCCCTGTTCAGCTCCGACGCGCGCTCGCCCTCGAAGACGACGATGTCCCCGCCGCCCTCCTGCCGGACCGCGTCCACGGCGGCGCGGGCCTGATCGAGCTGAATCCCCGCCTGCCGCCAAGCTTCGGAAGCCGCACGGCCGTCCAGGCCCAGCCGGCGGGCTCGGGAGATGACCTGAAGCCCCGCGCTCGCCCGTCCAAGCGGGGTGTCGGGCGCGTCCTTCAGGGGCGGAAGGGCGAAGGCGGCCATGTCCTGGAAACCGAGATCCTGGGGCGGCGGCGCCCCAACCGACTGCGCCCCCACGGAAACGGGCGCGAACAGGGCGAGGAAAGCGACAAGCAGCTCACGGGAGCGCCCCATGGCGCCATGGCCTGGGTGCCGGCCTCCTTGAGCGGGTCCGAGCGGGCCGCGCCGGTTCTTCTCGGGAGGACGCTGGCCAGCCGGCATGCTTCGCCACCCCACCGGAGTCCAGGTGCGCGGCAGGAAGTGATCGGAATGCAAGAGGTGATGCTCCTGGGGCACGGTGCATGGACCCCCGGCCGGCGACGCCCGGACCCGGCCGGAGGACATTTCCTTTCTGACCTCGGGCGCCCGCCTTCGTTCAAGCTGAGCCTGGTTCGGCGCCACATACCTCATCCACAACGGCCGGGCGAGGCGCGACATCGCGCTGACGTCCAGCCTCTTCGGGGCTACACTGCCGAGCGGTGGCCGGGTGAGGCGGCCGCCTTTCCCGAACCGCTGTTCCCAAGGAGGCCATGGATGACCAGAAGTGAGCACGAAACGGCCGAGAACGACGGAGAGGACATCTCGGTCGACCGCGTCCACGACTTGGAGCGGCGGGTCCGCGAGCTCGAACGCTTCCTCGGCCGCCGGACCGCGGAGGATACCGCATCCGAAGCTCCACGTCCCGCTCCTCCCGTCGCCGTCGCAAGGCCCAGGATCGTGTTCCTCGGGGCGGAGCCGCGCGCCATCGGCCTGATCGAGGTTTACGGCCTCGCCGACCACCCGGATTTTGCCCTGGCGGACCGGCGGCCGGATTTCGACGGGCGCCAGTTCCACGGACAAAAGGTTTTCGGGTTCGACGAGGTGGCGCTGGATAGGCTGGAAGCGGTCGTGATCACCGAGGATCCCGTTATCCTCAAGGACTCGGCCGAGGAGTACGCCGGGGCGGTCGGATTTCTTCGGCAAAAAGGCCTGCCGCCGGGCCAGGTCATCTCCGTCTCGGAGCCGGGAAAAGCGCACAGGGCGCTGTCCAGGGTGGTCGCGCACACCGCGGAGCACAACCGGCAGATAGGGCATCTCGCAGTTCGGCGGAACCTTTACCACCGCAGCCACTATGCCTATTGCATGATCTTGGCCGCCGAGACAGCCTTGCGGATGTCCCTCGCCAAGGTGTCGGCCGTGGAGTTCGGCGTCTTCCGCGGTTCCGGCCTGAAGAACATGTGCGAGATCGCAGACTTCATTCACCAAACCCTGGGCGTTGAATTCCGCATCTACGGCTTCGACACGGGCGCGGGTCTCCCGGCGGTCGCCGACTGGCGGGATCACCCCGAGATCTGGACCGGCGGCACGTATGCCATGCCGGACTTCATGGAGCTGGCGGCGCAGCTGCCGGGCAACTGCGAGCTGATCATCGGTGATTGCAAGGACACCCTGGCGCCCTTTCTGCGCGCGCATGGGAGTGCCGAGGCCCCCATCGGCTTTGTTTCCCTCGACGTCGATCAGTACCATTCCACGGTTTCGGCCCTGAAGATATTCAGCGCAGAAGCCACCCACCTCGCGCCGGTCATCCCGGTCTGGGTTGACGACTCCTATATCGGCGTCCTGCAGACGACCTACGCTGGCGAAGGCCTGGCCATCCGCGAGTTCAACGAACAGCATGATCTTCGCAAGATCGAGCAGAAAATCGTGAGAACCGATGATTTTCCCAGGCTATGGCATCATTGCATCTATTTCGCGCATGTATTCGATCATCCCATGAGGCAGGGCCGGATGCCGGTGAATTTCGAGTACTTTTACCACACTGCATACTGAGCGCCGCCCCATCCACGGGCACGCCGGCGTCACCCGCGCCCGACCACAGGATTGGCGGCTACCCGGCGCGAAAGGCAGTGCTTTCGCTTTGCCCGTGGGACGGCCACTCCGGACGGGACCGTGGCTGGGCATGCGGGGCCAAGCCCAGGGCGCGTTCCCAGCGCGTCCAGCCCGCAAGCTCGTCCTGGGCAGAACGCCACTGCCCGGCGGCGCCCTCGGCCTCACGGCCATAGCGCCATACGACCGCAAGGCCGCGCCGGAGGCAGCCGCGCAGCTTCGCCCGGTCATAGCGATACACCTGCAGGTAGGAGCGCATCCGGTCCGACAAGCTATACTGCGAAACCCGCATGGTCATCCATGGGTGCCACTGGTCAACGAAAACGCGGTCAGGGCACAGCTTGGCCTCCACCCGCCCCGCGCACAGCGCGGCCAGTCCGGCCAGCAACGTAAGTTGGCGCCAGCCGCGGCGGCGCGGCGGCGGACGCCAAGCCGCCGTCGCGTTGGCGATTACCGCTTGCTTGGGAGACGCATTCGCGGCGGCAAGCGTCGCAATCTCCCGGTGCAGCGCATCCAGCGGCGCATCAAGCACCGTCGGGCCTGCCAAAAAGTCCTCGACAGCCCTGATGACCAGCTCGGCGTGCATGTAGTCGTGCTTGAGCACGCTGTCGATCAGTCGTCGCAGGATCACAACCATCCGGTCTAAACGGGCGACGGAAGGATGGCAGGCGGCGAAGATCAGCCGGTTCCGCAAATCGTAATAGCGCTGCCAGCCCGGCGCTTTCGCATAGAACGGTTCGTGCCACACCGCGACGGGTGGGAGCGAAACCGTCGGCATGCCGCGACCCGTCAAGCGCGTCCCGTACTCCACGTCGTCGCCGCGTATGAAAACAGGCAAGGGCAGCCCGTGCTCCCGAAACGCCGCGGCCGGGATGGCGCAGTACCACCAGCCGTTGAAATGGCAGGGCATCTCGCGCGCGAGGTCGTTGAGGGTTTCCGGATCGTCGAGCGACCGGTTGTGGAGCGCCGGGTGGATGATGTTCTTGGGAGCTATGACCGCGCCGGCCTCGTACATCGTGGCCGGCCGGAACAAATCCACCATGGCGCCACCGACCACGGTGGGCACCACGGTGCGCGCAGCGAAGGCGTGAGTGGTGACCAACACCGCAGGGTCGAACTCGATGTCGTCGTCCATGAACAGGACGTGCGAGCACCGGCCGTCCTGCACGATCTCCATGGCCGCCCGCGTGAAGCCGCCGGTGCCGCCGAGGTTCGCTTGCTCGACCACCTCGATGCGGCCCCGCTCGGACGCGAGAAGCGCCGCCATGTCCCCGGAGGAAAAGGGATCGCCCTGGTTGACAACGACAACCCGGGGCGAGGCCCATTGGCAGTAGGGGGATGCCACAAGGCGCCGGAGATTGGCGGCGAGCGTCGCTTCGCGGTTAAAGGTGCACAGCCCGATGCCGAGCCTCACCTTCCGCCTCGGGGTGGTGCCCGTTTCGAGGTGCCCGGCCCGGATCACCGTCCTGGCCGTGGCAGCCACATCGAAGAAGACGCGGCCTGCGCCCGCAGGCGAGGGATCGAGCGCAACGCTTGCCGTGGCGCCCTGAAGAAGGTCGAGGCGGATGCGCCGGTGCCCGAGCGGATAACTCGAGCCGTCGGGGAGCGCCCGGAAGAACTCGACTGTGACGTCGCCGGTGCCGAAGAGTCGCAGTGTGAGGTCCCCGACCGGCGCGTGGCTCGACCAATAATGCTCGTAGAAACTATTGAGATAGGCATCAAAGGAAATCCGGGCGCCCTTGGATAACAGAAGACCTGGATGCAGCGCCCGTGCTTGGCCAGCGGCGACTTTGTAGGAAATGGCCGGGCCGGAGCGCGGTGCGGAGAAGCGCAACTGCTGCACGACTGCGTCCGACAACCCCGGCTCTTGCCACGCCGTTTCCTCGTGCGGCGCCAACTCGGCCTCGCCGGCCGGCGCGTGCCCTTCCATCCCCAGCGCCCGCTCCAAAACAAGCGCGAGGCGTTCCAGGACCGGCTGAAGCTGGTTGCCCGACATGGCAAAAGGCGCGGCATCCCCCTTGTGCAAAGGGAGGCCATCGGCCGCATCTAAGGGGCGAGAAACGTCGTGCATGGCACCGCTGGACGATAAGGCATGATTGTTCGGGAGCCAGCGAGTGCACTGTGATCGGGGCCGCCACTGCCGAGCCGACTCGGAGTAGCCATACTGGCGCATGAATGGATCGGCAAGCTTCTTCGCCGGGCGCACACGTCCCTTGCCAGCCAGGCCGCAGGCCGCCGTGGAGAACGGCGAGGGGTTGCCCTTCGTGGCCGTCGTGATCCGACGCACAACCGGTGCGCGCTGCTGGCCCGCCGCCTCGACGCCGTGCTCGCGCCGCTCCATGCGTCCGGGATCGCCCTCGTCTTGGACAACGCCAAGTACCCACGGTAAGGCCGCGCCTATGCTTGGACCTCCTCCCTGATGAGCGTGGAGGGATAGGATCAGAGCATCATGCCGTGATTGCTATGACGCGGTTTCCACAACTACCTTGAGTTGAATTGGCCTGACTTCTGTTTAGTCG
>CAXSHI010000112.1:0-14053 GCA_964236755.1 uncultured Acetobacteraceae bacterium
CCAACGGCTGCGGGGCGTCGCGCAGCACGTCGTGGATCAGCCGGCGGCATTCGCCCGGGCGGAACCACGACACCCGCTCCCGCTGCGGAGCCGGGTCGGCGTCGTGGGAAGGCATGCCGGGATCGAACAGCCGCATGGTCGCGTCCAGGTGCGTCAGGCTGCCACGATGCTGCGCCAGCTGCTGCTCCAGGCGGCTCATCAGCCCCACGAGTTCCGACCGCTTGTTCCGCAGCGCGTCCACGACAGGCAGCTCGCCCATTCAACCTTCTCCTGAAACACCGATGGACAGGAGGGTAAGGCCGGGAAAACCTCGTCGCGAACACGGCAGAGGTGGCAGCAGCGACATAAGACCGCATTGGATCGCCTCGCGCTGGTGAACCGCACCGGACTTCCGAGGGTCGCGACCCGTCGAGTCATTGCCAGTTCACAGCGACGCGGGGCATGCGCGTCGCGTATGCCCCACCCGTACACGTTCAGACCCTACTTCAGGAACTCCGGCGCCGGCAGGGGATTGGCTTGGTCGCCGTCCATGACGCAATCGAAGCTGGCCGCGTCGTTCACATCGCCCTGGCCACCGTAGCGCGCCACCTGCGGGAAGACGCAGAGCGGCCGAGTCTGCGCCACGCCTTGGGTCGGGTCGTCGTTGACGTATTTGGTCGCGATGATCTGCTGCGGCGGCACCCCCTGCTCCACCCAGCGCTGCAGCGCGAGCAGGGCGTTGTGCTGCGCGTCCGCCGGCGCCGGGCTGAGGGTCGCATTGTAGAACTGGTTCGGCCC
This sequence comes from uncultured Acetobacteraceae bacterium, assembly GCA_964236755.1. GTDB lineage: Bacteria > Pseudomonadota > Alphaproteobacteria > Acetobacterales > Acetobacteraceae > CAHJXG01. The sequence goes on from CAXSHI010000112.1 coordinate 778, forward strand.
CGGGCCACCGCCGCAATGGCCCATGCCCGGGGCCATGAACAAGCGGAAGAACTCTTGCGCCCGACGGTTGTCGACCGAACTGTCCGTGACGGTCCCGCCCCACGCACGCACGCCCAAGTCGCTTTCGGTGACGCTGTTCACTCGGAAGTTCTCGGCGACGCGGCTGGCGAAGTTTGAGGCTTCGGGAAGCGCCGGATCACGATCGAAGATGCTCAGCCAGGCGCCGACGCGCAGGTAGTAGTTGAGGAAGTCTTGCGGCGGCACCAGGGCGTCGGCCCAGCCGTGGAAGCCGAGCAGCTTGCCGCCGTGCGCCCGGAAGCGGGTCAGGTCGGGGTTGTTGGCATTCAGGATGCGGGCGAGCACGTCGTCGAACTGGAACACGTTCCGGTCGAAGTCGAAGCTGCGCCAGTCCCAGTCCGGGCCGAACGCCCAGTAGAACAGGGCGTCGAACAGCGGCTCGGTTGTCGGCAAGGCGGGCGACAGGCCCTGCAGGGCCGCCCAGTCGAAGCTGCTGCCGCTCTCGCTGCCGCGTGGCACGCCGGGGTAGATCAGGTGCCCGGTGCGCGGGTCGCGCGGGCCATCGTACAACATCTGCGCCGTCTCTACCTGCGCCGGCGTGAGGCACTGCGAGGTGTCGTTGGCGCCTGCCTGGCAGAGCAGCTGCTCTGGGTCCCAGCGGCAGGCGCGCGGCTCGGTCAGGTAGCGGTCCGAGGACAGGCTGCCGCTCTGCGTTGCGCAGGCGGCCAGCACGGCGTTCGTGATCAGCTGCGTCTTGTCCGGCGGGATCAGGCTGTCCGGCGTGCGGTGCGAGACGACGTAGGGCCAGATGATCTCGGTGTGCAGATGGGTGCGGTTCTCGGCCGGGGCGCCGGCGAGGACGCCGTCATAATCGTCTGGGAACTGCTGCGCCTCGTGCAGTGCCTGGCCGCCTCCGGTGGAGCAGCCGGCGAAGTAGGAGTAGGCCGCCACGCTGCCGTAGAAGGCTTGCACTACCCGCTTGGCCGCGACCGTCATGAGGTGGGTCGAGCGGTAGCCCCAGTCGATCCACCGCTCCGGGTGCCCGATGATCGGCTTGCCGTCCAGCCCGGTGGAGGGCGCGGTGCCCATATCGGTGTTGGCAACCGCGAAGCCGAGCTGCAAGGCGCCCGCGAGTTCGCCGTAGTTGATCGCGCCGGCGTAGCCGCCGTTGCCGGTGCCAACGAAGCGGCCGTTCCACGCGGTGCCCTGCGGCAGCCAGACCTCGACGTTGATGTTGCTGTCCGGGGTTGGCCGCAGCGTGGCGGAGACCCGGCAGAAGGCGGGCAGGTTCGGGTAGGTGGTGGTGCCCGGGGCAGTGAAGCTGCCGGCAGGAACGGACACTGTCGCGGTGATCGCGCCGTTGCCCGGCAGCGACGCGCCAGCGAACTGCTCGCAATTCGCCGGCGCTGCGGCGGCGGGGCGGGCCGTCCCGATCGCGCCCGCCGCGACGAGCAGCGCAGCAGTTCCGAGGACCACTGCAAGGCATGTACCGGGGCCGGGGTTTCGGCCGTGCTGCCGATACGGCCGGCACTTCGAATGTTCCATGGACGGACCCCCTTCTGATTTTTCTCCGTCACTATTCTCCCATCAGGAGTACAAAATAGTACATTTGTCGTCGTCTCGCGTGTTCGTGATCTACGGTCGGAGTAGCCCCAAGCTTGGCCTTGGTCATTTTCAGTAGCATCAGAACTAATTCAATAACGTTCAAACACACATAGAAATGAGGAAGACCAGTCAACGTGGTAACAGAAATCGCATGATAGCTCTTGGCAGCATAAACCTACACGGGAAGCCGGAAATAAGCCGATATCTTGCTCGGAAAACCCTATCGGATTGGGGCGCATACGGAGAGGTCCCTTAAGTAGTTTCCGACATGGCCGTTTGGGGCTTATGCGTAATTGAACATTGTTCAATTAGTTTCGGCCTGCCCGTCAAAGAAAAACAACAGCACGGTGACGGCCTGGCAGTGCGGCAGCGCACCATGGCACTGTTCCTGCGAGCCGTGGAAGCGATGGGCAGCGGTGGCATCCGCGCCCCACCGCTGAGAGCTTCCTGATCGGGCCGGACCAGCCGCCGGCCTCATGGCCGCCTTTTACAGCTTACCCGCCAGCCCGAACAGGGTGGCGTCCAGTCGCAGCGTGCCCTTCCCGTGCGGTTCCAGCATCTTCCGCCGATGCGATCGCGAGGATGCGTTTTGCAGGCCCCAGGTCCGGACGCTCAAGCATCCTGCCGTCCAACGTCCGCTCGCCGGCCTTCGGATCAGCTGTAAAAAGGGCGCTGACCGCGGCGGTCCAGCGAACGCAGTCCTGTGCAACGGGGCGTCAAGCCCAGGAAGACGCGCCTGCACGATGCAGTGACGATCTCCATCAGGATGTCCACAGTCAACTCCATCAATCATTTTTCCGTTTCCGGGATCGCCGGGGAGGCGGCACTCGCGTCCGCCAGTGCAATGCTGGGCCGGTCAATAACCCGGGATGGAGCAATCTCCCATGTCCAACCGCTGTCCCCTCATCGCGGCTGCAGTGCTCGGAACCGTCGTGGCGCATCAGGCGCACGGGCAAGCCCTGCCGGACGTTGGCTTCCTCGACCGCCTTGCCGCCTAGCGCAATGCCGAGATGCGGCCGAGGCCCGAGCAGCCCGCGCCCGTCGCAACGCCGCAGGAAAGGCTTCGGCCAGCCAACCACCAGTGGGTGTGCATGAGCACGATTCCTTGGCAGCCGGTCCTGTCCTCGCCTTACCCGAGCGCAACCGTCATCGGCCGGACCCTGCCGCAGATCGCGGCAAGCTACAGCTGGGTGAACGGCTACACGACCACGGACATCACGAACCCGCAGGCGCAGGCGACTGAGGTCAGCTACTTGATGCGCGACAACGCGGACGCCGTCTCCCAAGTGACAAGACAACCGGCAACAACCCTGCAAGCCTATGGCGGCTGGGTATTCGGGGCGTCGGCAGGCGCGCAGATCGCGGCCGTCTCGGCCGACACTCCGCTCAGCCAGATCGTTTCGGCGCAGGCTTTGGCGAACAACAACATGGCTTCGTGGACGGTGGGCCAGTTCCGCCAGGTCATGACCAACCGCCTCGGCTCGGCTGCGAACCAACCTGTCCTTACCTCCTCCTGATCGGGACCCACCATGCACGCGATCCCTCGAAAGCTCCGGCTCGGCTCGGCTCTGACGTTCGTTCCTTTGCTCGCCACGGCCGCACCGCTCTGCGCCGTGCAGCCGACCTCTTCCGAGCCGCCGCAAGCGACGATGCCGAGCACGACCGTGAGCTACCCGGCATCGAACGAGGGCATCGGCCTGACGCCAATCCAGGCGGCGGAGGCCGACCAGATCCCGGCGTTGCAGCGCATCCAGGCGTCGGGTGCCCAGCTCTACGAGATGGGCGAGATCCACGGGCTGCGCAGCATCTTTGCCGTTGCGGGCGAAAGCTTCCAGGTCTTTTACCTCAGCCCGGACGGGCAGGTGGCAATCCGCGGCATCGCCCAGGACGCCGCGGGCAAAAACCTGACCCGCGACCAAGTTGCTCGCGTGCCAGGCGCGATCCCCACGGCTGTGCTGGGCGGCGAGGCCCACCCTTCGCCTAGCCGCTCCCCCGGGTGCCGGACCAGCCGTCTTGCGCGCTCCTACGGCCTCGCCGCTGCAAGCCGTGCAGGCAGTCACCTATGGCACCCAGGGCCATGACGACGCGCCCCGCCTCTGGGTGTTCATCGACCCCCAATGCAACTTCTCGCGCCGCGCGATGCAGCAGCTGCAACCCTATGTCGCGAGCGGCCGGGTGCAGCTTGCCGTCATCCCGGTATCGGTGCTGGACCCCGAGGACCAGGGGCTCAGCACGGCAAGAGCCGAGGCGATGCTCGGCCTGCCCCGCGAGCAGATGGTGGCGGCCTGGGCGGAGAACCGGCTGACAAGACCGACCGAGGCCGGCGCCATCGCCAGCCTGCAAGCCAACATGGTGGCGGCCGACCGGATCGGGCTTGTGGGCACGCCGACCTTCGTCTGGCGCAAGGCGGACGGCGGCGAAGGCCGGGCGGACGGGATCCCCGCCGACGTGGAAGCCATGGTCGCCTCGGCGAGCCGCTGACCCATGCCCGACAACGAACAGCCACCTCGCCGCCGCCGCTACGGCCTGCTCAGCCCCTTCGTCTGGGCCAGGCGCTCCATCGTGCGGCCGCTTGCCATTCCCGAGATACGCGCCCAGGCCGAGACCATCCGCGGCCTCCACGGCGTGCTGCGGAGCCGCGGGGCCGGCAGCGGGCCAGCCCTGGTGCTGGACGCCGACCGCCGCTTCGACCTCCAGGCATCGGCTGACACCAAGCGCCCTTTGCGATGACCGGTCTTTATCAGCGTTGCTGCCCCGAAAACGCCCGCGATGATGACGCTTGAAAACGGTCAACACATCGGGCGCTTAGTATGAGGCGCTGCATCTCCAGGCTGCGGAGGCGCTGGACACGGGGCGCATCGCCATGGAGCACTACGCGCAGCTCGGCGGCGTGCAGGCCGGGGAGCTTGCCGTCCTCTTGCAGCGCCGCCGCATCGAGACCGCGCGGGCGGCGCGGCTCAACCTCGCTTTCGGCTCCATCTTCCTATCGGTCTGGGTATGGAGCATCTTCAGTACGCCGGCGGGCTTCGCGGGACTGCTGCTCCTGCTGTCCGGGCTGGACATGTGCCTGCTGTTCCTGGCCAGGGCGGTGCTGGAGGCGCAGACCAACTGGCAGATCAGGACCGGGAGGATGGGCAGCTTGCGCGAGTTCCTCGCCACCGATGATGAGTGGATGCCCTCCTGATGCCGAGCCGTACTCAAGACTTCCGCCGTCGACGATCAGAAGCCGCGGAACACCCATTCCAGGATCGCGGAGGCGACGTATAGGGCACCCCCCGCAAGAAGCAGGACGGCCCAAGCCGGCTGCCCCGAAGGCCGACATAGCCGCCGCACAGGCCGCCCACGAGCATCGCAAGCCTGCCGAACCCGTCGAGGCCGCTCGCGCCTCCCGTATGGAACTGGGTGGGATCGCGCGGCAGGACGTCGGAGACCGCCATCGGCAGGGCCATGCCGATCGCCGCGCCCATCACCAGGAACAGCAGCATCATGCACCCCGCCGGCCGCTGGTCCGGGACGAAGGCGGCATCGCCGAACCGCACGACACGCGGCTGCCAGAACGGCACCCGTTTGACGGACCATGCCAGGACGATCCAGGTGATGCTGTAAGCGACGAAGATCGGATCCCGCATGAGCGAGGGCCTCAAAAGGTGCCGGCGGGTGCGGCTCGCGACCTCCCCGTCAGCCACGGGGCGTGCTGGTAGTCCTCGAAGTCCCATTCGACCGACGGGTCCCGCGGACGCATGATCGTGCCCTCGCGGTCGTAGACCGGCGGCACCCACGTCGCCGGCACCTGCCCCGGCGCGGCGTAGGGATCGAACAACGGCGCACGCACGGGCGGGACAGGGGGAGCGCGGCCGGCGCTGGCCGCCTTGAGGTTGCCGCTGCCGCAGCCTGCCAGCGCGAGCAGCAGGGCGATGCAGGGGAGGGGCAGAGAACTGGAAGGCGCATGCTCGGGCTCCTTGGTGGGAACGGCATCCTGCCTGGGGCGGGCGCGAGTGCGATCCGTCCCGCTACCGGCCGCCTTAGCCGGCCTGGCGGACCAACGGGGTCTTCCCTGCATGCGCCGCCCTGCGGACAGGGGGATCGTCGCCTTGCCCTGTAGCCACAGCCGCCTCGACGCGCTTGAATGATCCGGTTGCCGGCAGCGAACTGGACGGGGGCATGATGCCACACCAACGCGCCACCGCTCCCCTCGGCGCAGCCGTCTTGGCGTTCGGCGCCGTTGTCGCTTCGGAACTGTGGATGCCGGCGCCGGACATCACGGCAGCTCCCGTGCCGCAGGTGCCTGCCGTTGCGGCGAACCCGGGATCCCTGCCCGGCTCCGGTCCAGAACAAGAGCCGGCTCGCATTGCCCGTCTCCTCGCGCGGCCCTTGTTCAGCGAGGGCCGCCGCCCGGCAATGGGCGCGGCCTCTGTGGAAGCCAGGCTGGATTTGCCGCGTCTGGCCGGCGTGTTCGTCAGCTCTCAAGCGAGAAGCGCGATCTTCGCCGCAACCGGCGACGGCAAGCCGGTCGTGGTGGGCGTGGGAGGCAGCGTCAGCGCGTTCCGGGTGCAGGCGATCGAGGCGGGACAGGTCACGATGATCGGCGCCGACGGCAGCTTGCGCCTGCTTCGGCCCGGCTTCGACCCGAGGCCAGCCTTGGCCCCCGCTGACGCCTCAACACCAAGCGGTACGGCAAGCGCCGCCGTCGTGCATCGGCGGCCGAGGCCGGCCGTCGTCACGCTCAGCGCTCCGCTTACGGCTCAGGCAATGCCGACCCCATCCTGGCCAGCACCGCCCCGTTAGGGACACGATGCCTCCAGCTCGCGTTCGCAAGCCGGCTGAGTTGACGAAGCCACGCCGGCGCCGCGGACGCTTCTGCCGCCCGCTGCGCCGCACGGGCCATGGCACTCAGTTGCCCGACGCGGCGACCTGGCTTCCGCCGGGCAGGGTGATCCTGCGTGCGACCAGGTTGGTGCGGTTCGGTGCCGTCGCGATCCCGAACACCGAGGTGACGATCTGGCCGTTCGTGGCCAGCCCCATGTAGTCGCCCAGGAAATGCCCGCGCGCGACCGGCGCGTTGAGCAGGTCGAACGAGGCGTCGGTGAGGCGCAGCTCGGACCCCCAACTGCTCCGGCTCGCGCAATCGGCCGGGCTGGCCGGCTTGCAGAACACTGCCCAGTAATCGGTCAGCTCGGCGTTGCTTGCGCTGTTGCCGTTCCGGAAATCGTAGTGCGTCACCACCACCGTTCCGTCGCCTGCGACCTTGACCTGCGGCACGAAGGCCTGTTGGCGCAGCAGGTTCGCCTGGTTCGGCGTTTGGTTGACCTGCACAGGCGCCGACCAGGTGCCGCCGCCGTCCAGCGATTGCGAGAACGCCACCGCCTCGACGCCGGTGAAGCGGTAGTCCTGCCACACGGCGTAGAGCACGCCGCTGGAACGGTCCACGGCGACGTCGTAGAGGATGCCGGCGTCGCGGACCGGCTGCTGCTGGTTCGGGGTGATCACGCTGTTGGAGATGATCAGGCTCGCGTAGGTCGGCGTGGCCTCGAAGGTGTCGCCCTTGTCGGACGAGCGGACCAGGCCGAGCCGGACCGTGCCGTTGGGCGCGATCTCGCTGAAGAAGTCGGCCAGGGTGCCGTCCGCCAGCACGACCATCTGGTTGCCGATCGTCTGAGCGTTGTCGCCGGGATCGTAGATCGGCCGGGCCGGCTCCCATGTCGCGCCGCCATCGGTCGTGCGCGCCAGGTATGTCGGACCCTTGAACTGGAGTGGCGCGGTCGAGGTTCCCGCATCGTCCTCGCGCGACTGCGCCCGGAGTTGGCTGGCCCGGTCGCGGGCGTCCTGGACGCCTTCGGGATACTGCATCCCTTGTGCTGCAACGACGGCTGCCCCGCCGTCGCCTTCGCCGCCCGCCCCGATCGTGAAGTCCTGCAAACGGTCCCACACCGCGTAGGCGCGGTTGGCGTCCGTCGGGTCGGCGGTGATCGAGTTCTTGTCGTTGAGGACCTGCGGATCGGTGTCCTCGATCAAGGTCGCCGGGGCCTCCCACGTCCAGGCGCCGTCGGTCGAGCGGTTGACCAGCATGGCGTTCCGCCCATTGGCCCCGGACGGCAGGGTGGGGAACAAGGACAGCGACATGAAGTAGGCGGTGCCGGTCGGACCGAAGCTCACCCATGGATCGGAGGCGCGCGGGTAGATGCCGCCTGTGCAGTTCGACACGCCGCTGGGCAGGGTGACGAACCAGCTCTGGCCGCCGTCGTCGCTGAGGGCGCCGCGCAGGCCGCGCGAGCCGCCGTTAGACCAGCGGTCCTGCTGCACGCCGACCAGCAGGCGCGTGGGCTCGGACGGGTCGATTGCGAGCCAGGGTTCGATGGCGGTGTTCGGGAACAAGGTGCCCGCCTGGCTTGCGGGATCGTCGAGCACGCAGCCCGCGAACGCGCTTTGCGCGGTGACGGGGACCAGCGGGCCGAGCGTCTGTGCCGAGGCGGGCAGCGCCGTAGCGACGCTGAGCGCTGCCATGCCGACACTGCCCAACGCCCATCGGCGTCGTGTGCTTGCGGTTATGCCATTAGGCCGGCTTCCCGTCGGCAATTCAACAACGGCCGATGTCGCATGAGAGAAACTCAACATGTGCTCCCGTTTTTCCACCAGGCCCGGAGCGTATCAACAGAGTTCTTCGCTGCACAACCTCGATTTGCGCTAAGTGTCTCATGATAATGCAGGCGATCCAAATGCCGAGCGACATGACCAAGCAATGCTGTTTAAATATGATGCAAAAATCTTATTTGATGCAACTCAATCCACTTAAATAATTGATGATGCAAAGCTGCATGGCTGAGCGCGTCTGGTTGTTTGTTGGTTGGCTGTGAACATCGCCCTTGTGTCTGAATGATACGCTGAATTCTGACATCCTCCCGGTCTTTCAGGGCCGGGAGGATGTCAGGAGCAGCTGCTGGCCGTTGCAGCCACCTCAACGCAGCGCGAGCCGCAGCGGCTACGTCGGCCCTGCAAGGTGGACGGCGATCACGGCCCGGCTCCCCATGCCGCGCCGGACCTGGGCGACGCCCTTGCCTGAGACAGGATCAGGGGCGCCACGGCTTCGCCGGCCCGTTCCAGCGAGCTGCACACCTTGGCCGCTCCCACCGAACTGGCGGCCACACCCCCGGCCGACGCTTCCGCGACCTGCGGCTCAGGCTCGGCCAACTCGAAGTGCGCAAGCGGACCCTGGCACCTCTCGATCTCGGCGCGCGGGTCGGCCACCACGGACCGGTCGATCCAAGCCTCGGCCGGCCGATGGCCCGGCCCGGCCCGCTGGTAGCGGACGCAGGCGAGGTGGGCACGATCCCCCAAGGAGGAGTCCTCATAGGGGGATCGTGCCGACCTCTCGGCTTCCCGCATTTTCAGGCCGATGGTGTTGCTCGTGCCCATAACCGTGCCGTAGGCCTGGTGCGCCGCGCCCGGATCGGCGTAGGCGATGCCGCCCAGCGACAGCATCAGGTCTGCCGGGCTGGGCGCCAGGTCCGCCGCGGCCAGGGTGTCCTGCACCGGCAGGCCGACGGGGGTATCGACCAGCAGCAGCACGTCGAGGGGGTTGCCTGGCCCGCGGTTCACGCCCCGGCCACGGCCGACGATCTGCACCAGGCCATGCTCGCAGGCCTGCCGGCGGAGCGCCTCGGCGGTCGGGTGCGGGTGCCGGTCCGCCTCCGCCGCCCGCAGGGAGCCGTCCGCCATCTCGCGGGTGGCATCCACGCGGGGATACCAGCCGGGGAGGGATGGCACGGCAGCACCGGTCAGCGCCTCGGCCTGCAACTCGACGCAGCGGGGGCTGGGCATGGTGCGCCCGACCACCACCATGGCCCGCACGTCGCCCCAGCTGTCGAGGCCTGCGACCGCGCCATGGTGCGCCCAGGCCACCGTCGGCGGCAGGCCGCCCATGGTTTCCAGGGCGGCGCGGACCCGCTTCTGCGCCACGACCAGCACCCGGCCCGGCGCATGGGCGCGGGCCTCCCGGGCGACCGCGGCGTGCAGGTCGCGCAGCCGATTCGCGCGGCGCCTGGCCTCTTTCGGGTCCGTCGTGCCGTCCGGGTCGAGCATGGACAGCGAGTAGGCGCGGTCGACCACCTGGCGCACCCGCATGTGCGGGGCCTCGACGGCGACGTCCGCCACCAGCTCCAGGTCCGGCCACACCGGGCGTAGCAGATCCGGCTCCATGATGGCGTCCATGAGCAGCGTCGGCACCTGCCAGCCTTTCGCCAAGGGCAGGCGGTGGCGCAGCCCGAGCACGCGCTGCGGTCCGGCCTCGCCGTGCACCACGTCCAGCGCGGCCCAGCCGGAGGCTTCCGGCCCGTCGTCCGCCAGCAGCCCTGCCAGCGCGGACCACCACGTCGCCCGGCGGCCGAGGTCGCGGTTCGCGAGGGCGCCTCGCATCGCCTCGCGGCGGTGGTTGCGGGACATGCCGGGCGAGAGCTTCGGCTGCACCTTGGTGCGCCATTCCAGCGCCCGGGCTTCCCTCGCCGCCTCCGGCGTCAGGCCCACGGCGAGGAAGGGCGCGCGCTGCACCGGGCCGTCCCCAGCCTTGCGGAGCAGTCCGACCGCTTGCCGCCGCAGGTCGCGCGGCCGATCCGTTGCCAGCAGGTCGCCCTCGACGCGGGCGGGGGCGTCCAGCGCATCGAGGGACAGGTGCACGGGATGCGCGGGGTCGTCGCCGACCAGGAAGGCGTTGACCGGGTTCTCGTCCACGACCAGGGCGGCGAGGGTGCCCAGCGCCTTGGGCGGCGCGTGCCCCAGCATGGCGTGCGGGACGATCCACACGTCGGCACGGCGGTGCTTCTGGCGCTGGTAGGCGCACTCGGCCGCCAGGCTGCACGGGCCGCACGCATAGGTGTCCACGTCCAGGTATGCCGCCTGCGCGTCCTTCACCACGTCCCGGTCCCCGCACATGGCCGTGCCCGGCCTGCCCGGGTCCGGCTGCTCGCGACCGCGCCAGACCGCGACCTGCAGGTCGGGCGCGGTGTTGCGCAGCGCCTCTGCGTATCCGTCGGCCAGGTCGTGCCGCGGCACCACGATCGCGGCGGCGCGGTCGTCGCCGTCCGCGCGCAGGCTACGGATCAGGTCGGCGGTCCAGCGCCGCGCCTGGTGGCTCTTGCCGACGCCGGTGTCGGACCGCAGGGCGTGGACGAACGGGTCCGGCGACGCGGCAGCCCGGCTGGTGAACTCCTGCACGGCCTTGGACGCCCGGAACCGCGCGACGCCGAGGGGCACGCGGCGGACGGGCGACGTTCCCGCATCCAGCGCCCGCCTGATCCTGACGCGCACGGCGTCCGGGCCGTCCGCGAGGATCACGTCGGCCAGGTCGGAGCCGTCATAGTAGTGGACGGGCCACGGCGTGCAGGTCGCCACCTCCACGCCCCGGGTGTGCCAGGCCTTCCGTGCCCTGCCCAACGCCTTGGCGGCCGGGCTGTGGCGGGGGTAGTCTTCGGTCAGCAGCAGCGTGAAGCCTGCCAGGTCGAGCTTTCCCAGTCCGCCCAGCGCGATCAGCACGGCATGTTCGGACGCCGCATGGGCGGCCAGGCCGGTCTCCGGGCCTTCGGCTGCCAGCGCCGGCAGCTTGCCGGGCAGGCGCACGGCAGCCCCGTCGAGGACGCCGTTCGTCACCTTCACCCCGCGCAAGGCTCGTCGCCGCATCTCCTCGGCACCGACCTTCTGGCCGTCCTCGGCCAAGTGGATGCGCTGCGCCGCCTGCACGGTGCCGTCCGCCGCCGTGCCGACCGGCCAGCAGGGCGCGGTGGTGCGGATGCCACAGGATCGAGGACGGCCACCCGCCGGCCGGCTCGGGGATGCCGCGCACCTGCTTCAGGTAGTAGGCTCCCAAGGTGCCGGCCAGCGGGATGCCGCCGGCGGCGATGCGCTGCGCCGTCGCGATCCTTTGGGCGTGCTCGGCCCCGGCCGCGTCCTTCCTTTCCTCGTCCCGCTTCGTGCGGTGCCGCAGCCTGATCGGCTGTGCCCGCGAAACGCCCCGCGTTTGCGCCGGGTCACCGGTCCAGTTGCGCGCCCACTCGACCGCTGCCGGGAAGTCGCAGCCGTGCGCGTGGCGGATCAGCGCGAGAAGATCGCCGCCCTCGTCGCTTTCATGGCTGAACCACAGCCCCTTGCGTGGGCCGGACACCTCGACGGCCACGCTGCCCTTGCTGCCCCACCGGAGCGTGCGCCGAGTGCTGGCCGCCTTGTTCGGCGAACAGGCCCGGCCCGGACGGCAAGCGCCCGCGGGCGACGATGCAGCACATGACGAAGAAGTGGCTGACCGACTTCGAGGCGCAGCATGTGCTGCGGGGCACGGCGGGACGGCTGCCGTGAGCGCGGGCACCGACCAGCTCCGCGCCGCGATCGACGGGCTTTCGGCCACGGCACGGGCCGAGTTCATCGAACCGGAGGGCATGCTCGGCCTCTGGGTGACGGCGCAGAAGAAGGTGCTGAACGCGCTCTACGTCGTGGAGGAAGGACGCGAGGAGCAGATGCGGGTGCTGATCGGGGGCGCGCAAGCCCTGATCGAGAACGCGCGGGCCACGGCGGAAGCCGAGGCCGCCCGCGCCCAGGCCGAGGTGCGCAAGGCGGACCAGTCCATCACCAAGGCCGAGATCGAGCTGGCGCAGAAGCAGAGCGAGAGCGTCAAGGCGATCGGCGATGGCATCGCCGCGCATGTCCAGGGCGCGCTGGTGATCCGGGCCAAGGCATACAACACGGCCAAGTACCTGACCACGGCCCTGCTCTACGCGGCGGTGCTGCTGGTCACGCTGCTGGGCGGCTACGAGTGGAGCAGCCGCGACCACGCGGACAGCGACGAGATGCGGATGTGGGCGCGGTGCAAGGCGACCATGGTGGTGGACAAGGAGAACGTGTCCTGCTCGCCGGTCTACCCCGCGGCGGCCCAGCCCCAGCCCCAGCCCGCGGCGGCCCGCAAGTGACGCCGGCCTGCGGCGGCGCACCCCGGCCCGGCGCCGAGCGCGGTCGTGCCGCGGGACCGGCCCAGCCAGGCCCTACGACGTCCGTTCCCCTTCCCCGATGCAAGGAGAGTTCTAGATGGCCACCACGTCCGAGCTGGCGACCACGCTGCCGGTGTCGCCCGTCGCCCCGGCTGGCGCCGGTCCTGCGGCCGGCACTGGCGGAGCCTTGGCCGCGGCCAATGCCAAGAGCCAGTTCTCCGTCGCGAACGGCCAGATCATCGGCCCTGACGGCAAGCTGTTCGTCGCGCGGGGGATCAACACCTTTCTCGGCCAGGCGGACGCGGCGACGATCCTGAAGACCTTTCCCGGCATCAACGCCGTGCGGCTGGCGACCACGCCGGGCGCCGACGCGGGTGCGATCGACGCCCTCGTGCAGGGCCTGACGTCCAAGGGCGTGGTGGTGGTGATCGAGGACCACACGTCGAGCGGCGGCAACCCGAACACGCTGTCCGGCCAGGCGCTGAGCAGCGAGGCGAGCTGGTATGCCGGGCTGGCGAGCAAGTATCAGAACAACCCGTATGTGTGGTTCGGCACCGCCAACGAGCCGGACAACACCGCCGACCCGGCGGCGATCCCGGCCCAGGAGGCCGCGATCTACAACGCCATCCGGGGCACAGGCAGCAACGCGATGGTGCTGCTGGAGATGCGCGGCGGCTTCACCAACGACGCGG
>CAXSHI010000113.1:0-14030 GCA_964236755.1 uncultured Acetobacteraceae bacterium
AGCATCTTGTCCATGCCGGGCACCACGTAGTAGCCGACCTCATCGAACACGACCGGGAACGGCGTCGGCGCCAGGTGCGGCTTGTTCTCGACGATCTCGGCGTAGTCGCCTTCGAGGTCGGCGCCCAGGGTCTGTGCCATCATGTTGCGGAGCGAGGCGACGACCAGGCGGCCGAGGGAGGCCGTGGTCTCGCCCGAGTTCTCCAGGGTCGGCAGGTTCACCACCAGGATGCGGCGGTTCAGCACGACATCGCGCATGTCGATGTCGCCAATCTCGCACTTGAAGATGTGGCCCAGGGAGACGGCGAGTTGGGTGAAGGTGGCGGAGAAGTGCATCACCACGAAGGAGTGCTGCTTCGCTGGCTCGTCCGACTTCTGCTTGTTGTAAGGCAGGGTGTTGTCGTAGCCGCCAGTCTCGCCGAGGTAGGACCGCAACGGGTAGAGCAGGGCTTCGTCCATCTCGTCGCCGACCGCGATCTCGGATACCACGCCGGTCGTGGGATCGCGCCGGCGGAACTTCTTGTCGATTGCCAACGAGACGATGCTCTGCAGCTCGGTTGCAAAGCGGATGCCCTCGATGTCGATCGGCACGCCCTTGTGGTCGCGCATCCAGACCAGGGCAGGGGTCAGCGCGCCCAGAAGGGCCACCGCACGCGCCATGAAGACGTGGTTGCCGCCCTTGTCGCCGCCGTTCGGGTTGGCCTCGATCTGGCTGACCAGGATTTCGCGGATCACGTCCGCGTTGCCCCAGGCAAACGGGTTGAAGGTGGCGCTGTCCTTGTTGCCGGACGCTACGAGGAAGTTCAGCGCCAGCACGTCATCCTCGCGTCCGTACATGCGGGCGAGGGCGAGCACGTCGGCGTAAAGCCGGTTGTCGGCCTTGCCGTCCACGAAGATGAAGCCGGACCCCCAGGACAGGGCGTTGGCGCACAGGCTGACGAGGGCGACGGTCTTGCCGGCGCCGGTGGTGCCGGGGACCGCGACGTGCTGGCGGCCGTCCTCGTTGCTGATCCATAGTTCCTGGCCCGTCTTGTAGTCGCGGCCGAGGTAGAGGATGCCGGCCGCCATGCGGGGCCGGCGTCCCTTGGGGTGGGGGTGGTTGTAGTCCAGGCGCTTGGCACCCTTGGGCAGGCGCAGCGGCAGCACGACGCGACGGGTCAGCACCCAGGCGCCGTAGAGCACGGACACGGGAAACATGATGTCGATCGTGCCAGGTTCGGCCGCCACGGCGATTGCCGCCATGGCCAGCACGCCGCCGGACGCGGACGACTTGAGAAAGTCCCGGAACTGGACGAAGCCGGTGCGGGTTTCCCGGTAGAGGTCAGCGCCAACCCGCTCGACGTTGGCGTCCGGGCCGAGCGTCCGGCGGGCGGTCATGCCAGGCCCCCGGGCAGGTGCTGGCAGGCGGCGAACAGCACGTAGGAGTGCTGCTTGGCCGGTTCGTCCAACCGCTGCTGGTCATAGGGGAGGGCCGGGTCATAGCCGCCCGTTTCGGCCAGGTAGCGTCGGAGCGGGAGGGCAAGGGCGTCGGGCATACCGGAGAGGTCGAGCGAACCCCTCTCCTTGGCATGGAGGACAGGCAGGCGCAGGTCATCGGAGATCATAGCAATGCCCTGAAGGCTGACAGCCTTACGGAGGTCGGGCTGGCCGTGAGCAAGGCCCTTGGCTTCCCGCGCCCATGCCAGCACCCCCTTGAGACCCTGGACGAGCTGATCGGCGCGGGCTTGCCAGACGCTGTAGGCGGGATTGGCTGCGCTGTACGCCACGGCTAGTTCTCCAAGCCGAACGCGCTGCTGCCGGCCCCCGTGCGGGGCTGGGCTGGTCCTGGGATGACGATGGGCTGCTCGGCAAGCTGCCGCGTCACGGTGGCTGGGATGTCGGCAGACGTGGCTTCCAGCAGGGGAGGCTCGTCGAGGCGGGGGAGGGATCGGGCGATGCTGCCGGGCATGATGGGGAAGGCGGCCAATGCGGGCGGCGGAACACGGCCTACCCGAGACGGCGTTAGATCAGTCACGCGCGACGGCTCGCCGGCCAAGTGCGGAATGACGACGTTGCCGATGGCCACACCGAACATGGCGGCAAGACCAAACGCGACCAGCCGCGGAACGGGTCGGCTGCCGCCCACGGCGTTCGTCGCGAGCAGCTTTTGATTGGGAATGGCTGGGTTGATGAACAGCGTAGCGTCGTCATGGATGTGCAACTCGATCGGCTTCGAGCCGCCCTGTGAGAGATGAAGGATCATGCGAGGTTCTCCGGGGTGGATGTTGCGACCAGGCCAGCTTCGCCGGCCTTCTTGCGAACGACAGCAAGGGATCGGTCGAGGGACGGCAGGAGCAGTGGATGGGCCACGTCGCGCTCGGCCGCCCAGTGGTCGCGGGCGCCCGCCGCCTCGATGCGCGGGTTGGGCTGCTCGGCCCGGTTCTGCCCGCCCGGGAAGCCAAGCGAGTGCAGGGCGTACCAGAGCTGCCGATCAACCATCTTCAGGAAGGCGAACTGGGCCGGGGCCAGCACGCCAGCCTGCTTGCGGGCCAGGGTCAGGACCGACATCAGCGCCGGCGCGGTAAAGGCGTGCAGGCCGGCGACGTCCTTGCACGGCGCGACGAGCGCGCGATCCAGCAGGATGCGGTCCGCCTCGGCGACCGCGTCCGAGCCAAAAGCCAGGGGTGCGGGTGGCCCGCCCGGTCCGTCACTGGGGTTTATAGGCAGCGACCGCGCCAGGACGCCGAGAAGCTGCAGAGCCTCCTCGCGGCGACGCGCCGTGTGCAGCGCGAAGACGGCGAGCATGCAACGGACATGCGGCGCTGCCTCGGCAGACCCCTGCCAGACCGGGCCGAGCTGCAAGCTCAGCGCATGGGCGGCCCGCTCCATATCGAGGCAGTCACCGGACCCCAGGGCGAACCGCTGGACCCACTCGGTCGCGTGCAGCGCCGGGTCGGAGGGACGCGGCGCTCCGTCCTCGATCTTGGTAAGCTTCAGTCCCCGTCCGACGAAGGCGGCAGCAGACGGGAACACCTCGGACTGTATCTTCATGAGCCGCGGCAGGTTGATGTCGCGGGTGAAACGGGACGGTGCCGCCCGAAATAGACAGACCAGGGCGATGGCAGCGATGAGGCCCGCGGCGGGGTAGCGGAAGAAGGCCCCGACGTTGTGCAGCAGGCGCCAGAGCGCGCCGATCTTGACCGACGACGGATCGGTGCGGGCGACCTGGGCATCGAGGCCGGCATAGCTGCCGGTGAAGTGGGCGATCTGCTGTATCTGCCAGCGCTGCAGCGCCATGACGGCCGCGGCGATCTCGCCGTGGAACCGCCACCAGGCGAAGCAGCAGCCGGCGACGATGAAGAACAGGATGACGCCCCAGAGCATCATCCCTTCCTCGACCGACCGCGAATTGCCGCGCTGATTGGAATAGGACATCGGCTAGTTCCCCCGTGCCATGGTGGACGTGCTGAACGGCATGACGGTGGCCGGCGGCGTCGGCTTGGGACGGGTGCCCGCCTGGAAGCGGAGGGCCTGCGTCAGCACCTTGCGAAGGTACACGGTCGTATGTTCGGGGGCGTGGGAGTGGTAGTAGCCAACCCCGGTCCAGAAGTCGCCGCGGGCCTCGTCGAGGCCGCGGCGCAAGATCCACGAACCCGCCTCGATGTTGGCGCAGAAGTTGTCGCGCAGCGCCAGGAAGCTGCCCTGGACTGTAGAATGCCAGTGCTTGGCCAGCTCGGGCAGCCAGATCTCGTTGACCTGCATCGGCCCGATATCGACGGTGCTGTTGTTGTTGCCGCTCACGCGGCCAAGCTGTCCGCCCTCGACGTTGAGCAGGATGACGATGACGGCGGGCGGCACGCGGTAGGCAGTCGCCGCGGCCAGGATGCACCGCTCGATCACCCGGCCCGCCGTGCCAGGCTCGCTGACGGCGACGCCGACCGGCACGGGCGCGTCGCGGTACTGCGACGCGCCGGCAGCGCCAGCCAGCAGCACCGAGCCGACCAACGGCACGGCCAGGCACAGGGAGCGCATCATGGCCGCATTCCTCGCTGGACCGGGGAGGGTCCGCTTGCGGCGGCGAGGGTGACAGCGCCCTGCCTGGCCCGGCGCATCCTCTCGGTCGCCGCCTTCCAGTTGTGGTTCAGGTCGTTGACCAGCAGCATGTTTGGCCGCTCGGCCTGGGCAATCGCCTCCATCATGCTGACCATGACCGGCACGACCGGGCCAGGCGCGATGCTGGCCGTGCGAAGGCCGAGCAGCGCGTTGGGGTCAGGGACCTGAGTGATGCCGAGCCGGCGGCCGGTCGCCTCGCGCCAGACAGTATCTCCGGCGGCTAGGAACAGCGGAAGCAGCCCGGCCGGGGATGCGGCCAGCTCGGGGCTGACATCCTGCAGCTCGCCGGATTGCAGGTCGGCGATGACCACCGGCTTGCCGCCGTCCTTCAGCAGCGCCTGCAGCACGGCGCTGACCTTGGCCACGTCGATCGGGCGCGTGCTCATGCATACCTCCGCTTCTTCCAGGACGGGATGGCGGACCTGATGCGGCCGACCAGGAGGCGGCGGATCGTGCGGCGGGCGGCCGGGAAGGTCAGGCCGCACCATTCGAGGACGGTGAACAGGGCAATGCCGGCCCCGGCCAGGTAGAACGTGCCCAGGCGCCAGTGCAGCATGAAGATCATCACCGGGATCAGCGCGCGGGCGTCCACGACGTAGATGCGAACCGGCATCATGGTATTACGCCACATAGCCCCACCCCTTCAGGCGCGCGTGCGCCTCCTCCTCGGTGATGCGGCCCTCGGCCAGAGCCTTGCGGGTGGCGACGCCGAAGGATTGGCCGTGCTCGCCCGCGTCCACCAGCTCCTGCGCCAGGGTCGGCCAACGGTCCGGGCTGGTGTCGAGGAAGCGGCGGCGGAGGTCGGCGTTGAACACCAGGAACTCGCGCAGCGGCGTGCGCCGGCCATCGGTCGATGGCACCAGCCGCTGGTTGACGATCAGCCGCAGCGACTGCGCCAGGGCGACGGTCACCGCCGTGCGTGCGGCGACCGGGCAGAGGCTGACCACCCGCTGCATGGTCTCGGCGACCCGGCCGGCGTGGATGGTCGTGTAAACCGCGTGCGATGTGATCGCCGCATCGACCGCGGCGGTGATGGTGTCGCCGTCGCGGCACTCGCCGACGATGATGACATCCGGCGCGCGGCGCATGGCGTTGCGGATGGCGGCCGGAAAGGACGGCAGGTGGCGCGGAATCTCGCTTTGCGAGATCATCGCCGACACGCCCTTGATGTCGTCAAACACGAACTCGATCGGGGACGAGTATTCCAGCAGGGCGCGGTGGCTGTGCGGGTCCTCCAGCATGTCGCGGGTCATCCCTGCGAGCAGGGTGCTCTTGCCGTTCCCGGTGCCGCCGGCGACGATGACGATGCCGTCGTCAGGCCGGTATGCGGCCATGATGGCCTTCTCTACGCCAAGGTCGGCCAGCCGCGGCGCCCTAACCGGCAAGGTGCGGGCCGTGACGGCGCCGCCGTCGTTGCCGCCGACGTAGATGGCCGTGGCGTTGATGCGGAACCGCATGCGCGTGCGCCGGTCTGGCCGGATCTCATAGGACACGTCGAAGTCGCTGCCGCCTTTGAGCCTGGCCTGGCCGTCCGCGCCGTAAAGCCGGTTGACCGCCTCTTCCAGCTCGGATTGAGTGAGACCGCGCGATGTGGCCTGGCACAACCGGCCATGCAGCTGGATGAACACCGGCGTGTTGGTCTGCAGCCGGATGTCGGATGCGCCCAGCCGGTAGGCCCAGACCAGCAGGGCATCGAGGCTCTCGCGCGTAAACACGGGACCCTCCCCGGGCCAAAAGTCGCGATCACGGTTCTCTCCGGGGGCGAGGGCAACGAGGATTGCCAAAGGCGTGGTATGGTTCATGGGTTCAGCTTCTCGGACCAACTGGGTCAGCAGACCCGAGCGCGTCGCTCGACCTGGGCAGCGCACCCCTCCCGCTGTCGGCGCCATAGCCGCCGGGTGCCGGGATGAAAGTCGGCTGCACGCCCTGCGCTGGAGCCTGGGAGGGAAGCCGCATCTCCGGTGGGCCGCCGCGCCAGTTGCGCCGGTTCGGGTTGAGGCCGGGCTGGTTGGTGATGGTGATGGTGCGGTCGTTCAGCCGCATCATGCCTCGGCCACCTTGGACGGCACGGTTGGCGAACGTGACCCTGGGCTGCTCGACCAGCCCGGCGCGCAGCAGCACGCGGTAGCGCGCCATGCCGATGATGTCCCGGTCCAGGCGGCCCAGGTCAGACAGGAAGATCTCGACAGCCTGCCGCTCGCCCTTGGCCCACCCCTCTGCGACCCACTTGTCCCAGTATCCGACCTCCTCCTTGGAGCGGGGGCGGAGATCGTCGGGGGGCGGGGTCGGGTCGGTCCAGGCGCGCACCAGGTAGCTGCGCCAGTTGGGCGGGGCGGAGGAGAGCTGCGCCTCGCGGGTGATCTCATAGACCCGGCCGGTCTCGCGGGCGACCTGGCCGCCGTCGCCGAGCGCAAACGCCATCTGGGCTTCCGTGACGATGGGCGGGCGCATGAGCGTCTTGCCCTGTCCCACCGCCACCACGAGCGCACGGAAGTCGTAGGCGGCGTCCAGGCGGATCTCGTAGCGGCGCAGGATCTCGTTCAGGGCGAAGCCCCGCGCTGCCAGCCCGCCGCGCGCCCCGAAGGACAGCGCAGCCTCGTGCAGCGCCTCGCCACGCGGGCCGGTAAGCCCCTGGCTGGGGTTGAAGCCAGGCCGGGCGGCTTGCAGGGACTCCAGCGAGGGCGGCCGGGCGCCGCCGATCACCAGGGGGCTTATGGCGGCTCCGGTGACAGGGTTGTTGAGCGGCGAGCCCAGAGTGTGGGTGGCCTCGTCCACCTGTCCAAGCGACGGCAAGCTCGGGAAAGGCGTGTCAGCCAGGGCATGGTCGGCTGAACTGGCGGCCAGGGACGGGGCAGGGGCCAGGCAGGCGGTGCCGGACAGGGCGCTTCCCGCCACCAGGAGCGAGCGCAGTAGGGCCTTAGACATGGTGCTGCACCTGGACCTGATGATGGTCGGGATCGACGATGACCGTCGCCTGCGTGCCGGCAGCGGCGCCGAGCGCCTTGAACAGGTCGATGATGGGGACGTTGGCAAGGTTGACGGCGACGCTGAGCGGCGTGGTGTCCGCAGGTGCCGTCACCACGAGCCGGTAGCCGATCCGGTCGGCCAGGGCCTTGGCGCCGTCGTCGATCGGGCCGGACCACGCGAGGCTTTCGGGGCGCTGCAGCTCCGCCGGCATCACTGGCGCGGCCGGCAGGCGGGTGGCGACGTTCAGGCCGCCAAGGCTCAGCATCGCGCTGTCAACCTGGCCGATGCTCCGCTGCAACGCCAACTCGGCGCTGGGCATGCCGTATGCGTCGACGTTTGGGTCGATCTTCGGGGGCGCGCAGGCCGAGAGCAGGCTCGCAAGCCCGATCACCGCCGGCGGCAACAAACGTCGTCCAATCATCGGTCTGCTCCTCGCTTCTGGTGCGAGGCTACGGACCCGCCTTGCGAACGCAGCCAGGCTTCGGAAGAAAAATAGTGCCTAATCCGGAAGCGGCTGCGTGCCGGCTGCCGTGGCCTCGCGCGTCAACGTCTTCACCACAGATGCCAGGATGCCGGCCGCTCCTTCTGCAAAGGCAGCTTGAGTTTCGGGTTTACGCACCTCCTCGGCGACACCCTTTACGATCCCCTGCCCCAGATGCGTCCCGGTCGTGGAGACAAGGCTGGCGGCGCCGTCTGCGACTGCCTCCGCGATCTCCGGTGCGGATAGGGCCGCGGCGTAAAGGAGCGTACCGATCATGTGCAAGGTTCTTGGTTGTTTGTTGTGGCGGGCACCTGGTTGGAAACCGGGCGCGACCGGAAGAAAGGCTAGAGGAAGCCAGAGCCTGACCCCCTCCGCCATCTCAGGCCGTCGGCAGGAGGACAGGCGGGGCAGCTTCAGGCTTGCGCTCCTGGCGCTCCTCCTGCCCATCCGCCTCGTGCCTGCGGAGCACGATGCCCAGGCCGCGTCCGTTGATCAGTTCGTCGGCCAGGTCGTCGATGACCCCGGCCTGCGCCCGACCCTCCTCCTCGCCGCGGCGGAGGCGTTCATCCTTGCGGCGCTGAACTTCCTTCTTGGCGGTGCCGGTCTGGAACACGCGGGAAAGCCGGCGCAGCCCTTCCGAGAAGCCGATCCGCTCGTAGAGCCGGTTCCGCAGCGCCACGTCCGTGGGCGTCGTGGACAGCGCCCATAGCTCCACCGGGCCAAGGCTGTTGACCAGCATCTGCTCATACCTCACCTGGTCGGCGTCGATGATGGCCAGGAATGGTGAGCCGGAGCCGTTCTCGTCGGGACCCTTGAGCTTGTGCCTCACCACATCGGCAGCAGCCTCGCTGAGCTGAAACCGGGCGATGATCTCTTCCGCCTCGCTTGCGTCGCCGGCCCCCAAGATGAAGCGGCCCGTGGACTGGCTGACGAGATCGTCGCCGAAGTCTTCCATGCGCTGGCTGCTCAACCCAAGCTGCAGGCCGTGCTTGCGGCCCTCGCGGCGGTCGAGTTCAACCTGGGCGCGCACGAAACGCCGGCCCTTGGTGCGGTGATACTCGTCGTAGTCCAGGCGCTTGGTCGCCTCGTAGATTTCCGTGAAGCGCGCGGCGTGGTAGTCGCGCACCAACTCGGGCACGAACTTCACGTACTTGGGCCGCAGGAAGAAGTTGCGGGCCAGAATGTGCCGGCCCAGCAAGTACATCAGGTCGGTTTGCCGGTCGGCATCGGCACTGCCGGTCGGAGCCACGGCGTCCAGGTCCAGCACGATCACCCGCGCTGGGCCGAAGTCGAGCCGGGTGGGACGGTTGAGCGTCGCATACTTGCGGATCAGCGCCTTGATGTAGCGCTCGAACAGGTCGCAGGTCTCCTCGGTCGTGGCCGCTTTGACCTTGGAGAACATATCCTTGACCTGCGTGCTGCGCGCCGCCTCGATCAGGTCCTGCAGCAGCGGCACGGCATAGCGCTGTGCCTGCTCGGCCAACCGGTAGCTGCCGGCGCGGCAGAGGGCATCGACGACCTCCCACCACCAGGCGTCATCCTCCAGGTCGGTCCGCAAGTGGCGCAGGACCTCATCAACCTCGGGCAGCACGCCGCGCTGGTAGGTCTTTGGGCGAATGTTGGGGCCGCTGTCGCCCAGCATCCGGTATGCCTCGTCGATGACGAAGCCGATCAGCTGGTCCATGCCCTCGAAGGGCGCGTCGGCGTCGATCGGCATGGTGGCGAGTGAAAGGAAGTTCTGGATGAAGGCCCGTTCCAGAGGCAGCGGTTCGCGGCAGCCGACCTGGGTGTCGAAGACGTTGACCTCGTAGCCGTCCGCCAGCTGCATCGGCACATAGATCGCCTCGTTCCGGCGTTCCGGCGGCAGCGCCTCTACCAACAGGCGCACGAAGCCTTCCGCCGAGGGGCCGATGTCCAGCTTGCCGATAAGCGGCATCTTGGCACCGGACGGGCCGAGCGAGGCGTAGGACAGGCAGAGTGCCAGCAGGATCGAGTTGGCGAGCATGGACTTGCCGTAGCCGGGAGGCGCCTGGAACAGGTCCACGATCATGGTGCGCTTCGACCCCGCGGCATCGTAGGGCCACATCTTGCCGTCAGGCGTCCGGAACAGGGCGGAGCCGGTGTCCCACGGCGACGCCGGACGGCCGAAGGGCATCATGCGGAGCGCCTCGCCCAGCGGCGCGGCAGCGGCGGGAGCCGTCGAGGCGACCGCCAGGCCGAGGGCGCTGCTCATCACGCCGTCGAGGGGATCGCCGGCGATGGATGCCACGCTGCAGTTGCCCCAGCCCTCGATGCGCTGCCGCAGGGTGGCGGCCTGTCGGCGCAGCTTGCCGGTTTCCCCTTCCGGCGCCCAGGTGGCGAACGACGCGCGGAGCTTGACCGAGATGTCGTCGTTGTTCTGGCGCATCTGGGCCAGCCCCTCGAAGGCGTTGTAGATCTGCCGGTTGGACGGCACGAAGGCCAGGAGCGTCGCGACGGCCTTCTTCAAGGCCATCATGTTCCGGCCGCCCCCCTCGATCAGTATCGACATCCGCCAAGGGACGTGGGTGGCGTTAAGGCGGGCAGCAATCTCCGCGAAGGGCCGCGGGTCCTCCGGCCCGAGCATCATGTCGGCCGAGGACCACTCGTGCGCGCCGATGGAGACCCGCGACTGGCCGTGCGTCTGGGCATCGGCAAAGAACATCTGCTCCGACATCGGCGGCCACAACGCCAGGCCGGCGTCGCCCTTCCCGGGTGCCCCGTCCGGCATGCGCGACATCGGCACCTGGCCGGGCAGCATCGGCCGCCAGTCGCTCGTGGCTGTCTCGGGATAGACCGCCTCCCGCGCCGCAACGAGTGCATCGCCCGGCGTCATGGCCTGCGCGGCGATCCCCTGGTTCCGGAAGGCGGATACGATGCGGTGGACGAAGGCGGCGTGCCGCGCCGAAAGGATCTCGTTCTCGCGGAACGGACTCATCGCGTCGCCGATGGCAGGCGCATTCGCGGTCAGCTTCCTCGTTTCCTCGGCGGCCTGCTTGCTTTCCTCACGGGTCAGCAGGGAGGGCTTGGACCAGAGAACGAAATAGCAGGCTTCCCAGCGCATGATCCGCGGCCACAGCCGCTCGCGCTCAGCGAAAATGTCGGCCAGGTGGAGGCGCAGCTCACGCGCGATCTTGCGGTTGCCGCGCATGTGCCGCTCGATCTCGGCGGCCGACAGGCTGGGGTCGCAGGAATACCAAGCCTGGATGGCGTGCCCGGGGTTCTCCAGCGAGCCGGACATTTCCATCCGCAGGCCGTTGGCGATCGCTTCCACGTCGGCGCGCAGGGTCATGCGGCGCAGGCCATGCACCTTCACAAAGGTGATGCGCTCGCCGCGGCGGCCGACCAGGGTGTCACCGTCAACGGTATCGAGGTCGCAGAACGAGCTGACCGGCTGCTTCAGCATGAGCGAGAGCGCGGCGAAGCCTTTGGCGATGCTGCCAAACATGGAGGTCTCCGATCTAGGATGGGGAAGGGGTGGCCCGCTTCGCCCAGGCGGCGAGCTGGGCGGGGTAGAGGTCTTGGCCTTGCCGCAGGCGCTGGCCGCGGTGCAGGAGCCGCAAGCCGCCCAGCAGCTTGCCGCGCCGCAGGTAGTCGCCCGGCGTCATGGCCGCGAGGGCATGCGCGAGGTCACGGGGCTGATGGCTGTCGATGACGCGGGATGCCATGGACCTGCGGGCGTCGAGAGCCACGTAGGCCCGCCAGGCCGCGAGCAGCTCAGGTTCGTTCGGCATGTGCCGGGTCGTGAGCGTGGTGGCCGCGTTTTCCGCGTAAAGGATCAGGTGGATGCCGCGGACGAGGACGTTGAGCACGGGCTGTTCCACCTCCGGCAGCCAGATGACGTGCATGTCGCCGTTGGCACTAGGAGCACCGATGTGCTGGACGCCGTGGCACAGCGGGCACGACGCCGCCAGGTTGGCGGGCGTCCAGTGTTCATGGTCATCGTCGAGGTGGAACACATCCTGCCAGCCTCCGGCCGGAAGTCCGCAGAACCGGCAGGTGTGACGGTCGCGTCGCAGGACGGTCTCGCACAGGCCCTGCCGCCCGGCCCCTGGTGTATCGGAAAGCCGTGCCGATGCGTGGGCAGAGGGCACGAGCGGCAGGAGAACCATGATCCAGCTCCGGTTTACTGGAAGATCATCTTCGCGGCGGTGCCGGTGTTCGACGGCCCGGCGCCGGCCATGGTCTGCGACGCGAAGGTGGCGAACAGGCTGGCGGTGAGGAAGGCGCCGCCGGCCAGCAGGGACACCAGGCCGTAGCCGAAGCGGGACTGGCCGTTCGGGTTCTTTGAGTGCTGCCAGATGGTGTAAACGCCGGCGAGCATGGCAGCACCGCCCATCAGGTAGCCTAGGATGGTCAGCACGTAGCCGCCGCCGTTGGTCAGGTCGGTCGAGGCAGCCTGCATACGGCCGCCCAGGGTGTTGGCGGCCTGGGCGAAGACCTGATGGGATAGGAAGATGGCCGGTGCGGCAAGCGCTGCGGCCCGGCTCAGCGTGCGGGGCACGCGGGCCGGCAGGGTGGTGAGGCGGATGAGAGTGCAGTTCACGGGTCAGGCTCCTTTGCGGGTCAGAGGGATCGTTCCCTCCCCATCAGGATCACGGCCAGGCTTGCGAACGCAGCGCAGGTAGCTGGAGAAGGTTGGAGGCCGGCAGGATCACGCGAAGTAGCCCATGACCACCGTGGCGATGAAGAGCACGTTCATGACGGCGATGCCGAACACCATTTGCACGATGGGCTTGCTCGCGCCGTGCTGGCGATTGCCTTGCATGACGTGATGCAGCCCAATGAGGCCGAACAGCACGACCAGCGCGCCATACGCCTGGAAGAACAGCTCGAAGGCGGTGATGATGTTCAGCAGCGTGTCTTCAGGCGTTGCACCCAGCATAGCGGCGGTATCGACCGTCGGCGCGGTGTAGGACGTGAGAATGCTCGACAGCGAGGTGCTGACCCCGCCGCCGAAGGTGTTGTTGGCGTAATTCAACAAGCGGTCGTAGGACAGCAGCGCCGTCGAGGTGAAGAATGCGACGAACGGCATCCAGGGGTGCCGGGGGGAGCGGGATGGATTGAGCCATTGCCAGAAGCCGTAGATGGAGGCGATCAGCAAGCCGCCGCCCATCACGTAGCAGATGAGCGGGATAAGGATGGCGATAGCTTGGCCGAAGTCGGTAGCGAGGTTGACGAAGCCCTGCATGGTCGCGTCCTCCGCTACTGGATCAAGCCGCCATCGGTCAGCACCACCCAGCTCGTGCCACGCTGGGAAATCGTCTTGATGCGGCCGAGGCCAGGCACCTGGTCGCCCAGGCCCAGGTACAGCACCGCGGCTTCGCCTGCCGCCGGGGCAAGGACGTTGAGGACGGCGAGGCCGGGTGATGCGCCCTGGATGCGGAAGTCCTTAACCGTGCGCGTGCTGGAAGCGTGCGCCGGGGCCGGGGCTGCAACCGGGGAGGACACGGGACCTGAAGCCAAGCGGGTGGCAGGCACGGCGCGGGAGGGAGCACCTGATTGAGCAGTGCTGAGCGGACGCGTCGCGCCACCAGCCTTGGCGGACTCTGCCAGGACAGTGCCCGCCTCCGAGAGGGTCAGCCGGCTGTCGAACTCGGTTGTCCGCGCCTCAAGCTGCTGCTTGAGCTCAGCAACAGTGTCGCTGAGCTGGGCGACGGTCAGGCGGGTGTCCTTGAGCTGTGCGCCCAGCTCGCGCACCAGTCCCACGGCATCGACTTGCTGCTTCGGCGACATGGGATCAGCGCGCAGGTCGATTGCGGTCTGGATGGGATCGCGCGGCTTCGAAGGGGCTACTGGAGCCGGAACCGGAATGGCGGCTTGTGCAGGCACGGCGGGCGCAGGGAGGCTGGCAACTGCAACCGCCGACAGCGGGGCAGGAGGCGTGACCGCGATGCCGGCCTCTCCAGGAACCGAGGATGGGGGACTGGCATCAGCAGGCTTGATTGCGGGTCGTGCAGTCGGCCTTGCCCCGACCTCCGATGGCCCGCTGGCACTCTTGAAGGCTGCGAAGTCCGTCATGTCAGGCGAGACGGAGGGCGCTGCCGGGACTGGTGCCATGGTGCGGGCGGGGGCTGATGCTGCGGTCTGTTTGACCGCAGGAATTGCTGGTCCGCCGACTTCCGCGACCGTGGCCGGCATGGCTCCCGCCGCGATGGGCATACCCTCGGTCCCACTGACCCTCGAAGCCAGCGACGCCGGAAGGGGCAGGTTCAACATGCCGTGCCGCTGCAACCACAGCACGCCCCCGGTGCCAGCAAGCAGCACGACGGCGGCGGCCGTGCCAAGAAGCCACTTGCGGCGTGACGGCTGCGCCTTGGCTGTATCGGCAGCCGTTAGCGTGTCGTCAGCAGAGGGTTGATCGACGGAGCCGTCGTCCTGGTGCTCCAAGGTAGGCGACAGCGTGTCATCGTGCGGGTCAAGATGCGGCAGGGTCCCCCGCTCGCCCGGAAGGCGAATGGGAGACCCCAGGG
>CAXSHI010000114.1:0-14020 GCA_964236755.1 uncultured Acetobacteraceae bacterium
ACCGTGGCCTACAGCGTGGAGCTGGGTCATCCGGAGGGTGTGTGCCGGCATCTGTCGATGAGCACGTCGCGCAACGGCTACCTGCCGTCGCCGGAGGCGGTGCAGCTGGTCGCGGGTGTGCTGGGGTTCGTGGGTCCGGTGCTAGGGGTCGGCATGGTGCGGTGGATCGAGGCGCTGGAGGGTCGGGATCAGGCGGTGAACCTGCGCCAGCCGCTCGCTACCCGGGCGTCAGTTTCTACCTGAAGTTGCAGGCGCAAAAAGAACATCGCCTGTCTTTTTAGGCGATCTTCGGGGTTTGGGCCTGTACCATACGATGCCGGCGCGGAACGGAAGCATTTGAGGCGGCTTTTGTCGTGCATTGTGAGACGGTTGCGCGGCCTTGTTGCAGCTGCTGTTTCCATAATTGTCCTTCTGCGCCAAACTAATACGGGAGTTGCAATGAGTTGCAGCGGCGGTCGCTTTGCACGCCAGTTAAGACCAAACGGGCGGCTCCTGCCCCAGCTAAGGCGGCCTCACCGGAGCTTGAGCACCGACAAGCGCGCGGCCTCGCGCTTCGTCAGGCCAGGTGGGTCCGGAGGCTGGTCGCCACCGCAGCACGTGCAGGTGCCGTCCATGTGGTTGGCGCCGCCGCGGACCATGCGGACGAAGCATTCGTGGTGGACCCGCCCCAGCGACAGGTCCCCGCACGTGATCGCTTCGCCGCAGTGGATGCAGGTCGTCTCAGACGGCATCGGCGCCCCTTTTGATCTCGTCAGCATGGAACGGCGGCTCGTCCAACACCGGCAGCATGGACCCCATAAACCAACGACCCTCATGGTTGCAGACGGTGCAGGTAAGACCGTCATGCCAGTCATCTATCCGGCGCATCTTCTCCCAAGCGAACCCGCCGAGTGCGCCCCACCGCCCGCAACCGGGACACTTCCGATCATGCTTATAGTGGTGCATGTAGGCTTGGCAGATACGGCGCTCAGCCAGAGTATGGACCCATCGCCAAAAACGTAGGGCGTGCGGCTCGATCGATTGGGATGCGACCAAACGGGTGGCCTGCTCCCTGCCAAAGGTGGCCATTTCAGCGCTGGCTCCGGTCCAGCCGCGTCCGCATCCAACGGGTTTTCAGCGCCCGGTAGGACCCGGCATCGAGCGCCACCGTGTCAAGGATGTCGCCGTTCGCGTCGCGCAGGTCAGCCGCGTGGCGGTGCGGTGTCTCGCCCAGCTCTACCCGGCCGGAGATCGCCGCACGGCGCAGCACCAGCTCGATCGCAGGGGCGCCGCCCTCGAACCGCACCGGCTCGCAGGCCAGCAGCTTTTCGCCTGAGAACCGCAACAGCGTCACCGAGCAAGCCGAATATGGAATGTTCATCTGTGACCCCTGCCCGCTTACACGACTGTCTTGCCGAGACCTTCAGCCAGGCTCCAGCTTCCGACGTCCAGGCTCATGGCTTCTCCTCCGGGGGTTTGACGGTCAGAGTGACCTGCGAGATGCGTGAGCGATGGCCGCTGCCGCATATTCTGCGAAGCGGCGACGTTGGGACGCCTCCTCATCAGGCCAGTAGCCTCCGGTTGGTTGAACCGAAGCGGCGCTGATCGCCCCAGCAAAGTCGCCCCGAGCAACGGCGTTGTCGATCAGCGCCGTCACTTTGCTATAGGCACAAGAAAGGGCGTGCTGCCCTGTGTCCATGGCTGGGTTCCTCCGTTCGGGGGGGTCCAGGACCGGGTTTATGCTGCCATCCGTCCGCGCGCTGCCGCCAGATCATAAGCCGTTTGCAGGTTCATCCAGAACTCGGCGCTGGTACCGAAGTGCTGGGCCAGGCGCAGCGCCGTGTCGGCGGTGATGCCGCGGGTGCCGTGCAGGATGGCGGTGATGCGGTTGGTCGGCATGCCCGTTGCCTTGCCTAGCGCGTGGGCGGACAGTCCGGCAGGCTCCATAAACTCCAGGCGCAGCACTTCGCCGGGAGTGACAGGGGGGATTGTCTCCCCGCTGTCCACCTCGGACAGGTCCACGCGGTCCAGGTCCTCGCGCAAGATCAGATCAGTCATTCAGCCCTCCTTGGCGCGGCCCGGCAGGGCCTAGTGGTAGTCCACAATTTCCACCTCATATGCGCCCCCGTCGCGCCAGGCGAAGCACACCCGCCATTGATCGTTGATGCGGATGCTATGCTGCCCCGCACGGTCGCCGCTCAGAGCCTCTAGGCGGTTGCCCGGGGGCGCGCGCAGGTCGTCTAGCCTCAATGCAGCGTCAAGCACCGCAAGCTTTCGGCGGGCAGCCCTGGCAACATCGGGCGGAAAGCCCTTGGGCACCCTGCCCTGGAACACCGCCATTGCCTGCTTGTCACGGAAGCTACGGATCACAGGTGTTACGTTACTCGTAACGCTGCCGGGTGTCGAGATGGCAGTTACGAGGCCGTAGTTGCAACGAGTGGCGAACTGCACGCCAGTTGCGAGCAAACGGGTGGCCCCAGCCTCGCCAAAGGTGGCCAATTCAGCGCGGCCGGCTCATAGTCGCCATCGAGGCGACAGATCGGCTGGGCCGCGGGTCGCGGCGACAGCGCCTCCTCGCCCGCCAACGGGTCCAAGCGCAATGCGGGATAAGGCGAAAGCCCAAGCGGGTGCCGGGTGGCTGGACTAACACCAAGCAAGAAGGGCTGCCCCTAGCAGCCCTTCTTGTGCCCAGGGTTGACCCAGGCTGCCAGCTTTCCCACACTGGCCTCGCCGCCCGGGGATCAGCCCCAGGCGAAGCCGGAGACCAGCTCCATGAGCGCCACGACCCCGCAACCGACCCTCGACATCCAAGAGCAGATCGCCCGCATTCAGCGGTCGCAGGAGGAGACCAACAAGTTCGTCGCCGAACAGCACAAGCTGATGGCCGAAGGCGACAAGTATCGCCGAGACCGGTTCCTTGCCCCAGTGCTGGTCGCGGCCGCCGTGTCCGGCGCCGTGGCAACCCTGCTGCCCACGCTCCTGCACGCCTGGGGGATACACCTCTGACCCACGCCCGCTTCAATTGGCTCCTCGCGGTGCTGTACTGGTCGCCGCGGAACCTGGCCGAGGCCCTGGAAGTCGCCGAACGCCAGGTGCGGCGCTGGGGAGCCGGCAAGGCTCCCGTGCCAGCGCCCGTCGCGGCCTGGCTGGAGCGCCGGGCAGAGGCGATAATGGCCGACCCGCCGCCGGCGAGGCCCGCCGCATGAGCGACGAAGACTTCGACGCGCAGCTTGTGCGGATCGCCGCCGAGCTTCGCAAACCCCAGGAGGCGGATGTTGCCCCATGGCTCCTGGCCTTGGCCGGCATGATGGCAGGTGCCGCGCTGTTCGCCGCCGGCGCGGCCTTCATGAAGGTTTTCGGGTCATGAAGCGGACGATCGTCGCCATGGTGCAGATCGACACCGATGATCCCCTGCTCGATCCCGACCGCATCGTCAGCAGCTCGGTGGAGGCGACCATTGCCCTACGCGCTGCGGTGGTTCGGGCGCTGCCGGGGCTGACAAGCGTCGTCGCCGTGCTGCCGCTGGACACGGCGAAACTGATGATGTCGGCTCACGATCAGGCCTGGGTCGCGGCTGGCCTGGGCCACCCGAAACGTCCGCCGCCAGGCTACCGCCCGCCCCATCGGCGCCGCTGACCCGTCGGCAAGCCTCCGCGCCGACCCGGCGGCGTGCTACAGCGGCGACCGCAGCTGCGCCGGCGTCCGCGAGTAGCGTCCGACCCCGGTGAGGACGGGGGCGCTGTCTTCCGACAGGATCCACGCCCCCGTCGGCGAGACGCTCGGCGGGAAGGCCGCCATCGTGCGGACGTTGGCCCAGCGGATCAGCGTCCCCAGGCCCTCCGTGTCAGCCCAGTGCAGCATCATCCGCCGCAGCTCCGGGTCCTGCCAGGCCAGGGGATGCGCCGGGTCGCACCAGACCTGCACCACATCCTTGACCAGGAATTCGCCCCCAGGTGCCGCGACCTTTATCGTGTCGCGCATGGGGTCGATGACATAGTGGACCCGGTCCGGCCGGCCGATGCCGTCATGGACGTCGCGGGTCAGCCAGGCGCAGCTCCACACGCCGCACTCGCCCGGCCGCCTGGCGTAGATGCCGCAGCCCTTGCCGTGCCTTTGGTGCCGGCAGCGCTCCCCTGCCCGCTTACCCAAGCTCGCCACCGGGACCAACTTGCAGCACAGCTGGCAACTGGAGCAGGCGCGCTGGTGACCGCTCATGACTCTTCCTCCGTGGCCGCGACAAGGGCCAGCGTATCGCCGCAGCACGGCTCGTCGAGCCGGCAGAAGCAGGCCGGCCGCTTGCCTCGGAAGGCATGCCGCACCTGGTTGCGCCGCGCCTTCTGCTCCGGCGCCAGCAGCCAGTCCGCGTGCAGGTCGAACGCCATCTGCATCGCCTGCAGGCGGCCCTTGGCGGCCCAGCGGGAAAGCCTGCGCTCCACCCACCATTCGCCGCCGTCGCCATCGCCGCCGACGGAGCCCATCCAGCGGAACGGGTTGGCGAACTCGCTTATCCCGTCGCAGCGCACGGCGTCTTTCGGCAGCAGGTAGCCGCGCCACTGCAACATCTGGATCCGCGGCGGCAGCGGCTCCAAGTCCAACTCTGCAGTGGGTGCGGGACTGTCAATCATCGTCAACTCCCAGGCGCAGCATGCCGCTGCTCGTGACCGCCTCCAACACTGAGCGGCCGTCGGCGCCCGTCAGTTGGCCCAGAAACGCGGCCTGGAAGCTGAGCATGCCGATCTCCACCGCGGTCACCTGGCCGCGTATCCAGTCGCGCAGGATGGAGTACACCGCCACCTGCCCCTGCTTGCGCGCGCGCTCCTCATGCTGGGGCTTGCTGAGCTTCATGCGGCTGTTCCAGGGGTGGTGGGCCAGCCAGGCCCGCGTGTAGCCCTCGAAGCTTGCGCGCACGGTCACCTGCTGCCCGCGCAGCTCGAACTGCGCGACGACCTCGCCGCTGCCAAAGTACTCCATCACGCCGAAGCTGCTGGCGCCGAAGCCCAGCAGCAGCTTGCGCATGTCCTCGACCGCGCGCTTGCCGCTGGTGGCGTGCTCGTAAGGCAACCCCATCACTCGACGCTTTCGAAGAAGGCGCGCATCTCGGCCGGCGTGCGCAGCCGGCCCATGTCGAGCAGCTGCGCGGCGATGGCCGGGCTGGCGATGTCGGCGGTGCCGGGATGCTGAGTGAGCAGCCTGGCGAACACAAGCAGACCTTGGGCGACCTCACCACGGTCCACGACCGCCCCGGCCCGCCGCTTGGCCCAGGCCAGGTGCTCCGTGCGCGTAGCCTCGCGCCGCGGCGCCGGGGGATGCGACCACACGCCGGCGGCCGCGGCGCCGTGCAGCACCCGCAACAGGCGCTCCTGCTGCTCGTCGGTCATCGCGTTGCATTCAGCAACGGTGAAGCCGCGCGGGAACAGGATCCCGACGACCCGGGCGACGGAGGCGCGGGCCTGGTCCTGGATCTCGGGGGTGTCCAGGGCGCCGGAGCGCCGGAACGAGTCGCGGCAGAACGCCACCATCTCCGCCTGCAGCGGCACCGTGTGGTTGTATAGGAAGAACAGCTCGTCGGCCGGGGTGATGTCGATCGGCTCATCGGGCGCTTGTGCGTTGATCTCGGCGATGCGCAGCATCACGGCCAACATCTGTTCGGCGCCCTGGTGGGCCGCAAGGCTCGACCGGTAGGGATGGGCAGCGGGCGAGCCGAACACCCGCTCCACCCCCTCCGGGGCTGTTTTGAATACGACTGCCACGGACCAGCTTCCATCGGGTTGGGGCAGCAAGCATAGCGCATCGAGGTTGTCGGAGGTGATGCACGGCCGCACCCGGTCGAACTGCCCGCCGGTTTCCGACACCCGGACGATCGTGGCCGGCGGCACGGTCGCCCGCATGAGAGCGAGGCGCGCCCTGCCCTCCTCCAGCTCCGGCCCGGTCAGGGCGACGTGCATGTCCCGGCCTTTGCCGGCTCGGCGTCGAGGAGCTTGGAACTGTCGTCCACGTCTCGACCGAGCAGCGCGCAGGCCTTGGCCATCGCGCCCATCGCGCCGCCCAGGGCGAAGGCGGTATCGGACTTCATGTGCTTGAGCCCGGTCGGATAGGACTCCACCATCCTCCCAGCATCATCCAGCGGCGCGCGCAGGAGCTGGTGCAGGCCGCGCAGGAACTCGGCCCACTGTGCCTCGTCCGTCATGGCAGGCGTCCGGTGCGGCCGTAGCGCAGTGCGGCATCCCAGGCCTCCTGGGCCGCGATGGTATGGGTGTTGCTGAACGCGCCGATCACCGGGTGCAGGTGCAGGCTGTACGACTTCTCGCGCGCCCAAAGCTCGAACGCGTCCTGGGCGGCCTTGCGGCGCTGCAGCCGCCGCAACAGGTCCAGCCGGATCAGTGTGTCCAGCCCGCTGACCGCCCACGCCGACACCGGGTAGAGCACGATCAGGGTGCCTGCCCCGCTGATCAGGACCACCCAGGCGGTGATGGCAGCGAAGGAGGCGGCGCCCATGCCCAGGCGGGACAGCAGCCAAGAGGGGACAACCTCAGCCGCCAGCATCTGCAGGCCGACGATCAGAAAGCCGGCCAGGAACAGGACCGTGCGCCGATGGGCTTCCGCCCAGGTCACCGACCGCTGGTCGTTGCGCCGCCAGTAGGGGATGCGTTCAGGCGGGGTCATGTCCATCGGGGTCTCCTCGGTCAACGGGTGGACGGCGCGGGAGCGACCTCGTTGCCCCCCTGCTCCGCCTGGGTCTTCATGTCGGCGATCAGGCGCGCTATGGCCTCGGCGCAGATCACCTGCATCGGCACCCGCATCTTGTGGGACAGCTCGCGCAGGGCGTCGTAGATGTCGTCGTCAAGGCGCAGGCCGATTTGCGTGCGCGACCTCGGCCGCGGCGGTCCCTGCAGGAAGGAGGGCAGCAGCGGAACCGAGGGCGGGGGCAGCGCCGGCGCCGCCGCATCCGGCACCGGCGCCCCCTGCCCTTTCGGCGCGAACTCCAGGTCGGAGATCATGCGGGCCGGCTGCTTCATACCGGCGCCGCCTCGCGCGCCAGGCGCCCGGCGATGTAGCCCCACAGGTCCGTCATCTCTGCCGCCGCCTTGCCCTCCGGACTAATTTCGGGCGCAGTGTGGCCGTCGATCATCGCCGCGGCGTATTCCGTGCGGTCGAACACTTGGGTCGTGGCCACCGTGCCGTGCTGCGACAGCACGATTGCGGCGTCGCCGGTCAACCGGACCCGGGGCTTGACCGCGTTGATGACGAAGATCATCGGCTTCCGGGCGGCCTCGATCAAGCTGACGGTGCCGGGGATCGCGCGCAAGTCGTTGGGGCTGGGCCGGGCGGGCACCAGCACCAGGTCGGCCAGCCGGATGGTGGCGTCGATGCTTTCGGTGATCGCCGGCGGCGTGTCGATCAACACCAGCTGGACGGTGCCGAGCGACCGCAGGTCGTCGAGTTGCCGGGCGAGTTGGCCTGGCGGCGGGCTCAGCAGCATTGGGCTCAGCGCGGCCCGGCGGTTCCACCAGTCGGCCAGGCCGCCTTGCGGGTCGGTATCGATCAGCACCACGGGGCCGGCGCCGAGGCGCTCGGCTTCGACCGCGAGATGCGACGTCAGGGTGGTCTTCCCTGCCCCACCTTTACGGCTGGCGACGACGACGACGTGCATGGCGCCCTCCTGGTAAGTAGTTGGTGGCATGGTGACACGCTTGGTAGCGTGGTGGCGTGATAGCGTGGGAAGTTGATCGTCAGCACGAACGACCGCACGTTAGCTTTGATGCCGTTTTGATGTCAAACGTCCGACACTTCGTCGGGCGCGTCGGGCGCCACCTGCGCCACATTCTGCCAGCGCCGCTTGCCCAAGGCGTTGCGGAACTGCTGCTGCAGCATCCCGCCCTTGAACCTGAAGGACACGGTCGCCTGCCACAGATCCGGCTCCGGCACCAACTCGCCGGCATACAACGACACCATCCGCTCGAACTCGGGGTCGTCAGGCCGTGCCGCCGGGGCCTCCCGCGCCGTCACGCCACCGCTACCGGCTCGGGCCGGGGCAGCATCGGCAGCACCGCCTGGCACGCCGTCAGCAGCTCTACCTCGCTGTCGAACCCCTCCAACGCCGCCGCCGCCGACAGCACCCGCATCGCAGCCGCCAGGCTCTCGGTCGCCTCGACCTTCGTCGCGGCCCGGCCGCGGCAGTACCAGTTGATCGCTCCCGGCTCGCCCATCTCGAACCACACGTTCTGGCCCTTCGTCCGGTGGAGGCACGACTTGGTGGACCACAGCGCCATCACCGGAGGCACGTCGCCGGGCGCCGGCGGCGGCGAGACGATGCGCGGGCAGGCGACAGCGGCGAAGGCTGCGCAAGCCAGGTGGCTCGGGGGCAACTGCGACAACCGCGTCAACGTCTGCCCCGCGTCCACCGGGAAGCACAGGAACACGCCCAGGTGCTGCCCGCAGATCCAGCAGCGCTTCTGCCGGTATGCCAAGTCACGCTTGCCGGCGGCGGCTCGGCCGAGGTCGGCATGCGGATCCTGCCGCTCGCAGAACCAGGGGATTGGATAGCCGCGGTGGTCGCGCGGCAGCACCGCGATCCGCGGCGGCATCGGCGGCAGGTCGAGGGGCATCATCGGCTCCATTGGAAGGGTGCGAGATTGGGGACATGGTGGCATGGTGGCGAGCTTGGTGGCATGGTGACATGCATGGTGGCATGTTAGCAGCCTACAGCGGCCTGCTTCAGCCGGAAGCGCCGATCAGCTCGCGCAGCTCCATATAAGCCAACCAACGCGCCAAGCTGCGCCGCCCGACCAGCGGGCTTGCCTTTCTCGCCTGCCACTGCGGAAGCAGATCGTCAGGGTAAGAGCGCACGACAGCGCAACGAAATCGGGAGGGAAGGGGGCGCCATCAGCCCAAACGCAGCCACCGCCGCCTGCAACCATCGCACAATGCCGCGCACCAGCTCTGTTCGGTGAACAGCAGCAGCGGCAGTTCCTCCATGCCGATCGGCGCGTCGCAAACGCTGCACGCCGTCGGCTGAGGCTGGTCCGGAGCGGCCCAGGACACGCGGTTCCAGTCGAAGCCCTCGCCAAGGCGCACGCGTGCCGTCACGTGTCCGCCCATGGCGCCAGCTCGGGCTCCGGCAGGCCGACGAACCGCTCTGGCACCACCTTCGGCAGGTCCGGCTCGCCCGGCTCATCCAGCGCCAGGATAAACGACCGGACGGCGCCCACCACCAGCTCCACCACCTCGCGCACCACCCCAAAGCCGTCGGTGTAGTGGCGCCGCTCCATCCGGCCCTCGACCATGACCCGCGACCCGCGCCGCAACGCCTTCTTCGTCAGGGACACCAGGAAGTCGTTGAACACCACGACGTAGTGGATCTCGGACTTCTCGCGGCGCACCCCCATGGGGTCGCGCCAGCTTTCCATCGTCACCACCGCGAAGCGGACCATTTCCCGTCCGCCGGCGGTGCGGCGGAACTCGGGGGACGTGCAGACCAGCCCCATGATCTGATGCTTGTTGAGGTCGGGTTGCATGCTCAGCCCTCCGCCGCAGTGCGGTCCCCGCCCTGCAGGTAGATCTCGTATGTTCGATAGAACGCCTGCCACACCCGCAGCTTCTCCGGATTTTGGCGCAGCTCGGTGCGGCTGCGGATGTCGAGTTCCTCGCGCAACGCCGCCACCGCGAGTTGCTCATTGCCGGCGGTCGAGCCGGGCACATACTGGTCGCCCAGCAGGTAGCGCTGCGCCGACGGCTCCTTGGTGAACATCGCCGCCTGGGTGACGGCCAACGCCCCGGGATCCTTGGGCTGCGCCGCCGCACGCTGCTCCGGGTCGCCCCGGAGCAGCACCACAGCGACTTGGATATTGCTCTCAGGGGTCGGCACCCCGAGCGCGCGGATCGCCGCGAAGCCGCGCTCGCCGGGCACCTCCATCGTCAACGCGAGCGCCTTGCGGCCCTGAACGGTGCGGCAGTTCTCGTACGTTCCCTTCACGACCTTGGTGATGTCGGTCTCGCCCAGCACCGTTATGGCCACATGCACGGACAGGCCCGGGGCCGGGAAGCCCAGGTAGCGCATCGCCTCCGGCCCATCGGCGACCGGCACGTCCAGAGTCAGCACCATTGCCGCCCGAGCCGGGACCGAGCGGAACGCGACGAAGCGCGCCGCCACCGCCGACGTCATGCCGCGCGCTCCAGGCCCAGCACTCGTTCGCAGGCAACGACGAGGGCACGCACCTGCAGCCGGGTGCTGATCGGCAGCGCGTCCCAGGCCGCGGTGTTGGCGTCGATCCATTCCAGCAGCACGGCGCCGTCGTCGATCTGCCGCAGCGCCAGCTTCACCGCCAGCAGATAGCGCCCGAGGTCGGGCGTGCCCCGGTGCGTCTTCGGCATCGGCACCAGCAGGGGCGAGCGCCGCGGCGGCGGGGGAGGGGGGGGCAGCGGCAGCTCCACGTCCACCGGCTCCGCCACCGCCGGAAGGGCCGCGGGCGGCGGAGGCATGGCGGCCGTGTCCGGTTGGGGCCCGGCATCCAGCGCGGACGGCCCCTCGCATCCGTCCACCACCCAGAACCCAACCTCGTTCGTCAGCAGCAGCGCCGCCGGCGGGTCGCCGCAGGCCCAGTCCAGTCCGCGGGCGTTGTGCATCGCCAGCGCCTGCTTGTCGCTGGAGCCGTGGTGCTGGCCGGCATACAGGGTGGCGAACTGCAGCGGCGACGTCGTGGCGTCGCTGGCCGGCTCGCCGTCCTCATCGATGACGAAGAAGCCGGCCACCGCCGGGCTGCGCTCCGCCAGCGGCGTGATCGGCTCGCCCTCCGGCGTCGGCAGCAATGGCAGCGCCGGCGGCGCGGCCTCCCAGGGCGACGGCTCGCCTTCCAGGGTCACGACCGGCGCCGGCAGCGCTTCCGCCACCGGCGGCCCCGCCACGGCGACCGGCCGACGCGCCACCTCCTCCAGCTCGCGCTCGACCCGGGCGCATTGCAGGCGGAGGTGCTCCCAGAGCAGCCCATAGCCGTCGATCGCCGCCAGCTTCATCTCCAGCCGCGCCGCCTTCCACGAACCGTCCCAGTTAGCCCGCAGCCGCGCCAGGTCCTCGCGCGACTCTGCCAAGACGGCGGCCGACCACGCCGTGGACATCGCGTCGCCATGCACGCGCCGGATCGCGCTGGGGATCAAGCGCGTGAGCTTCTCCCAAGCGTCGGCCCGGTCGGCCTGGAGCCGAAAGGCCATCCAGTCCGGCAGGTCGGCCTGCCAGGCCTTCAGCAGGTTGGTGACGTCCAACGGGAACTTCGCGAGGTTGGCCATGTGGAACAGCCGACTCAGCTTCTCCCGCAGATCGCGCTCGGCCATGTCCGGATGCATCGCCCGCACCCGGTTGCCCTCGGCCTCGTTGCCGTCGTCGTCGCTTTCGGCAGCGATGTTGAGCAGGGAGCAGATGCCGTAGCGCCGGGCCAGGGTCTGCGCCGAGCTGTAGGCCTGCGGCCCCGCTTCCTCCTGCAGCAGCGGGGTCAGCGTTTCCATCCACTGACCCGACCGGTGCATCAGCCGTGTCAGGATGTAGTGCCCGGCACGGGTGCGCTGGGTCACGTGCATGATCAGCAGGCCGTTCTCGTGCAGCGGCAGGCGGATCATGTCGTTGATGACGTCGAGCGTGGCATAGCGGAAGTCCACCGTGCCGCCGCCGCGCTTCTTGTCGTAGAGCACCCGCTTGTTGCGGGCCGGCGAGAACATCATGCCCTGCGCTTCCACCAAGGCAGAGGCGATCTTGTCGATCTGCGGGCTGGTGCCGAAGGCCGCGGCCTCTGGGGCCGGCTGGATGACGGACACCAGGCTTTGCTCGGTCGTGGCAGCCTCGCGGCTGGCGGGGACGGGGCCGGTCATGCGCGCACCTTCACGTTGGAGGTTTCGAAGATCTTGAGGCCAGGGATGGCCGGGGTGCCGTCCGCGTTGTCGCGCACGCCGTTGGCGATGGCCTGCCGCACCTTGGCCACGTCCACCATCAGCCACTCGCGTGGCACCAGCGCCTCGTCCACCAACTCGTGCTCCCACGAGGTGCGCACCGTGGCCAGCGTGCCGTGGGTGCCGCGGACGCGGCCGAGCCCGGCGTTGGTCGCCTTCGACAGCCGCTCCTCGGCCTGTTCGGACGCCTGGGCGAGCTTCGCCGCCGCTTCCAGCTGCGAAGGCCGAGCGCTGGCCTCCGCGTCGTCCAGCGCTTTCTGCGCTTCCGCGGCGGCCTCGCGGGCCTCGGTGGCGAGTTGCTTGCGCCGGTCCGCCGCCTTGCGTTCGGCGTAGGGCTTCAGCTTGCGCTCGATGTCGCCCTTCACGGCGGCGATCGGGTCGAGGATCGCGACCTTGAACCAACCCTGGATGGCCTTCTGCGCATCGAGGAAGATCCTGACCTCTCGGACACGGTCGGCTTCCACGTCTGACCAGAACAGGCCCATCTGTCCGGCGAAGTCGGCGGCGCGCGCCGCCTCCTCCTCCGTCTCGATCTTCTTCACCGTGGCAAAGAACCGCTCGGCGCCGTCCAGCAGTTCCTGGCGCCGGGCCAGGTGGACCGCGTAGTCGATGTCGAACTGATCGTGCATGACCGCTGGGTTGAGCATGGTGGCGAGGTCGGGCAGGTCCAGCAGCTCGGGCGGGTTGTTGCCGCCCCGGCTGAAGCGTGCTTCGTCGTTGCCATCCGTCGGCCGGCTGTGAGAGTCGCTCATCAGTAGATGCTCCTCTGCGTGCGGAGGTTGATCGGCTTGCGCGGGTCCGGCCGGTTCGTGCTGGCCAGCATCTGCTCGTATTCGGCCCGGTCGATCTCGTTGCCGTAGAGCCAGATCCGCATCACGCCGTCCGCCTGCAGCGGCTCCTCGTGCATCGCGCCGCAGCGCTTGCCATCGATCTCGGCCCAGAAGCCGCCGCGGTCCATGTGGATGCGTGCAGCCACGCGCGGGCCGCCCTTCACGAGCTTCACGGTGAAGTAGCCGGCCCGGGGGTCGTTGATCGTCCGGTCAGGCCGACCGCGGGGGAGGGGGGGGCTGGAAGGCGCGCCTATGGCGCTGACACCGGCGCTCGCGCCGGGGTGGGGCAGTTTCAAGATAGGTCTCCGCGCATTGATACGCCCCCACTGTTGCACGGCGGGTTGCCGCAGCAAACAGGAAACACAGAGGCCGAAACGAAAAAAGCCCACCAACCGTTAGTTTCGGTTGGTGGGCTTTCTTCGTTAGGGTGCTTTGGCGTCGAGCTGGAGCGCGGCGAGGTCGCGCAGGGCGCGCCATTGGCCGGCTCTCGGCGACATCTCCGTGTTGAGTGTTCTCAGCAGCGCACGCATGAGCACCTCCCGGTCCTGCCCCGTCATGGTGTTCGACATCTCAAGCACCAGGATCGACTCGTAGGCCGGCACGGCGCTCAGCTGCAGCAGCATGCTGCTCAGGTTGCCGTTCTGGAAATCGGTCGAGAGCCGAAGCGCGGCCAGCTTCAGCAAGCCAGGCAGGGTTTCTTCGTCGAGGCGCTGGCGGATGGCTTTGGATATGGGCATGGGGTCTCCTCAGTCCGGCGGGATCGCCGGGAACCCCAGGGGGTTTCGGGAGGACTGGCTAGCGCGTGCCAGCCGGTGGCAGATTGTTGATGATGACGGGCGGCGGCGAGGGCTGGGAGCCGAACTTGTAGCCCAGCGCGCCCGCCACGGCTGCG
Organism: uncultured Acetobacteraceae bacterium; assembly: GCA_964236755.1. Lineage (GTDB taxonomy): Bacteria > Pseudomonadota > Alphaproteobacteria > Acetobacterales > Acetobacteraceae > CAHJXG01. Next base: position 13,636 of record CAXSHI010000114.1, read on the forward strand.
ACCGCAGCCATTAGCAGCGCGATGTTGCGGGGCGTTTCCCAAAAGGCCTGTCGGCGCTTGAGAAGCACGTCGATTTCCATCTGCTGCAGCTCCAGTTTTTCCCGGATGTCGTCGCTCATCTTAGCCTCCTCATGCTGCGGGATGCAGCAACCCCGAAGGGTTTCGGTCAGCGACCGACGCCGTTGTCCGGTGCCCCTGCCTTGACCAGGACAAGGCCAATAATCGTCAGCCCCATCATCCGAACGAGGTCGCGCTTGCCGGGGCCGTGAATCTTGACGCTGTAGGCGATAAAGCCGGCAGCCTGGTCGAGAGCGTCGCTCGGCGAGAGATGGAGGTATTTTTGCAGGTAGCGGGCGACCGCATCCTGTCCGCCGATTGGGCCGAC
>CAXSHI010000115.1:0-13872 GCA_964236755.1 uncultured Acetobacteraceae bacterium
ACTTCAGCCACGTTGCGGATCACATCAGAGTCAGCGGTTGTGGCAACTGGTATCATCGACCGCATCGAGGGCACCGCCGGGGTCCACGAGCCGGATCGTATGCTGTCCGCCCAGGAAAGCCGCCAGGCCCTGCGCGACGTATAGGTCGGTCGGGAAGTTGTCGCGCTCCGAGACGATGACGCGGCGCCCCGGGCGCAGCGCCAGGGCGGCGCCGAGCAGCTTGAACAGGTTGACGGATGTGGAGTCCGCGACGGCGACGCTGCCCGGCGCCGCCCCCACCAGCCGCGCGATCCCGTCCGCCACCCGGCCGGCCAGGTCGATCCAGCCGGCGTCGTTCCAGCTTCGGATCAGCCCCTCTCCCCACTCACGCATGACCAGCTCGGCGATGCGGCCCGGCGTCGCGCGCGGCAGCGGCCCGAGCGAGTTGCCGTCGAGGTAGATCACCCCGGAAGGCAAGGCGAAGCGGTCGCGGAACGGCGCGAGCGGGTCGTCGCGGTCAAGCCGTTCGAGGTCGGCGCGCGTCAGCATGGCTTCGGCGCAGGGGCCGTCCACCCCAGCAGGCGCAGCGCGTTCAGCGTGACCAGCACGGTCGCCCCGGTGTCCGCGAGGATCGCCGGCCACAGGCCCGTGATGCCGGCAAGCGTGGTCGCCAGGACCACCAGCTTGAAACCCACGGCCACCGCCACGTTCTGCCGGATGTTGGCCAGGGTAACGCGCGACAAGGCCACCAGCTCGACGACGCCCGAAACCCGCCCGTGCAGCAGCGCGGCGTCGGCGGTCTCCAGCGCCACCGCCGTGCCGCCGCCCATGGCGACGCCCACGCTGGCCGCGGCCAAGGCGGGCGCGTCGTTGATGCCGTCGCCCACCATCACCACGGGGCCGCGCGCCTTCAGCGCCTCGACCTCCCGCAGCTTCTGCTCCGGCAGCAGCCCGGCCCGCACGTCCAGGCCGAGCGCCCCGGCAATCGCCCGCCCCGTTCGCGCGTTGTCGCCGGTCAGCATGACCGAGGCCACGCCCATGCCCCGCAGCGCGGCGACGGCGCCGCGCGCATCCGCCCGGGGTTCGTCGCGAAGCGCCAGCACGCCGAGCGCCCGGCCGTCGCGCAGCACGACGACGGCGGTCTTGCCCCCCTCCTCGAAGCCAGCGATCCCGGCGGCCAGGCCCGACAGGTCGGAGCCCCGCTCCGCGGCATAGGCGGGGCTGCCGACCGCGATGCGCGCGCCCTCGATCAGCGCCGTCGCGGCCCGGCCCGGGATCGCCGCCGCCTCGGTGGCCGGGGCCGGCCGGACGCCGCGGGCCTCGGCTTCCTGCAGCACGGCGAGGGCGAGCGGGTGGGCGCTCCCCGCCTCGACGCCGGCGGCCAGGCGCAGCAGCGCCGCCTTCTCCACGCCCGGCGCCGCCAGCAGGTCCGTGACGCGCGGGCGCCCGGCCGTCAGCGTGCCGGTCTTGTCGAACGCCACGGTCGCCGCCCGGCCAATAGCCTCCAGCGCCGCGCCGCCCTTGATCAGCAGGCCGCGCCGCGCCCCGGCCGATAGGCCCGATGCCATGGCGGCAGGCACCGAGATGACCAGCGCGCAGGGGCAGGCGATCAGCAGCACCGCCAGACCGCGATACAGCCAAACCGGCCAGGCGCCGCCGAGCAGCAGCGGCGGGATCAGGATAACCAGCACGGCGACCACCATCGCTGCCGGCGTCCACCAGGCGCTGAACTGCTCGATGAAACGTTGCGTCGGCGCGCGGCTCGCTGTCGCCTCCTCGACCATCCGCACGATGCGGCTGAGGGTGTTGTCGGCCGCCGTCGCGGTCACGCGCAGGCGCAGCAGGGCGGAGGCGTTGACCGACCCGGCCATGACGGCATCGCCGGGTCCGCGCGCCACGGGCACGCTTTCCCCGGTGACGGGGCTTTCGTCCACGGCGGACTGCCCCTCGATGATCACGCCATCGCACGGGATGCGGTCGCCGGGTCGGGCCTGCACGATGTCGCCGAGGGCGAGATGGTCGGCCGGCAAGTCCACGACCGCGCCGCCGCGCTCGACGCGCGCCGTGCGGGGCATCAGGTCGGCCAGCGCCTTGATGCCGGACCGGGCCTGTCCGGCCGCGACGCCCTCCAGCATCTCGCCGACGGCGAACAGCAGCACGACGGCGGCCGCTTCCTCCGAAGCGCCGATGGCCACGGCGCCCAGGGCGGCGACAGTCATCAGCGTCTCGATGGAGAACGGGCTGCCGGCGCGGGCCAGTGCCCAGGCGCGGCGCGCGAAGGGGAACACGCCGGCCAGGGTGGCGGCGGCGAACACCCGGGCGCCCGCGGCCGGAGCCAGCAGCGAGCCGGCATAGGCGGTGGCGACCAAGGCGGCCAACCCCCATGTCAGCCGGGCCTTGCCGGTGCGCCACCAGGGCACGCCGGTCTCGGCGTCATGCCCATGCAAGCCGTGGCCGTGCCCCGAATGATCGTGGCCGGCGCAGGCGGCCGGCGCCGCATCCTCGCCCGGCGCCGGCCAAGGCGCCGCCGTGTAGCCTAGGGCATCGACCGCCCGCGCCACAGCCGCAGGATCGCCGCCCGGGCCGAGCCGGGCGGTCAGCGTCTCCGCCATCAGGTTCACCTGGATGTCCTGGACGCCGGGCAGCCTGGACACGGCCCGCTCGACCTTTGCGGCGCAGGACGCGCAGTCCATGCCGCTGACCCGCCAGGTCCTGGCCTCGCTCGCGTAGTCCGTCCCGTCCGGCATGGCGTCCTTTCCAGCAATCGGGCAATCCCATGAGACCTGTAGCCACTAGAGATGCAAGGGCTATATCAGCCGGCGTTGCGCCACGGCTGGATCAAGGAAGCGGATGATGACGGCGGCCCCCTACGCGATTGGCGACCTGGCCCGGCAGACCGGCACCAAGGTGGAGTTGATCCGCTGGTACGAGCGGGACGGCACCATGCCGCCCCCTGCCCGCACCGAGGGCGGGCACCGGGCCTACACGCAGGCGCACCTGGACCGGCTGGCCTTCATCCGGCATGCGCGCGAGCTGGGGTTCCCGCTCGACGACGTGCGGGCGCTGCTGCGGCTGTCCGACGACCCGGACCGCCCATGCGACGAGGCGGACGCCATCGCGCGGCAGCACCTGGGCGCCGTGCGCAGCCGCATCGCCCGGCTGCAGGCGCTGGAAGCGGAGCTGGCGCGCATGGTGGATGCCTGCGGACACGGCACCGTCGGGGCGTGCCGGGTGATCCAGGTGCTCGCGGACCATTCGCACGAGCATTGCCTGCATCCCGGCCACGGCGGCACAGGGCTTTAGCCGGCCTGCGGCACCGGGCTTTAGCCAGCTCCCAGCGCCAGCACGGCGAAGCTCGCCAGCCAGTGCTCGCCCATGTAGTCGCCGCTGACGTGCGGCAGGCTGGCGTCGATGTGCGCCGCGGCGGTGCGATGCGCGGCGGTCGGGTCCGGGGTGAACTCGGCCAGCGCGCGCCAGCACCAGGCGCGGCTGAGGTTCAGCCCGTCGAGATGGGCGATCTTGCCGTCGCTGCGGTCGCTGACCGTGGCGGGGGTCAGCAGCGTCGCCGGCTGTCCCTGGGCCAACTGCGGCAGGAAGCGGGCGAACCAGTGGCCGAACTCCTCAACCGGCAGCGCGGCGCGCATGCACTCCGCCTCGATCAGCGCAGGCGACAGGAACTCGTCGCCGCCGGGTTCCCAGGCCTGGCAGTCGGCGTCGTGCGCGTACCAGCGCCGGGCCGCGTCCACGAGCACGCCGCGGAGCGCCGCGTCCGGGTAGTCGAGCGCCAGCCGGACGGCGAAGGCCGTGCTGCTGTGCACGCCGGCGCGCACCGGGTATGTGGCAAGCGGCAGGAAAGCGGTGAAGCGCGCGGCAAACGCTTGGGCGAGCGGTTGCAAGGCGGCGGACCAGGCCCGGCCCTCCGGCGTCGCGTGCAGCGCCAGCTCGGACGCGAGCTTGAGCAGCCAGGCCCAGCCGTAGGGACGTTCAAACCCGCGCGCCCCGGGACGGTCGAGGTAGGCGCACTCGCCGGCCACCCGGCCGGGCATGAGGTGCTCGTCGAACAAGGCGCGGATCGCGGGCGCCTGCGGCATGGCGGGGAAGCGCCGGTAGAGGGTGGCCAGCGTCCAGTAGCCGTGCACGCAGGAGTGCCAGTCGAAGCTGCCATAGAACACCGGGTGCAGGTCGCGCGGCCCCCGGGCGTCCGCCGGCCCGGCCAGCACGTGGTCGAGCTTGTTCGGATACTCGCGGGTGACGTGGCCGAGGGCGACGGCGGCGAAGCGGTCCGCGAGGTCGGGCGTGAGCCGGGTCATCGCGGGAAGGCCAGGAAATACATGAGGGCGATGTTCCCGAGCAGGAGGATCAGGGCGGTCGGCGCCTGCACGCGGATCACCCCGTTGCGGTCCGGCAGCTCCAGCAGCGCCGCCGGCACGACGTTGAAGTTCGCCGCCATCGGCGTCAGCAGCGTGCCGCAGAAACCGCTGAGCATGCCGAGCGCGCAGACCACGGCCGGGTCGCCGCCGAACTTGTGCACGACGAGAGGCAGGCCGATGGCGGCCGTCATCACCGGAAAGGCGGCGTAGGCGTTGCCCATGATCGCCGTGAACAGCGCCATGCCGACCGCGTAGGCCACCACCGCCAGCAGCGGCGTGTCCAGCGGCACGTAGTCGTTCAGCAGCCCGGCGATCACCGCGCCCACCCCCGCCACGGCGAACACCGCGCCGAGCGCCGCCAGCATCTGCGGCAGCACCGCCGCCCAGCCGATGGTCTCGATCAGCCGCCGCGCTTCCCGCACCGGCGCCAGCGCCGGCGGGCGCAGCAGGGCGATGGCCGCCGCCAGCGCCACGACGGCCCCAAGCCCCAGCGAGATCAGCGTCGCCTGGTTCGGATCGATCAACGGCCGCCCGCCGATCACCACCAGCTTCAGCAGCAGCGTGCCCAGCAGCGTGATGCCCGGGACCAGCAGCGCCGGCACGAACAGGGCGTTGCCGAAGCGGGCGGCGCCCTCGGCACGCTGCTCCGTCGTCGTCGTGGGCGGCGCCCCGCGGCCCAGCCCGGCCGCCGCCAGCCCCACCATGCCGAGCACCAGCACGCCATTGGCGAAGTCCGGCAGGTAGGACCCGGCCAGGAAGCTCACGGCATACAGCCCCCAGAACCCGGCGCCGAGCCACCGGCGCGGGTTGGCCCGGTCCAGCGCCCCCTGGACGGCGACGGCGGCGAACAGCAGCCCCGCCAGGACATAGACCATCGGCAGGGTGATCATGGCACGCGCTCCGCGACCCGGGCCTCGGCTTGGCGCTGCAACTGCCGGTCAAGCAGGACCAGCCGGACCCCGTGCACCACAACCGCCAGCAGCGCCGTCGGCATCGCCCAGACGCTGAGGTGCAGCGGCGCCACGTCGATGCCGTTGGTCTGCAGGAAGCCCTTGATCAAGAGAATAGAGGCGATGGCGATGAAGATATCCTCGCCGAAGAACAACGCGATGTTGTCGGCCGCCGCGGCGTGGGCGCGGATCAGGAAGCGCGTCGCCGGCGTGATCGCGCCGAAGCGGCGCTCGGCCGCCGCCTCCGCCATGGGTGCCACCAGCGGGCGCACCATCTGTGCGTGGCCGCCCAGCGCCGTAAGGCCGAGCGCCGCCGCTAGTTGGCGCACCACGAAGTAGAGCGCCAGCACCCGGCCCGTGGTCGCCTGGCGCGACCGCGCGATCAGCGCCTGCGCCCGCTCCCGCAGCCCGGCGCGCTCCAGGAGGCCGATGACCGGCAGCACCAGCCAGACGATGCCGACGTAGCGGTTCTGCGTGAAGGCGCGGCCGAGCGCCGAGACCACCGCCACGGGATCAAGCCCCGCCGCCAGCCCGGTCGCCAGCGCGGCGACGGTGACGACCAGCAGCGGGTTGATGCCGGCGACGAAGCCGGCCACCACGATGACGATGCCGCAAAGGGTGAGCATGGCGACTCCTCGGGACGTCCCACCTCAGCAGGCATCCAGGAGTTCGGCAAGAACGGGGCAGCCGGCGGGCTGGGCGGCGCGCGTAGGCGATTCGGAGGTGACCCAGGTCACAGCTCGCCCGCGCAGGCCGCGGTAGGTGGGGCAACTCAGCCGAAAGGAGACGAACGTGCCGATCCGAACCCCCTCCGCCATTGCCGGCCCCCATGCAGGCGCTTGCCCGTCGCAGGCTCCCGGCCAGCGCCGCCGCACAACCGGGCGGCTTGCCGCCGGCATACTGGCGTCGCTGGCCGTGCCGTATGGTGCGACGCGGGCGACCGCGGAGGCGCTGGCGCCGCAGCCGGTGTTCGAGAGCCAAGCGGGCGTGCTTGACCTGCTGATGATCGCCAAACGCAAAGACATCGAGCTTGCCGGGCTGCCGACGACAAGCTGGGTTTATGAGATCTGCCGGCGGCCCGCGGGCGGCGGCGACGCTTGCCCAATGGCCGCAGGCACGGAAAACCCCTATGGCGGCACGCGGCTGCAGTTGCAGCCGGGCGAGCGGCTGCGCATCCGGCTCGTCAATGCCCTGCCCGCCTTGACCTGCGTGGACGCCAAGCATTCGGCCCCCGACGACATCGGCGCCGAGCTGTTGCGTAACCCGACCAACCTGCACACCCACGGCTTGATCGTGGAGCCGCGCCGCGCGACGCCGGGGCGGCCGACCTACGGCGACTACGTCTATGTCGTCGTGCAGAACCCGGACAACCCGCCGCACGCGCCGTGCCCGGCGCCCGCGGCGGCCCGCGCCACGCCACCCATGACCCCGGGACACCAGCATGGGCACGGCTCGATCACCGATGTCGCCCAGCGCGCCGTCGAATACGACATCCGCCTGCCGCATGACCATCCGCCGGGGCTGTTCTGGTTCCACCCGCACGCCCACGGCCTCGCCCTCAATCAGGTCTCCGCCGGGCTTGCGGGGTCGCTCACCGTGGGCCGGGTGCAGGATTACCTGTGCAACGAGCCGGGCTGCGCCGCATTGAGCGGCGACAAGGTCCGCCACCTGATGCTGAAGGACACACAGATCGAGAAGGCCGTTCCGTCCGGGGCGTCCAACACCATGCTCGCCCAGCAGGACCCGGCATTCTGCGATCCAGAGGCCGCTTCGGGCGATGCGCCGCGCCAGGGCTTCTGCCCGGGCGCCGGCATGCACGCCGACGGGCGCTGGGTGCACAGCATCAACGGGCAGGTTTATCCGGAGATCGCCGTCGATACCGGCGGCGAGGTCTGGCGAGTTACCAACGCCGCCGGCAGCCGTTCCTACGCGCTGTCCATCGACGACGGCGGGCGGCCTTTGGTGGTGCAGGTCCTTTCGATCGATGGCGTGGCGCTCGACGTGCCGAGCGGCACGTCGCTCTCGGCACTGCGGTCGATGCTTGGCCCGAAGGTGGAGGTCGTGGAGTGCCCGGACCGCCCGGCCAACCCCGCGACGGGGGACGCCAGGCGCGACGGGCGGGAGACCGAGCCGGTCTGCGCGACCGGAGTACGCATGATGCCCAGCGCCCGGGTGGAACTATGGGTCGCGCGGCGCGACGCCGGAACCAATCGGCTGACGGTGGCGGCCGAGCCTGCCCAGGCCGTGCTCCGCACCGCCGTCTATGCCACCGGGGCCGACCCGGCCACGACGGGCGACAACTGGCCGGCGATCGACCTTGCTGCCGTTACATTCAAGCCGGCCGCGCCGGGCGTCACAGCCACGTCCGCACCGGCGCCGTTGCGGGTGCAAAGCAAGGCCGCATCCCTGCTGCGGCCCCAGGGCGCGCTGGTTGCGGCGCCGACGCTGCTGATGCCCGGCGCCGAGCAGCCGGTGGGCATCGCCGCCGCGCGTGACCTGGCCGCGAAGGGCGCGGCGGCGGGGGCGCCCGCCGGCCTCGCGCTCGCCCCGTCAGGCGGCGTGAACGCGATCAGCCCCGAAGCGCGGCTGGGCCTGGGGCAGGACCCGCGATGCCGGACGCTTCCGGCGGATCACCGCCGCCGGGTGTTCTTCGGCAAGCTGCAGCCCAACACCGACACGTTCGGGCTTGGCTACGAGGAGGTGGACGCACAGAACAAGCCGGTGCCGGGCACGGAGCAGCCGATCACAGCGTTCAATCCCAGCCAGATCTCGGTTTGCATCCGGCTGCCGCTGATCCCGCTGGAACCGGATGGCTACCAAGAGGCATGGGAGCTTGTGAACCTCACCGACGAGGATCACAACTTCCACGTTCACCAGACCCGCTTCCAACTGCTTGGCGGAGGTCCGTCAAGCCCCGCCGCGCTGCCTAGCGGGACCGTGCTGCAGGACAACGTCCCGTTGCTGCACGGCACGGGAGGAGGGTGCGACGGCACCGTCGCGTCGTGGCGCACGAAGCCCGACGGGGCGCCCGGCCCCTGCGTCTCGCCCGCTGTGGTTGTCCGTGCGCCGTTCTCGCAGGTTGGCGACTTCGTTTACCACTGCCACATCCTGGAGCATGAGGACGGCGGCATGATGGCGCGCATCCGGGTGATGCCCGCCTTCGCGCTGAACTGAGCGGCGCCCCGCCGTGCTTACGCGCTGCCGATCAGGATGCCGGTGGCGAGGACCAGCGCGCCGCCGAGCATGACCTTTGCCGCGGCCGAGAGCGGCGGGGTGTCCATGTATTTCCACTGGATCCAAGAGATCGTCGCCAACTCGATCACCACGACGACGCCCGCCACCACCGTCGCGGTGAGGAAGTCCGGGATCAGGTAGGGCAGCGTGTGGCCGATCCCGCCCGCGATGGTCATCAGGCCGCAGACCAGGCCGCGCAGCAGCGGCGTGCCGCGGCCCGACAGCTTGCCGTCGTCCGCCAGCGCCTCCGCGAAGCCCATCGAGATGCCGGCGCCGAGCGAGGCGGCCATGCCGACCAGGAAGGCGTTCCAAGAGTTGTGCGTCGCAAAGGCGGCCGCGAACACCGGGGCGAGCGTGGACACGGAGCCGTCCATCAGCCCGACAAGGCCGGGCTGGATGACCTGCAGCACGAACCGCTTGCGGGCGTCGTCGTCCTCGGCCACGCGGGTTTCGCCGGGCAGGCGCTTCTGCTCGATGGCGCCGGCGGTCTGCTCGTGCGCCAACTCGGCCTCGGCGAGGTCGCCGAGCAGCTTGCGGATGCCGGTGTCCGTGGTGCGGGACGCCGCCTGCTGGTAGAAGCGTCCGGCGTCCTGCTCCATCTGCTGCACGTGCCGGCGCACCGCCTCGATGCCCATGGCGCGCACCTGCCAGGGCGGCTTGCGCTGCACCCAGCCCCGCACCTCCTGGCGCTGCACGAGCGGGATGTGGGAGCCGAACCGCTCCGCGAACACGTCGATCAGCTTTCGACGGTGCTCGTTCTCCTCGGCTGCCATGTCGGCGAACATCTGGGCGCTGCCGGGGTACTCGTCCCGCAGGTCATGGGCGAAGTCGGCATAGACGCGGCCATCCTCCTCCTCGTTGGAAATGGCAAGGGCGAGCAAGTCGCGTTCGGTCAGTTCAGAGAAGCTGCGCATAGCCCAGCAGTTAGGGCCAGGCTGTTGGCAGTCAAGACGAGGGCGCAATGGTGTAAATGATTAGCATTCTCATCTCTAGCCTGGCCTGCGCTGCGGTGCTCGCAAGAAGCAACGTTCAGCAACTTATCGCCCGCAACGCGCGGTGTGGTACAGTGCGGGCCGCATCCATTCGCCGCTTATCGACTCACAGATCGTTGTGTTCGGGTTCATGCCGACTATTGTGCAGGGCTGAAGCCCAGGAGCGGAAGCATGTCAGCGGCGGCGGCAATATCGAGTCCAGGCCCAAGCGCGTGGCCGCTGGAGCCGCTGGCCGCGGCCCCGCGCCCGTGGGCGGCCGGGCCGCGGGCACGGGCCAGGGCCGCCCTGAACTGGCTGAATACGCCGGCTGGGGGCGTGGCCCTGCTGATCCTCACCACCTTGGCGGCCCGGCTGATGTTCGCCGGCGCCCTCGGGCTGGGCATCGACGAGAGCTACATGGTGGCGTCCGGCCGGGTGCTGCAATCCGGCTACTTCGACCACCCTCCCTTGGCCTGGTGGATGGCCTGGGCCGCCGCCCACCTTGCCGGCAGCGACGACGTGATCTTCGTCCGGCTGCCTTTCGTGCTGCTTTTTGCGCTCACGACTTGGCTCATGTTTCGTCTGACGAGCGTGATGTTCAGCGCGTGCGCCGGGTTGTGGGCGGCGGCCCTGCTCAATGCGGCGCCGGTGTTCGGCGTGACCGGCGGCGCCTGGGTGCTGCCGGACGGGCCGTTGATCGCGGCCTTGCTGGGCGCGGCCGTTTGCCTGGCGTCTGCCTTGCCGGCGGCCGGCGGGCGGGTCGCCTGGGGCTGGTGGCTCGGCGCCGGGTTCTGTGCGGGCGTGGCCTTGTTCTCGAAATACTCGGCGGCGCTGACCATCGTGGGCGCCGTCGTGTTCCTGCTGACCGCGCCGGCCGGCCGCCGCTGGCTGCTGCGGCCGCATCCCTACGCCGCCGGCCTGGTTGCCCTTGCGGTCTTCTCGCCCGTGCTGGTCTGGAACGCCCAGCATGGATGGGCGTCGCTGCTGTTCCAGGCCGGCCGCGCCGGCAGCGGCCGGCTGCACCCGTTCGGGCCGCTCACGACGCTGCTGGGCGAGGCGCTGTTCATCTTGCCGTGGATCTGGGTGCCGCTCATGGCGTGCTGCGGAGCGGTCCTGCGGCGTGGCCCGCGGGACTCCGGGCGCTGGCTGCTGGCGTGCCTGGCGCTGCCGCCCATCCTGACGTTCCTTGTCGTGTCGCTGCACAGCCACGTGCTGTTCCACTGGGCGGCGCCGGGCTACCTGATGCTGTTCCCGCTGCTCGGGGAAGCTGTCGCGCGGCGGCGCCGGGACAGCCGCCTGGTCCGCGTCTATCTGGCCGCCACCGCGGTGACGGTCACGCTCGGCGCCGTGTTCGTGGCGAGCGAGGTGCGCTTCAATTGGCTGCCGGAGGTCATCGAGGACTTCGCGCTCGGCACGGCCCCCGACCTCGATGCCGTGGACTGGACGTCGGTACGGACCGACTTGGCCGACCGCGGCTTGCTGGGGCGCCCCGGCCTGGTGGTCGCGGCGACCCGGTGGCATGACGCCGGCAAGATCGACTACGCGCTGGGCGGGCGGGCCACGGTCATCTGCCTTGGCGCCGACCCGCGGGAGTACGGCCTGGTCGCCGACGCCATGGACCACGCCGGGAAGGACGTCGTGATCGTGGCCCCGCGCACCTCCTTGGCTCAGGCGACGGCGCAGTTCGGGGCGTCGTTCGATGCGTTGGAGGCCCTTCCGGCGGCCATGGTCTGGCATGCCGGACGGCCCGCGATGCTGCTGCCGCTGTTCATGGGGCACCGGCTGCACCGTCCCGACGCGGCCGGGCGCTGAGCGGGGACGCTGGGCGCCGCCTACGGCTCAGTGGCAGTCGTTGCCGTTTCGGTTGAACGCCCGCACGCGGCCATCCGCGATGACCACTTCGGTCGTGCACCGGAAGGAGTAGCTGCGCGGAAACAGCCCGGAGTCGCCGGGTCCGCCGGCGCGCGTGTTCCGCCCGCTGCCGCCGCCGACCCGGCCGGCGTCCAACGTCTCGTAGAACAGACGCTCCCCGTCAATGGTGGTGACCGCGTCGGCCGGCTGGCCGAACCGCTGGATCAGTTCGGCCTTGCTGTGGCCGACGAGGCGGGACAGCGTGCCGGACGGATCCTCCGGCGCGGCCGGCGCCGGCGCCGAAAGCAGCAGCATCAATGTCAACGGCGTGCCGCACGTCACCCAGTGGACCCGCGCCATCCTCGACCCTCCCAGAAGACCCTCCAACGCAGGCGAAGGCCCGGCCCAACAGGCTGCGCCGGGCCTTCGCCGCAGCTTGATAAAGGGCTGGCCAGCGGTTAGTTGAAGATGCCGAGAGATGCGGATGGGTGGCCGAGCGGTTTAAGGCAGCGGTCTTGAAAACCGCCGTGGGTGCGAGTCCACCGTGGGTTCGAATCCCACCCCATCCGCCCCTGAGCAGACGTGGGATCAAGGTTGGCCTTTCGTGAAAGCGCCAGCGCCACGGTTGTGCCCCCAAGCTCAGCGCCCTCCTACCTTCCTCAGCGCGATGTCCGTGACGCACCGATTGTCGGAAGCGGTCCCGGTCAGCAGGCCGCCGGCGACTTTGCCCTGAAGGATAGTGAAGTTGTGGAAGCCGTGCGGACTCTTCCACAATCCGGAGGCCCGCAGAATGCCGTCCGCCCCTACTGTGCCCGTCATCTTCGTGCCGGGATTGAACAGCTGCATCTTCAGATTTCCGCCGGCGACGTCGGCTGCGGTTCTGCCCGTCGCCGTCGTGACCCCGCACGCTTCCAGGAGGTTGGACTCGCGGGTTCCGACATACCGCCCGTCGTACAGCCCGGATGGCTCAGGATTGGACGTGGCAGAGCAGCCGCACAGCGCGGGCGCGACCATGGCCAGAAGCCAGGACAGAACGGTGGGCGAGGTGAAGTGCTTCCTTGCGGGACGACCCGTGTGCAAGCCAGGCTGACCTCTGCTCCGGGCGCATGGATACGCCTTGCAACGAGCTTAGGACGGTTCCCGATCAGGACCTAACCTGATTGGCCGAGCATCAGCGGCTCGGCGGTCGCGCCGTGTCAAACACCGTTTAAACCCAGCTCCACCACCCCAGAACCGGATGAGAGCCACTGCAATCCATGCTCCAAAGCCGACCGAGGCTACCCGTCCGCCGCCAACGGGTCGCGCGGCAGCACGCGGTGGCGCAGGACCATCCCGGCCATCGCCAGCCGCGCCGGGTCGTCCAGCCGGGCCGCTTCCCACGCCATCGCCGCGGCGGAGACGACATGATAAAGCGCCGATGCCGCCTGCCGCGTCAGGTGCGTGCCGCCGGGCGCCATGGCGGCCTCGGCCAGCGTGACAGCGCGCACCATCGCCGGCTGCACATCCAGCCCTGGGACCGCCAGCCCGCGCAGGTGCGCCCGCAGCGCATCCAGCCCGCCGTCGCGCCGCGCGGCCCGCATCACGTCGAGCGCCACGACGTTGCTCGTGCCCTCCCAGATCGACCCCAAATGCGCGTCGCGCAGCACGCGGGCGTCCGGCCATTCCTCGATGTAGCCGCAGCCGCCGCGCACCTCCATGGCGTCCCCGGCCACCTTGCGCGCGTCGCGGCAGGCGCGGAACTTCAGCAGCGGCGTGAGAATGCGCAACAGTGCGTAGGCCCCGTCCTCCCCGGCGTCCGACCGGCGCAGCGCATCGGCGGCTTGCAGGCTCATGCTGCGCGCCTGCTCCGCCCAGACCTGCATCTTGAGCAGTTGGCGCTGCATCAGCGGCGTGTCGGCGAGCGGCGTGCCGAACGCCACACGGCGCCGGGCCACGAAGCCGGCCTCCGTCACCGCGCGCCGCATCAGGCCGGCCGCCCGTACCCCGTTGGACAGGCGGGAGCTGTTGACCATGTCTGCCATCTGCCGGAACCCGGCGCCGGGATCGCCGACCAGCCAGGCGACCGCGCCGCGCAGCTGCACCTCCCCGCTGGCCATGGACCGCGTGCCCAGCTTGTCCTTCAGCCGCACGATGTGCAGCGTGTTGGCCCGCCCGTCCGGCAGGATGCGCGGCAGCAGGAAAAGGCTGACGCCGCGGATGCCGTCCGGCGCGCCGGCGGGCCGGGCCAGCACCATGGCCAGCGCGGCATCGGGGTTGGAACAGAACCACTTGTCTCCCGTCAGCGCCCAGGTGCCGCCCGGCAGCGGCGCGGCCGTCACGGCGGTGGCGCCCACGTCGGACCCGGCGCCTTGCTCGGTCATGAACATCGCGCCCTGGGCCAGCATGTCCATATCCTGGCTGGTCAGCGCCGGCAGGTAGCGCGAAACCAACGCCGGGTCGCCGAAGCGGCGCAGGGTCCGCGCCAGGCTGTCGGTCATGCTGACGGGGCACATCAGCCCGAACTCGGCCTGCACGAAC
>CAXSHI010000116.1:0-13851 GCA_964236755.1 uncultured Acetobacteraceae bacterium
CCAGCCAGGACGAGTAGTTGCCCTCGAACGGGTAGCCGCGCCCGCGCTCGATTTCCAGGATCCAGTTGGTCACGTTGTCCAGGAAGTAGCGGTCGTGGGTGACGATCATCACCGTGCCGGCGAAGTCGCGCAGCGTGCGCTCCAGCCAGGCGACACTCTCCGCGTCCAGGTGGTTGGTCGGCTCGTCCAGCAGCAGCAGGTCCGGCTTCTCCAGCAGCAGCCGGCACAGCGCCACCCGGCGCCGCTCGCCGCCCGACAGCCGCGCCACGTTGGCGTCCGGCGGCGGGCAGCGCAGGGCGTCGAGCGCGATCTCGATGCGGCGGTCGAGGTCCCAGCCGTCCTCGGCGTCGATCTTCTCCTGCAGCTCCGCCTGCTCGGCCAGCAGCGCCGTCATCTTGTCGTCGTCCATCGGCTCGGCGAACTCTTCGGAGATGGCGTTGAACCGCGCCAGCGCCGCGGTCAGCGGGCCGAAGGCGAGCAAGACGTTCTCCGAAACGCTCTTGTCATCATCGAGCTTCGGCTCCTGCTCCAGGTAGCCGACGCGCACCCCGTCGGCGGCCCAGGCCTCCCCGCCGTACTCGGTCTCGATTCCTGCCATGATCTTCAGCAGCGTCGATTTGCCGGCGCCGTTCACGCCCAGGATGCCGATCTTCACGCCGGGCAGGAACGACAGGGTGATGCCCTTGAACACCTCCCGCCCGCCGGGGAAGTTCTTGGTCACGTCCTTCATGACATAGACGTATTGATAGCTGGCCATGGCGCAGGCTCCTGGAGGCGTGTGTCTCGACGTGTTTAGGGGCGGGCAGATCGGGGGACAAGCGGGTGCGCCCGGCAGGACTCGAACCTGCGACCAAACCGTTATGAGCGGCCCGCTCTAACCAACTGAGCTACAGGCGCCCCAGTCCTGTTTACCACGCCAACGCTTCGGCCCTCAAGGCGGCCCCGCATCGGGTTATGTCTCGATTTGAGTTTCCGCGATGGGTGGAAAGTAGTCCTTCCACGACTAGCATCTGCCGCGTTATCTGGATGCATGAAGCGGGTAGCAATCATCGGTAACGCCGGCGGTGGCAAGTCCACCTTGGGCAGGCAATTGGCCGAGCAACACGACTTGCCGTTCTTTTCCGTTGATCAAATCCAATGGCTTCCCGGTTGGATACAGGCAGACAACGATGTAGTCGCCCGAAGACTCGACGAGATAGCCTGTGGTGAAAGTTGGATTGTAGATGGTTGGGGTCCTTGGCCCAGCGTCGAGCGAAGGCTGGCAGCGGCAGACACTATCATTTTCGTTGATTTCCCACTCTGGATGCATTTCTGGCTTGCCGCCGAGCGTCAAATATCTGCCGCCCGAGGGGAGAACCGGACCGATCCGCTGGAAGGTTGTGACCAACTCGCAGTGACGAGACGCCTTTTTGAAACGATTTGGCGTGTGGACCAGAACCTAAAGCCACAGCTTCAGGAAATGCTCAAACGGCGTCCTATCACAACGATCTATCATCATGTCACTACCCTAGCGGCATGAGGCGCTTGGCAGAAGTTAGGGTCTGCTTCAGGTCGAAGGCCGGCTTCCGACCCAAGCCATCACCCCGCGTCGCGTTGGCAAGCCCCGGGCACGCGGCTATGGTCCCGCCGCCCCGAACCAACGATGGAACCGCACCATGGACATCTCCAAGATCCCGACCGGCAAGGACGCGCCGCACGACATCAACGTGGTGATCGAGATCCCGCAGGGCAGCCAGGTCAAGTACGAGGTCGATAAGGACAGCGGCGCCGTCTTCGTGGACCGCTTCCTGTTCACCCCCATGGCCTACCCGGCGGCCTACGGCTTCATCCCTGGCACCCTCGCCGACGACGGCGACCCGGCCGACGCCCTCGTGCTCGCCCCTGCCCCCATCGTGCCCGGCGCCGTCATCCGCTGCCGCCCCATCGGCATGCTGCAGATGGAGGACGAGAGCGGCCAGGACGAGAAGATCATCTGCGTCCCGCACGACAAGATCCACACGCAGTTCACCGACGTGCACGCCGTGGACGACCTGCCGGCCATCACCCGTGCGGCCATCGAGCACTTCTTCACCCGCTACAAGGACCTGGAGCCGGGCAAGTGGGTCAAGGTGACGGGCTGGGCCGGGCGGGAGGCCGCGGAAGAGGTCATCCGCAAGTCGGTCGCCGCCGCCAAGCCGTAGCCGCCGGGCCGCCGCCGCTCAATGTCCCCGCTTCAGGCCTCCGGCCCGGCGGGGACCGGTCCAACCGGCCATCCGCGCCATGCGGCGCAGCCCGGCCCATTGCTGCTGGACATAGCTTCCGGTCGCCAACGCCTCCTCGGCCGAGGGGTCGCCGGTGCGGACGTAGGCGCGGGCGAAGTCGGCGGTGCCGAACAGCACGTCCCACCACGGCAGGATCGCGCCGTAGTTGGCGCTGCGCTGCCCCGCCGCCAGCACGCCGTGATGCGACCGATGGAAGCGGGGCGACACGAGCAACCGCTCCCCGAGCCAGCCAAAGGATAGCCTTGCGTTGGCGTGCGACAGGCTCTCCAGGAACCGCAGCACCAGCACCAGAAGCGGGAACTGCATGGGCGGGATGCCGATCAGGAGCGCCACGGCGGTGAACCAGGCGAAGCCGATCAGGTCGTCCAGCACGTGGTTTCGGTCGTCGGACCAGAACGTCATCTGCCGCTGCGCATGGTGCAGCGAGTGCAGCGCCCACCACCAGCCGAACCGGTGCGACAGCCGGTGCCGCCAATACTCGGAGAAGTCCAGGATCATCGCATACAGGAAGAAGGTCAGCAGGTGGTGGCCCAGCAGCGCCGGCGCCAGCCGCTCCAGCGTCGGCGGCACCCAGCCGTGGTCGGACAGCCACCCGTTCAGCGTCACCTGGAGCTGATAGAACAGCACGAACGTCACCAAGGGCAGCACGCCCACCCGGGACAGCAGTGTATAGAGCACGTCCACCCAAACCGCTTTCTGGTCCGGCCACTGCTCCACCGGGCGCCAGCGTTCCAGTGGCAGGCAGACCGCGAACGTCACCGCGACTTGCGCCACGCCGTAGCAGGCGAACAGCGCCCAGCCGAAGGCGACCTCCTCCCACTCCATCGCGCCTACGGCGTAGAGCGCCGGCAGCAGCACGGTCTCGTGCAGCCAGCCGGCCGCAAGGCTGAACGGGTCCGTCACCGCACCGCCGTGAGGAAGATGCCGTGCGGCGAGCGCCCGACGGGGATCGACCGCAGGGCGCCGGTCGCCGGGTCGAGCACGCCGACCTTCTGGATAAACCGCTGGGTGATCCACAGCTTGCCGTCGGGCGCGAAGTCGATGCAGTCCGGCCCGCCCGGCACCCGGTAGCTGCGGATCACGGCCAGGGTCGCTGCATCCAGCGCCACCGTCGTGCCGTCCACCCGGTTGTTGACCCACAGCGTCTTGCGGTCGGGCGACAGGAAGAGCTGGTGCGCCCCGCGGCCCGTGTGGACGCGCTGCTCGACCCGGCCATCGACGGGGTCCACCACCGCGAAGTGGTCCGACCCCATGTTGGCCACCAGCAGCTTGCCGTTCAGCCAGATCACCCCGGCCGGCGTCGCGCCGACCTCGGCCGTCCAGCTCACCGCCTGCCGCCGGATGTCGATGGCCGCCAGCCGGTTCGTGCCCTGCAGCGTCACGTACGCCATGCTGCTGTCCGGCGAGTAGGCCACATGGCTCGGCATCGAGCTGAGCGGGAAACGCTTGGTCAGCGCCATGGTGGCGGCGTCGTAGACATCGACCTGGTTACGCGCCAAGCCCGTCACGGTCAGCCACTTGCCGTTCGGGCTGAACGCCAGGTGGTAGGGGTCGGCCATCGGCACCCGGCGCTTAACGTCCCCGGTCCGCGGATCGAGGAACAGCATCTCGTTGGCGCCCGCATCGCCGACCAAGAGGTCGGACCCGTCTGGGCTGAGGGCGACATGGTGCGGCTCCCGCAGCACAGGCACCCGGCGCAGCTCGGTCCCATGCGCCATGTCGAGCACGCTCAAGGTCGCGTCGCCCGAGTTCAGCACGATGGCGAGGCCGCCGGCCCAGGCGGAACCGGACCAGGCCGCAAGCAGAACGAACATCAAAAGCAACCGCATCAGGAACTCCCTGCCGACGTCGTCCGGCGCCGGCTTGGGGCGCAGGCTATCATGCCTGACGCGGTAAAAACGCAAGCTTTTCCGCGCCGGGTCGGGCCTCTATCCGCCCTGCGCTCCCATGACAACATTTGTATCGATAACAAACTTGTTTTAGCGTAGCTTTTACGATCATTTTGATCACGGGCGCTTGATCGTAAGAAATGTGATAACGGCTTGCCATGCCGCCGCGAATTCGCAAGGTTGCAACAATGTCGAATGCAGGTGGCAAGCGGTCCAAGGTACTTGTCGTGGAAGATGAGTTCCTTGTGCGTTTGACCTTGGTCGAGGCGCTAAGCGACGAGGGGTTTCAGGTTCTTGAAGCCGAAACCGGCGACGCCGCGCTGCCCATCCTCCAGGATTTTCGGGAGATCAGCCTGCTGCTGACCGACATCCAGCTGCCGGGGACGATCAACGGCCGGACCTTGGCGCTGAAGGCTCGCGAGACCCTGCCGGACCTGCCCATCATCTTCATGACAGGCGGCCCGAATGCGGAGGAGCCGGACGGCTCCGCGCGGGATGTGTTCATCAGCAAGCCCTACACTCTGGCGAACATCTGCCGGATGGCAAGACGTTTGACCAGCGCCGCCGCGGAGTAGCGTTCCGCAGCCGGCACGGCCCCCCACGTCGCGCCCCGCCCAGCTTCTCTTTTGGCATCCCTATTGCTTAGCCCGAGGCGAACCGCCTTGGGAACCATGATGAGCGCAACGCTTCGACCGACTGCCGCCGTGCCTGTCGCCAGCACGCGATGGGTCCAACTGGGCCTGGGCCTGGTCTGCATGATGGCGATCTCCAGCCCGCAGTATGTCTGGACGCTGTTCGCCAAGCCGCTCGGCGCCACGCTGGGCGCCACCGCCGCGGGCGTGCAGGTCACGTTCAGCATCCTCATCGTCCTGCAGACGTTTTTCAGCCCGTTCCAGGGCTGGCTTGTCGAGAAGTTCGGCCCGCGCTGGCTGATCGCCTTCGGGGCCGGGCTGACCGGGCTGAGCTGGGTCTTGGCCGCTTCCGCCACCTCGCTGGCCGGGCTTTACCTGACCTACGGGCTGCTGGGCGGCCTGGGCACCGGGATCGTCTATATCGGCGTGGTCGGGCAGATGGTGGGCTGGTTCCCGGACCGGCGCGGCTTGGCGGCCGGCACCGTCGCGGCCGGATACGGCATGGGCGCCATCGTCACCACCTTTCCCATCGCCGACAGCCTGGCCGCGGAGGGCTACCAGGCGACGTTGCTCAAGTTCGGCCTGATCTTCGGCGCCGTGGGAGTACTCGCAGCCCTCGGCCTCCGCGCGCCGCCGGCCGCCGCCATGCCGACGCGGCTGGCGGGCGGGGCCGCGGACGCGGACACCGCCTCCATGCTGCGCAGCCCGGTGTTCTGGCTGATGTTCGCGATGATGTCGATGATGTCCACCTCCGGCCTGATGGTGACGTCGCAGATCGGCGCAATCGCCGGGGACTTCGGCATCGCCAAGCTGACCGTGTGGGGCTTTGCCGCCCTGCCGCTCGCGCTGACCATCGACCGCTTCTGCAACGGCCTGACCCGGCCGTTCTTCGGCTGGGTGTCCGACCGCATCGGGCGGGAGAACACCATGGCGCTCGCCTTCGGGCTGGAGGGCCTGGCGATGGCCGCCTGGCTCGCGACCAGCGGCAACCCGGTGCTGTTCGTGCTGATGTCCGGCGTCGTGTTCTTTGGCTGGGGCGAGATTTTCTCGCTGTTCCCCGCGACGCTGACCGACACGTTTGGGGGCACGCACGCCACCAAGAACTACGGCTGCCTGTATATCGCCCAGGGCATCGGCGCGATCCTCGGCGGCCCGCTGGCGTCGCTGCTGCACGACGGTACCGGCAGCTGGTCCATCGTGTTCGGCCTCGCCATCGGCGCCGACCTGCTCACGGCCGTGCTGGCGATTGCGCTGCTGAAGCCGATGCGCGCCGCCTATCTTGCCCAGTCCACACTTGCCCAGCCCGCGCGCCAGATCTAGCCGAGCCGGGCCGCCGGGAAGGGCACGGCCTGCTCCAGCACCCGGGCGGCCCGTAGCGCCAGGTCGTCCCGGTACAGCGCCGCCGCCAGTTGCACGCTGCGCGGCAGACCGGCGGCGCCCAAGCCTAGTGGCACGGTGATCGCCGGCTGCCGGGTCAGGTTGAACAGCGCGGTCCATGGCGCCCAATCCCGCATGAGCGCCCGGGACGGCTCCGCCGTGGGCGCGTCGGCCAGCATGGGCGGACCCGGCACCGTGGGGCACAGCACGAGGTCGAACCGGCGATGGAACAGGGCCATCCGGTGCGCGGCCTCCACCCGCAACGCCTCAATCTGCAGCATCGCCGCGGCGGACAGGCCGGCCTGCTCCGCCGCTACCTCCTGGATGCCGGCGTCGAGCAGGCCGCGCTTCCCGGCGGGCAAGCCCTCGACCAGGGCCGCCAGCGCCACACCCCACACCCGGCCGAAGGCGGCGGCGGCGTCCGGCAGGCCCGGGTCCTCGTCCTCGATCTCGGCGCCCGCGTCGGCCAGGACCGCGGCGGCGCGCTCAACGGCGGCGATGCCGTCGGGATCGACCGGCGCCTCGAACCCCGGACGCCGCAGGACCGAGACGCGCAAGCCGGCCACCCCCTGCTCGATGCCGTCCCGCCAGTCGCGGGGATCGTCCGGCAGGCTGAACGGATCGCGCCCGTCGAAGCGCGCCAGGGCCGACAGCATGAGGGCCGCATCCCGCACGGTCCGGGTGATCGGCCCCGCCACGGCGACCACCCCGAACGCGCCGATCGGCCATTGCGGCACGCGCCCGAACGTCGGCTTCAGCCCGACCGCGCCGCACCAGGCGGCGGGGATGCGGATGCTGCCGCCCGCGTCCGTGCCGAGGTGCAGCGGCCCAAACCCGGCCGCCGCCGCGGCCGCCGCCCCCGACGACGACCCGCCCGGCGTGCGCGACAGGTCGAACGGGTTGCGGGTGATGCTGTGCAGCGGGCAATCGCCCGGCGTCTTCCAGCCGAACTCCGTCGTCGTCGTCTTCCCCAGGATCACGGCGCCGGCTGCCTTGAGGCCCAGCACGGCGGGCGCGTCGTCCGGCACCGGATCGGCCGTGGTGGTGCGGCTGCCGCGCCGCGTCGGGAAGCCCGCGAGGTCCACGAGGTCCTTCACCGTGCAGGGCACGCCGTCGAGCATGCCGAGCGGCCGGCCGGCACGCCAACGCTGCGCGCTCTCGCCAGCCGCCTGCAGGGCGCCCGGGTTCATGACGGCGAAGGCGTTCACCGCCGGGTTATGCCGCGCCACCCGCTCGATCACCGCCTGGAGCGCCTCGACCGGGCTGAGGCGCCCGGCGGCGTAGTGCGCCAGCAGCGCCTCCGCCGACATCAATGCCGGGTCGGTCACGGCGGCGTCATTCATGCCTGGGCGACCGCGGCGGACCAGGGGGACAGCGTGTCGCTGATCCCGGTGCGGCTCCCGTCCCGGTCCTGGATCAGGTTGGGGCAGGCGAAGTTGACCGGCAGGACCGCGTGCTCCATCACCTCGGTCGGGCCGTCCGCCCGCAGCGCGGCCAGCACGTCGTCGGGCAGGCGCCCGTCGGCGTGGACGGTTGCCGCGTCCGACACGTCGATGCGCGGGTGCTGCGCCGCGATCTCCGGGCTCATGCCGAAGCCATCGACGAAGGCCAGCATCTGCACCACGGCGGCGAGGATGCGGCGCCCGCCGGACGCGCCCGCCGCCAGCACCGGGCGGTTTCCGTCGCGCAGGATGACCGGGCACATGTTGGTCAGCGGGCGCTTGCCGGGGCCGACGGAGTTCGCCTGGCCGGGCCGCGGGTCGAACCACATGACCCCGTTGTTCATCAGCACGCCGGACCCCGGCAGCACCACGCGGCTGCCCATGGAGGACAGCAGCGTCGTGGTCATCGCCACCATCGTGCCCTGCTCGTCGCACACGGTCAGGTGCGTGGTGCAGCTCTCGGCCGCCCGGGACTCGGCGTCGCCGAGGCCGGCCAGGCGCTCGGCATAGGCGGCCTTCATGGCGCGGGCCAGGGCCACAAACCACGCGGCGTCCGGTGCGCCGCCCGAGGGCAGGGCCATGCGTTGCAGCACCCGCGCCAAGGTGGGTGCTGCGGTCAGCCCGCCGGTGAGCTGCAAGGTCCGGCCCTGCCACGGCGCTTCCTGGCAGGGCAGCGCCTGCGCCTCGCACCAGCGCAGGTCGCCCTCGTCCAGCACGCCGCCCAGCGCGGCCACGTCGGCGGCGATGCTGGCGGCCACGTCGCCCTCGTAGAAGTCGCGCAGCCCGGCGTGGGCCAGCCGCTCCAGCGTGTCCGGGAGGCGGCCCAGCCGGAAGGCGCCGGGGTTGCCCTGAGAGGGCGGCACCGGCGGCAGGCCGTCGGGCAGGTAGATGCGCGCGCTCTCGGGATACAGCCTGAGCACCGCGGCGGCGTTGGCGACCTTGAGCGTGGTGAACCAATCCTGCGGCAGCCCGCGCCGCGCTAGCGCGACCGCCGGCGCCATCAGCTCCCGGAGCGG
Organism: uncultured Acetobacteraceae bacterium; assembly: GCA_964236755.1. GTDB lineage: Bacteria > Pseudomonadota > Alphaproteobacteria > Acetobacterales > Acetobacteraceae > CAHJXG01. The sequence goes on from CAXSHI010000116.1 coordinate 8,618, forward strand.
CACGCTCCCGAACCGGCCATGCAGCAGCGCATAGCCCGCGACGGCGGACGGCACGGCAAAGGAGAGCGGGCCGTGGATGTTGGCGTCGCCCTCCACCTCGGGCCAGGTGAACAGGTCCCCCGCCGCGCGTCCGGTCAGCCTGAAGCGCGCCGGGTCGAGGCGCCCTGGGGCGCGCGGGCCGAAGTCCACCACCTCCGCCCGCACTTGGCCGGCACAGTGCACCAGTGCGAAGCCGATGCCGCCCAGCCCGCTGTTCCACGGCTCGACCGCCGCCAGCGCCAGCGCCGCCGCCACGGCGGCATCAACCGCGTTGCCGCCGGCGTCCAGCACCGCGACCCCGGCCAGCGCCGCGTCCCGGGATTGCGACACCACCATGCCGCGCCGCCCGGTCGCCGCCGGCTTCTGCACGGTCCAATGCTGGGTCAGGTGTGGCGGGGGCAGGTATGCCATCGGGTTCTCCGTACTCCGTGCCACCCTACCCCCAACCCGGCCGGCGCAGCCAGCGGCGCGGCTGACATATACCCGGCTTGACACATAACTGTCGCTGGACGCGCTCGCCTTGCCAGTGTCAGCCGACGCCAGCCCCATCGGGAGAACCGGCTTGCCCAGCACCGGCCGTCCGCGCGTCAGCTTCGTCGTGCCTGCCTACAACGAGGAGCGCCTGCTGCCGGCCTGCCTGGCGGCCATCCAGGCCGAGATCGGGCGCAGCGGCTGCCACGCCGAGATCCTGGTAGTGAACAACGCCAGCACGGACGGCACCGGCCGCGTCGCCGCCGCGACGCCCGGGGTGGTCGTGGTGGAGCAGCCGCTGAAGGGCCTCGTGCAGGCGCGAAGCGCCGGGTTCGCGGCGGCGGCGGGCGAGCTGGTCGCCAACATCGACGCGGACACGCTGGTGCCGCCGGGCTGGCTCGACCGCGTGCTGACGGAGTTCGCCCACAGCCCGCGGCTGGTGGTGCTCAGCGGCCCCTATGACTACTACGACGTGCCGATGCACATACGCGCCGCGGCCCGCGTGTTCTATGCCGTGGGGTTCGCCACCTACGCCTTCAACAAGCGCGTGCTCGGCGTCGGCTCGATGGTGCAGGGCGGCAACTTCGTGCTGCGGCGGGACGCGCTGGCCGGCATCGGCGGCTACAGCGACCGGTTCACCTTCTACGGCGAGGACACCGACATCGCGAGCCGCATGAGCCGGGTCGGCGATGTCCGGTTCACCTACGCGCTCACCGCGAAGTCGTCGGGGCGGCGGCTCCGCGGGGACGGCCTGATCATGACCGGCGTGCGCTACAGCGCGAACTATCTTTGGGCGACCTACTTCGGCAAGCCGTTCACCACCGCCTGGAACGACTGGCGCTGACCCTGCTTCGGATGTCGGTTGGCAAGGCCAGGCTTGCCGTGCGATCCATGCGGCCATGATCGGCATCGACCCATGATCGGGATAGATTGGGGCACCACCAGCTTCCGCGCCTACCGCCTGCGTGGCCCTGAGGTGCTGGACCGGCTGGCGCTGCCGCTCGGCATTTTAAGCGTCGCCGCGGGCGGGTTCGAGCGCGCGTTGCAGGACGCGGTGGCGCCCTGGCTCACGGACGGGGAGCGGCGCATCCTCATGTCCGGCATGGTCGGCAGCCGCCAGGGCTGGATCGAGGCGCCGTACCTCCCCTGCCCCGCCGCCACCGCCGACCTGGCCCGGGCGCTGCTGCCCGTTCCGTTCGGCCCGGCCGAGGTGCTGCTGGTGCCCGGCCTGTCCACCGCCGACCCGGCCGGCGTGCCCGAGGTCATGCGTGGCGAGGAGGTGCAGATCCTCGGCGCGCTCGGCATGGCGTCCGGGGGGACGCCAGGAAACATGATGGTGTGCCTGCCGGGCAGCCACTCGAAATGGGCGCAGGTCGCGGACGGCCGGGTCAAGGGGTTCAGCACGCATCTGACCGGGGAGGCGTTCGCCGCGCTGCGCGGCCACACGATCCTGGGCCGCCTGATGCAGGCCGACGCGCCGCCCGATCCGGAGGCGTTCCGCCGCGGCGTGCTGCGCTCGGCCGACCCGGGCGGCCTGCTGCACCACCTGTTCGGCGTCCGCACCCTGGGCCTGTTCACGCAATTGCCGGAGGTTGCGGCGGCGTCGTACCTGTCGGGCCTGCTGATCGGGCACGAGGTCCGGGCCGCTGCCCCAGCCTCGCCCGTCCTGCTGATCGGCGCCGGGCCGCTGTGCGACCTATACAGCCGGGCGATCACCCTGTGCGGCGGCAGCACGACGCTAGCCGACGCCGACGCCGCGGCACACGGCCTGGCGCTGATTGGAGAGCAAGCCGCATGGACATCCCCACCCTCCTGACCGCTTGCCCCCTGGTCGCCATCCTGCGCGGCATCCGGCCCGAGGAGGCCGAGGCCGTGGGCGACGCGCTGGTGGAGGCCGGGCTTCGCATCATCGAGGTGCCGCTGAACTCGCCCGACCCGTTCGACAGCATCGCCCGCCTGGCGCGCCGCTTCGGCGCCCGGGCGCTGATCGGCGCCGGCACGGTGATGCGCCCGGTCGACGTGGACCGCGTGGCCGATGCCGGCGGCCGGCTGATCGTGACGCCGCACGCCGACCCGGCCCTCGTGCGCGCCGCCAAGGCGCGCGGCATGGCCGCCATGCCCGGCTTCTTCACGCCGGCCGAGGCGTTCAGCCTGCTCGACGCCGGCGCGGATGCGCTGAAGCTGTTCCCGGCGGAGGGCGGCAGCCCCGCCATGCTACGTGCGCTGCGGGCGGTGCTGCCGCCGGGCGCGCTGGTGCTGCCGGTCGGCGGCATGGAGGCGGGCACGATGGGCGTATGGCGCGATGCTGGTGCTGCCGGGTTCGGCATCGGCTCTGCGATCTATCGGCCGGGCGACTCGGCTGGCGATGTGGCGGCCAAGGCGGCGGCTTTGCTGACGGCGTTGGCTGGGCGGACTTGACGCCGACGATCTCATCCCGCCTAGCGAACCTTTGGCGTACTCGCCATCCCAACAAAGCGGAACGCGAATGCGGCAACGACGCCTCCGAGCAGCGGGCCGGCCGTGTAGAAGAACCAGAGCGGAAACGTTCCCGCCACGATCATCGGCCCGAGCGCCCGTGCCGGGTTGCCGGCACCGCCGCTGACGGGTCCGCCCAGCAGCACGCCGGCCGCAAGCGCGAAGCCGATGGCCACCGCAGTGGTTGCCGGCGCTACCCGGGTGTCTGTGGCCGTCGAGATCACGGTGAAGACCAGGATGAAAGCGATCAGCGCCTCGACCAGCAGAACCTGCAAGGCACCTGCCCCGTTTACAGGCGCGGGCGCGCCCAGGTGCGCGTCCACGTAGGCGCCATGGCCGTAGGCGGCCCAGACCACGGTCGAGGCAACGATCCCACCGGCAAGCTGCGCCGCCCAACAGGGCGCCACGTCGCGCCAGGGAAACTTGCCAGCAACGGCGAGGCCGAGCGTCACCGCGGGGTTCACGTGCGCGCCGCTGACTTGCCCGAGCGCGCCGACGATGGAAGTGAGGATCAGTCCAAAGGCCAGCGCGACGGCAAGGGAGTCGTAGGCCGGCCCTGCGGTGCCCTTACCGAGCACCGCGGCCGTCGCGACCGCAGTTCCCACAAGGACGAGCAGGAACGTGCCAATCGCCTCGGCCGAGCAAGCAAGCGCAAGGTTGCCCGGTCGCGATGCAGCCGATCCGGGTTCACCGCGGTGGGACGGGTTGATGGGTCCGCTCGCATCCATGATGCGTCCTCCTTGTGTATGGGGCAACTCGCAGCAGCTTCGGCGTCCAGGCGTCGAATTGCGACGCATGGTCGTGGCATGATTTCAGAAGGTCAGCGCAGCACGATCTCCACGCGCCGGTTCTGCGGCTCGCGCACGCCCTGTGCCGTCGGCACCAGCGGCCTGCTTTCACCGCAGCCCTGGACCGTGACTGCGTCGGGCGGCACCCCGTCACATACCAGCTCCGCCTGGACGCTTTCCGCCCGGCGCACCGAGAGGCCCCGGTTGCAGCGGGCAGTGCCGGAGCTGTCGGCGCAGTCGTTGACCTCAATGCGCGTCGTCGGCACCCCAGTGCTGGCCTGCGCGGCCTCAGCAACGATCTGCCGGGCGCGGCCGGTCAGGTCGGCGCGGTCCCAATCGAAGAACACCAGGTAGGTGCGGGAGGCCGCGGTCACTGGGGTGGGCACCGGCGGTGCCGGGTGGTTGAAGGCATAGGCCACCTCGACCGTGCCCCGGCTGATCCCTGCCTGCGTGAAGAACTCGCCTGCTGCGCCTGAGCTGCCCTTGTGGCCGATGAAGCGGTGGTCGGCGATGAGCTTAAAGCCGGGCACCGCGGCAATCAGGAAGCCGGCCCCGACAATCCCCTGACAAGCGAAGTTGGCGCCGGTCCCGCCTACGCGGAACACATCGCCGTTGCTCGACACGCTCGTCAGCGGCGCGAAGTGGGTCCACAACACTCCCGCACCCATCCCGACATACGGCTGAAACGCCGTCACGTCGAGCCCGAGCTTGGTCAGATCCACGTCGCAATACAGGTCGGCAAACAGACCAAGGTACTCTGGTTGCCTGTCGTGCGCTCCGGCAATCGCATACGCACCCGGTTGTTGACGGCATCGTAGGCATGGGCATCCTCGACATCGACACGGATGCCGTTGCCAACAGCCGACGCTGCCCGCGCCGGTGGAGCCGCTGTCGAAGCGGCATCGCGTGATTGGGAGCGAGTTGGGCGCAAGCCTGGGGTGGTCGAAGACGTCCTGCAACAGGTTCTAGCCGCCGCCGAGTGTGACATAGGGACCCTGCGTCGGAGGGGGCGGCTGCGCTTGGACCACAGATGGTCTTGCTCCCAAGACAGCCGCAGCGAGTGCTGTTCGCCGCGATGCTATGTCGCTGCTCCTGTTATCACGTCCGACTTAACAAAGCTGACAACTATCGAAGGCTTAAGAACGAAATTGATGATTGATGATGCAGCATGCGGCAATTTTTGGAGAGACTGCAAATCAACTATTCGTAGGTCTAGGCGTTCAGATGAGGCAGCATACTATCGTCGATGCGGAACTCAAAACATTTGCATTCCGATGGCAGGTAAGCTCTGCCTCTGTCTACTCGATAAACGAGCGGCCGCATGCTGATTTATCACGACATTGAATAGGGTGTGCAGATTTATACTGCTGATTGTTTCAATATGTTTTAGTTGGCGTCAGGAATCCCTAGGTTCTGTTAGGTCTTGAATGCTTGCTTTTGATCGTGGCTTTGAGCCAGTCC
>CAXSHI010000117.1:0-13765 GCA_964236755.1 uncultured Acetobacteraceae bacterium
ACTGCGTGCTGGTGTGGAAGTTCGACCGCTTCGCCCGCAGCACGCGCCACCTGCTGACGGCGCTGGAGGAATTTGACCACCTCGGCGTACGCTTCGTCAGCGTGCAGGACCAGATCGACACCAGCAGCCCGATGGGCCGGGCTATGTTCACCATCATCGGCGCCATGGCCGAACTGGAATCGTCGCTCATCAGCGAGCGCGTGACCGCCGGCATGAGAGCCGCCCAAGCGCGCGGCCGCCACCTGGGGCGGCCTGGCACGCCGAGCGCGTCGTCAGCGAGATCGAGGCGCTCGCCACCACCACGGACCTCAGCATCCGCGCGATCCAGCAGAGGATCGCCGGCCGGGCCAGCCGTGGCGTCGTCGGCGAGACCGCCAAGCGCGCCCGGGCCATGAGCGCGTCTAATCCAGCAAGCTGCGGATGCTGACATGGCCACGATCAGACAGCCTCTGGAGAAGCGCCTGCCCTGTCGGAGCTGTTCCACATGCGGCCATCCTTCTCGCACACGGCGCGGATGCCCGCGGCTGCGAAAGGCACCAGCAGCGTGTAGGACCAGCGAGCGTTGCGGGTGGCCCCGAGCCGTGCGGCGCGGGCGCTGGGCGAGTGCGCCTGCATGCGCGCGCCAATCGCGAACAGGTAGGCCCACACCGCTCTCTCGCGCGTCAGGCTCGGCAGCACCCTTTGAAACGCAGCGACGAACTGCTCGGCTGACGGGTCGTAGAAGCGCTTGACGATACCGATCGAACGCTCGTCCGCGGAGATCGTCACCTCGGCCACCATCTGGACGTAGAAGCGCAGGTCGCCCCGCTTCGCCCCGAGCAGGTCCTCCAAGGGCATGAACAGGATGCCGAGCGCGTCCTCCAGCGTGACCGGGTCGCTGCCGCCGAATGCCTCGTCCAGGTGCTGCTGGCGCACGGTCCGGATCACCTCCGCCCGCCGCTCGAACACGGCCTCGTAAAGGGTTTCCTTGTTCTTGAAGTGATAGTGCAGGAGCGCCTGCGCGACGTCGGCCCCTTCTGCGATGGTGCGCATGCTGGCACCGTCGAAGCCGTGCAGGCCGAACGCCTGTTCGGCGGCATTGAGGATCGCAGCACGAGAGGTGTCGGCTGGCTTCGGCCTGACTGGCTGGCCGCCCAGGCGTTCGGTGGATGCGGTGCTGGTCTGTTTCATAGTTTGCCATGAACCACGATCCGCTGGCGAATTCCAGTCGCAACACTGTTGACTGAACGATCAGCCAGCTCTATCTGCAACGAATAGAAGCAGCGTTGGGAGGGATATGATGCAGCGGTTCCTCGACATCTCCATGTCGATCGAGAACGGGGTGCCGTCCGATCCGCCGGGCTACGAGTTCCAGGTGGACTACACCGGCCACGCCGACACGGTGCCGATGCTGCAGAACCGCTACGAAGGCTTGCAGGCCGCAGACCTGATCGGCGGTGAGGCGTTCGCGCTCGAAAGCGTCCGGCTGTCCACCCACAATGGAACCCATGTGGACGCGCCCTGGCACTATGGCTCCACCATGGCCGACGGCACGCCGAGCCGCACCATCGACCAGATGCCACTCGACTGGTTTCTCCGCCCTGGCGTGAAGCTCGACTTCCGCGCCTTGGCCGACGGATACATCGTCCAGCCCGCGGATATCGACCGCGAGCTGCACCGGATCGGCTACGATCTGCGGCCGTTCGACATCGTGGTCGCCAACACGTCTGCCGGTGCCCGCTTCGGCACGACAGCGTTCCCGCAAAGCGGCTGCGGCATGGGCCGGGACGCGACGCTGCACCTCGTCTCCAAGGGCGTGAGGGTCGTGGGGACGGACGCCTGGAGTTGGGACGCGCCGTTCAAGTATGTCGCCGAACGCTACGGCCGCGACCGCGACGCCTCCATCATCTGGGAAGGGCACAAGGCGGGGCTCGAGGCGGAGTACTGCCAGATCGAGAAGCTCCGACACCTCGACCAGCTTCCGCCGCACGGGTTCCGCATCGCCTGCTTCCCCGTGAAGATCCATGCGGCCTCGGCCGGCTGGACCCGGGCGGTCGCGATCTTCGACGAACAAACAGCACAGGAGGCGACAGCACCATGAGCATGGCCCAGATCGAGCGGGTGGCGACCACCTTCGACAGCTACAAGGACCGCTACCGGACGATCCATCTCAGCCGCGAGGACGGCATCCTTGAGATGCGATTTCACACGGACGGCGGCCCGCTGCAGTGGAGCCTGCTGGCGCACAACGAGTTCGAGAGCGCGTTCCTGGAGATCGGGCGCGACCGCGGCAACGAGGTCGTCATCATGACCGGAACCGGGGCCGAGTTCTGCGGCCCCGCGGTCGAGCCGGGCAAGCACCCGAACCGCAACGTCATGACGCCCGAGACCTACGACCCGATTTTCTGGGAGAGCAAGCAGCTCCTGCCCCACCTGCTGTCAATCGAGGCGCCGGTCATCGCTGCCATCAACGGCCCGGCTGTGCGGCACTCGGAAATCCCGCTCCTGTCCGACATCGTGCTCGCCTCGGACGACACCTACTTCCAGGACACGGCGCACTTCGCCGGCGGCATGGTGCCAGGCGACGGCATGCACATCGTCATGCCGCTGCTGATGGGGTTCAACAGGGGCCGCTACTTCCTGTTCACCGGGCAGAAGGTCGACGCCGAGGAGGCCAAGGCCATGGGCCTGGTGAGCGAGGTGCTGCCCCGCGACAGGCTGCTCGACCGGGCGCGCGAGCTGGCCCGGCAAATCCTCCAGCAGCCGAAGCTGGTGCGCCGCTACACCCGCATCGCGCTGACCGAGGAGCTGCGCGGGCGGATGCACGGCCTGCTCGCCTACGGTCTGGCGCTCGAGGGCATGGCGCGGATGAAAAGCTGACCGGGGGCCGCGCCTTGCGCCAGGAAGTAATGCTTGGAAGAGCCGACCAGCCTGTCTGATCGAGGACCAGACCGGCGACGAGAACGCCGGAAGAAATAGAACCGAACGGGAGGAAACAATGCCGGGAACGTCGGCTCAGATCGTGGATGGCTACAGCGTTACCAGCGCCGCTGCCGTGAGCGCCGTCTATACCAAGATAATGTGGCGGGTGACGCCCGTCGTCTTGCTCTGCTACATCCTGGCATACCTCGACCGCATCAACATCGGTTATGCTCAGCTGCAGATGAAGTCCGCCCTCGGATTCAGCGACGCGGTCTACGGCCTGGGCGCCGGCATCTTCTTCGTCGGATACCTCCTATTCGAAGTGCCTAGCAATCTGCTGCTGGTGAAAGTCGGCGCGCGTAGGACGATCTCGCGCATCATGGTGGTCTGGGGCCTGATTTCGGCGTCGATGGCGTTCATCCACGCGCCCTGGATGTTTTACGCGCTTCGCTTCCTGCTCGGCGCGTTCGAGGCTGGCTTCTTTCCTGGCGTGGTCCTCTATCTCACCTACTGGTTTCCTGGCGCATACCGCGGCCGCGCGTTGGCTGTCTTCTCCAGCGCCACCGCCCTCGCCGGGCTGATCGGCGGGCCGCTGTCGGGCTGGGTGCTCAAGGAAGCGTCTGGATACGCCGGATTAGCGGGATGGCAGTGGATGTTCATCATCGAAGGCCTGCCGACGACGCTGATGGGCCTGTTCGTGTTCGCCCGCCTGTGCGACGGGCCCGGCGAGGCGGCCTGGCTCAGCGTGGAAGAAAAGGAGATGGTCCAGCGGGACCTCCTGGCCGAGCGCAAGCAATCGAGCGCCGATGGCCACGGCCTGGCAGCGCTGTGGACCGTCATGCGGAACCCGGTGATCTACGTCATCGCGTTCAGCTGGTTCTGCTTCATTTGCGGGATCTACATGATCAACTTTTGGCTGCCGACGATCATCAAGGAGTTGGGCATATCGGACCCGCTGCACGTCGGCCTGCTCGCCGCGATCCCCTACGGCATCAGCATCGCGGTCATGATCGCCTTCGTGGTGCATTCCGACCGCACACTTGAGCGGCGCTGGCACTGCGCGGTGCCGGCCTTCATCGGTGCGCTCGGGCTGATTGGTCTGGTGTTCGCCAGCGGCAACATCGTGCTTTCATTCGTCATGCTGTCGCTCACGGCCATCGGCACGACGACCACGGTCCCCCTGCTCTGGTCGATCCCGACCGCCTACGTGAGAGGGGCCGGTGCCGCTGCCGGAATCGCATTCATCAACTCTCTGGGTCTGGTCGGCGGCTTCCTCAGCCCCTTCGTGCTCGGCTGGATCAAGACCAGCACCGGCAGCCTCGACTGGGGCAACTGGCTCATGGCGGGCCTCATGGCCTTGGGTGGCGTCGCCATCCTGGTCGGTGTCCGTCCCAGCTTGCTGCGGGAGGCAGCCCCCGGCGCAGGGTCGCTGGAACCGGCCGGACGGCCTTCTCTTGGAGGAGGTCTGACGATCATGCACGCCGATGCACGGGCGCCGGAAGGGCAGCCATGACCGCGCTGTTTCCCAGCCCTGACGCCGCGGAGGCCGCGAGGGAGTCGTTGATCGGCCGCTCCGTGCCCCGGCTGGACGGCCACCGCTATGTCGCGGGCCAGGTGCGCTACAGCGCCGACCTGCTGCCGGCAGGATGCCTGTTCGTCGCCCTGGTCCGGTCGCCGCACGCCCATGCCCGGATCGCGGGCGTCGATGCGGCGGTAGCGCGCGGCATGCCGGGCGTCGTCGCGGTGATCGACGGGACGGAGGCCGACCGGCTTTGCGCGCCGATGCCCCAGGTGCTGCCGTTCCGGCACCCGGATGCAGCCCGTTTGGTCATCGGCCGCTGCCTGGCCGCGGACGCGACCCGCTTCGCCGGGCAGCCGGTCGCGGCCGTCGTCGCGGAGAGCCAACAGGACGCCGATGCCGCAGCCGACCAAGTCGTCGTCCACTACGAACCGCTCCATGCCGTGCTGCACGCGGACGAGGCGCTGGCCAAGGACGCGCCGATTGTCCATCCCAGTTGGACGTCCAACGTTGTCGCCAGGGACCACGTGCTGGCCGGCGATCCCCGCGCGGTCATCGAGGCCGCAGACCGGGTCGTCCACGGCACGCTCTCCTTCCGGCCCTCGACCGCTGCGCCCATGGAGACGCTGTGCTACGCCGCCGACTGGGACGAGCGCACCGGCCGCCTGACGCTGACCGGCACCTTCCAGAACCCGCACGCCAGCCGCTGGCTGGTCGCGACCTCGCTTGGCCTGAGGGAAACGGACGTCCGGGTGATCGCGCCCGCCCTGGGCGGCACCTTCGGCTTCAAGATGTCGGGCCACACGGAGGAGGCCCTGGTCGGCCTGCTGAGCCGCATGCTCCGCCGCCCGGTTGCCTATGTGGAAAGCCGCCAATGGACCATGCTGGGCCATTCGCGCGAGCAGGTGCATCGCTTTGAGATCGCCGCGACGGCGGACGGCCGCATCACCGCCTTCCGCGACGAGTTCGTGGCCGACGTGGGCACGGTCAGCCCGGGGAACGGCTGGACCATGCCGCTGATCACAGCGACGGTGTTCCCAACGGTTTACGACATCCCGGACGTGGAGGTGTCCTGCACCCTCGCCGCCACCAACAAGGCCCCATGGCAGCCCGTCCGCGGCTACGGCAAGGAGATCGCCAACCTGGTCATGGAGCGGGCCGTCGATCTGCTGGCCAACAAGCTGGGACTGGACCCGGCGGAGCTGCGGGCGCGCAACCTGGTCCGGCCCGAAGGTCTGCCGCGCCGCCTGCCGTCCCGCCTCAACGTGGACAGCGGCGACTACCCGGCCGCGCTCGCGGGGGTGAAGGAGCTGTTCGGCTATGATAAATGGCGCGTGCGCCAACAGGCCGAGCGCGACCCGGAACGGCGCATCGGCATCGGGATCGGCTTCGAACTGACGCCGGAGGGCGGCGCGCGGCCGGGCGCCTTCCCCAGCGGCTTCGAGACCGCGGCGATCCGCATGTCGCCGACCGGGGACGTGGAAGTGGCGCTCGGCGTGACCTCGCCCGGCAGCGGCAACGAGACCGGCATCGCGCAACTCGTAGGCAGCGTGCTGGGATTGCCGCCCGAGGCGATCCGGGTCATCCAGGGCGACACGGACACTGTCCCCGTCGGCACCGGCAACGCCAGCAGCCGGGCCTTGCTGTACGGCGGGGCCGCGGCGCACCTGGCCGCGACCGACCTGCGCGCCAAGCTCGCGATCTGCGCCGGCAACGTGCTGCAGGCCGAGCCGGACGCCATCACCTTCGCGGACGGCCAGGCCCGGGCGCCCGGCGGCGGCAGCGTCGGCCTGCGGGAGCTGGCGCTTGGTGCCCACACGCACCCCTTCACGGTCGGCGACGGCGTCGAGCTGCCGCTGGAGGCGACCCGCAGCTACCGCGCGCGCAACATTGAGCCGATCGCGGACGATAGCGGGCGCATCGCCACCTACTCGTCGTTCCCCTACTCCGTCCATGCTGCGGCGGTCAGCCTGGACCTCGGCACGGGCCGCGTGACGGTGCTCGACTATGCGGTGATGCACGATTGCGGCGTCATGGTGAACCCGGGGTTGGTGAGCGGGCAGCTCAAGGGCGCGGTCGTCATGGGCATCGGCATGGCGCTCTGGGAGGAGCTGCTGTTCGACGCGGGGGGGCGGCTGATGAGCGACCGCCTGAAGACTTACCTGCTGCCGCGCACGACCGACCTGCCGCCGATCCGCCTGGCCCACATGCAGACGCCGAGCCCGTTCCATCCGCTGGGCATGAAGGGCGCCGGCGAGTCCGGGCTGGGCGGCGCGCTGTCGGCGGTGTTCAACGCCGTCGGCGACGCGCTCGGTCGGGACGGACTCCGGCTGGATACCGTGCCGGCGACGCCGGAGCGCCTGGTCAGGATCCTGGCCGAGCGGGCGGCGCCGTGATCCGCAAGCGCTTCGCCTTCGCCCAGCCCGAGACGCTTGAGGAAGCGGCCAGGCTGCTGGCCGAGGCTGGCGGGCGCGGCCGGGTGCTGGGCGGCGGCTCCGTCCTGGTGCCGGCGCTGTCGGCCGGGCTCGACGACCCGAGCCTGGTGATCGATCTGCGGCAACTCCGGCTGGACGGCATCCGCGAGGACGGCGAGGATGTTGTGCTCGGAGCGGGCGCGACCTACGCGCAGCTCGGCGCCAGCCCAATTGTGCGGAGCCGCCTGCCGTTGCTGGCGGCCATGGTGGACGAGGTGACGGGCGGCCCCGGGCTGTGGAACCTGGCGACGCTGGCCGGATCGGCCTGCCACGCCAACCCTGCCTCCGACGCGCCAGGCTGCGTCGTGGCGCTGGACGCCAGCTTCCGCCTGGTGTCCGTGCGCGGCAGCCGCCTGATGCCGGCGTCGAGGTTCTACCGCGGCGCGTTCGACACCGAGCGCGCCCATGACGAGATCGCGACGGAGCTGGTGGTGCCCGCGCCGCCTTCGCCGGGGCGGCCGGTCTACCTGAAGCTGAAGGGCGCCGCGAGCTCCTGGCCGATTGTGTCCGCGTCCTGCCTGTTGCCTGGCCAGGGCCGCATCCGGTTCTGCCTGGGCGCCGCGGCCACGGTGCCGGTGCTCAAGGAATGGAAGCTGGACGGGGCGGCAGGCCGGATCGAGTCCATGGCGCGCGAGGCGGCCGATGCGATCGGGACCGAGTGGGCGGACGAGCTGGCCGGTCCCGGCTACCGCCGGGCAGTGGCTGGAACGATGGCGGCGCGCGCCTTGCGCGCCGTGATGGGAGCGGTCGCATGAATGACTTAGTGGGCCTGCATTGCCGGTTGAACGGCGAGGGATACGAACGGCAGATCGATCCGCGGCTGCTGCTGCTCGACCTCGTGCGCAATGTGGCGGACCTGAAGGGCACCCGGATGGGCTGCCTGACCGGGGATTGCGGCGCCTGCACGGTGCTGCTGGACGGCAATGTGGTGAAGTCCTGCCTGGTGCTGGCCCTGTCGGCCGAGGGACGTGAGGTCGTGACGATCGAGGGCGCGGACGGCTTGTCCGCGATCCAGGACGCGTTCGTCGCCGAGAACGGGTTCCAATGCGGCTACTGCACGACGGGCATGGTGCTGACCGCCGCAGAACTGCTGCGGGCGAACCCGCACCCGAGCGACGCCGAGATCCGGCATGCCCTGATCGGCAACCTGTGCCGCTGCACGGGCTATGATTCGATCGTGGCTGCGATCCGGCGCGCGTCAACCGCGCTTGTTCCAGCTGCGGCTACTCCGCCCTAGCAGCCATGACCCTGTCAGCCCTGGCCGGGCTGTTGCGGGTGTCGGGCATGAACAGGAAAGTCACGAGGGATACGGCGATGCATCAGCGGAACAGGCTCTCGTGCCCAAGCGCATCAACATCTCCTTCGATCAGGCCATCAGCAGGCGGTCGGGGGTGATCGGCAGCTCGCGCATCCGCTTGCCTGTCGCGTGCCAGACGGCGTTGGCGATGGCGGGCGCCACCCCGCACAGGCCGAGCTCGGCCACCCCCTTGACGCCGAGCGGGTTCATGATCCGGTCCTCGCTTTCGACGAACACCGCGTCGAGCTCGTGGATGTCGGCGCAGACCGGCACGAGATACTCGGCGAGGGTCGCGTTCGCGACGCGGCCGAGGTTGGCGTCCCATTCCGCCTCTTCCAGCAGCGCCATGCCGATGCCGCCGACCATGCCGCCGATGCACTGACTATGCGCGAGCCGGGGATTGATGATGCGTCCCGCGTCGTAGGCGCCAATCACCCGCGCGACGCGGACGGTGCAAAGCTCCGGGTCAACGCGCACTTCGGCGAATACCGCACCGAAGCCGACCGAGCTGTGCGTCGTAGCCTCGTCGCCCGGCGCGGCGCTGGCCTCTGCATCGAGGTGCGGCAAGCCGGCATCGCGGAGCAAGCTCTCAAGATCGTTTGTGCCCCGGGTGCGGGCCAAATCGGCGAGCTTTGTTTTCAATGCCGTGCAGGCGGCCTGCACCGCCGAGCCGACACTGGCCATCGTGGTCGAGCCGCCATGTTCCTTGGCGACCGGGAACGTGGAATCCCCAAGCTCGAACCGCACCCGTTCCACCGGCAGGCCAAGCGCGTCCGCCGCGACCTGCGTCGCCGACGTATAGGTGCCCGGCCCCATGTCAGTGGTGGCACAGCGCACGGTCGCGGTCCCGTCGGCAAACAGCGTGGCCGACGCGGAGGTCGGGTAACGGGCCACGTGGTAGATCGCGGTCGCCATGCCGAACCCGACCAGCTCGCGGTCGTCGCGCATGGCGCGCGGCTCCGGCGCGCGGCGGCTCCAGCCGAACCGCTCCGCGCCCTGCCGGTAGCACTCGCGCAACGCCTTGGAGGACCAGGGCACATCCTTCGTCGGGTCACGCTCGGCATAGTTGCGCAGGCGCAACTCGATGGGATCGAGCTTCAACGTCTCCGCAAGCTCGTCCATCGCCATCTCCTGCCCGATCAGCCCGGTCGCCCAGCCCGGTCCGCGCATCGGGCATGGCGTGCTGACGTTCATCGGCACCAGGCTGTAACGGGTGCGGCGGTTGGGGCAGGCGTAGGTGGTAGCCGCAGGGGCGAGCGTGCCCTCAGCAAACTCCTCGTAGGTGGAGGTCTGGCCCGTGACCTCGTGGATTATGGCGGTGAGCCTGCCGTCACGGTCCGCGCCGAGCGCCATGCGCTGCCGCGTCTCGGGACGAAAGCCGATCGCGGTGGAGAGCTGGCGCCGGGTCAACTCCAGCCGCACCGGCCGCCCCACGCGGCGCGCGGCCATCGCGGCGAGCGTCACGTGCGGCCAAGTGCGCAGCGCCGAGCCGAAAGCGCCGCCGACGAATGGGTTGATCACGCGCACGTTCTCCGGCGCGATGCCGAAGCGGCGGGCGATCTCGTCACGCTCGTTGCCGACCCATTGCGTCTTGCTCCACAGCGTCAGCCGGTCGCCCTGCCACGCTGCCACGGTGGCGTGAGGTTCCATCGCGTTGTGCTGCTCGCGCGCTTGGAGGTAGGTCGCCTCGACCCGGATCGGTGCAGCAGCGAATGCGGCGTCGGGGTCGCCCTGCTTCGTCTCGGGGCCGCGCCCCTTCTTGGCGGCGGCCTCCGAGGTCGGCTTGGCGAGCGCCGGGTCGAAGTTGATACGGCGGCCGGGGTCGGGCGCGTACGCCACGCGGACCAGCGACGCCGCATAAAGCGCCAGCGCCTGTGTCGCTGCCACCACGAGCGCGACCGGCTGGCCGCTGAACCGGATTTCGTCACCCTGCAAAACGCGCAACTGCTCACCCGCGACCGGGTCAACGGCTTGCCGTTCGGCAGGCGCCAGATAGGGCAGCCGGTCGGCGTTGAGGTGGGTGAGCACCAGCAGCACCCCAGGCACTCGCTCGGCGGCCTTGACGTCGATTGCGGCGATGCGGCCAGCAGGGACCGTGGCATCGTGCGTTGCGGCGTAAGCAAGACCGTCCGGGTGGAACTCGGCGGCGTAACGCGCGCCGCCCGTGACCTTCGCCGGCCCGTCGACACGGGGGAGCGGGGCGCCGACGGCGTTCATGCGAGGGCTCCCGCCTCGGCCAGCGCACGCGCGACCGTGCGCCGGATCAGCTCTAGCTTGTAAGCGTTGCGCCCATGGGAGACCGCGCCGTCGGCGGCGTGCGAAGCTGCCGCTTGCACGAGCGTGGGGGTAAGACGTTCGCCCCGCAGCGCCGCCTCGACCTGCGGCAACCGCCACGGCTTGGTCGCGACCCCGCCGACCGCGATCCGCACGTCGCGCACCGTCCCGTCCTCGACGAGGTCAAGCGCCACCGCGGCCGACGCGATCGACCACTCGAAGCTCGCCCGGTCACGCACCTTGAGGTAGTGCGAGCGGCGCGCGGCTGGGCCGGTCGGCACGTCGATGGACAGGATCAGCTCACCCGGCGCCAGTTGCGTTTCGACCGCGGGCATGTCGTCCGGGACGCGGTGCAGGCCGGCGAGCGGTATCGTGCGCTCCCCGTCCGGTCCGGCGATCCTTATGGTCGCGTCGAGCACCAGCAGCGCATTGGCGAAATCGCCCGCGTAGGTGGCGATGCACCGCTCGCTGCCGCCGAGCACCGCGTGGAAGCGGTTCTGCCCGGTGATGGCCGGGCAGCCCGTCCCTGGCTCGCGCTTCTCGCACGGCGCGCCGGGATCACGGAAATAGCCGCAGCGGGTGCGCTGGAGCAGGTTGCCGCCGAGCGTGGCCAGGTTGCGGACCTGCGCCGACGCACTCGCCAGCAGCGCCTCCGACACCACGAGGCACTCGGCCCGCACCGCCGGGTGCGCGGCCGCATCGCTCATCCGCACGAGCGCGCCAAGCCGCAAGCTGCCGGCGTGTTGTTCGATTTGATCCAGCGCTGGGAGGGCGGAGATGTCGATGATGCGGTCGGGGTTGCGCAAATGCTCGCCCATGAGCTGCATCATGTCGGTGCCGCCGGCGAGGAAATCCGCGCCGGGCTCGTGCACCCCGTCCGAGCGGTGGCGCGCCGCACTGGCTGTCGCGGCAGCGATGCTGGTTGCCGGGGCATAGGCGAAAGGAATCATCGTCAGCCCACTCGGCCGGCGGCGTCGCGGATTGCGGCCACGATGTTGGTGTAGGCACCGCAGCGGCAGATGTTGCCGCTCATCCACTCGCGAACCTCGTCGTCCGAATGCGCGTGGCCCTCGGCGATGCAAGCGACGCCGCTCATGATCTGCCCCGGCGTGCAGTAGCCGCATTGGAAGCCGTCATGTGCCACGAACGCCGCCTGCAGCGGATGAAGCTCGCCATCCTGCGCCAACCCTTCGATCGTGGTAATCGCCTTGCTCTGGCTCATCACCGCGAGCGCCAGGCAGGAGTTCACCCGACGCCCGTCGATCAGCACCGTGCAGGCGCCGCACGCGCCGAGCGCGCAGCCCTTCTTGCTGCCGGTGAGCTGGAGGTAATCGCGCAACGCGTCGAGCAAGGTCGTGTGCGCGTCGAGGCCGGGCAGGCGATGCTCGGCGCCATTGATGGTGAGCACGACGTCGAACTGCCGGCGTAGCCCGGCGGTCGGCTCGGGCGTGGCACCCGAGGCAGGCTCTGCCACGCCGCCTACCATGGCAGCCCCACCAGCGAGCGAGGCCGCGATGACGCCGCGCCGTGTCCAGTCCCGCTCGTCCATGGTCCGCTCACTTTCCGTGTTTGATCGTGTAGTCGGTCATAAATCGCCGCTCACCGTGCCGTGTAGCCGCCATCGACCGCGAGCATCGCGCCGTTGATGAAGGCGGCTTCATCCGACAGCAGCCATTTGACGGCATAGCCGACATCCTCGGGTTGGCCGAACCGGCCGACCGAGTGCCGCTCCAACGCGCTCGCATATTGCGCCTTGAAGCCCGGATTATCCTTCAGCTTCTCGATCATCGGCGTGAGGATCAAACCCGGCAGGACGGCATTGACCCGAACCCCCGTTTCGCGGGCCTCGCTGCTGGCGCCACGCGTTGCGCCGATCACCGCATGCTTGGACGCGATATATTCGGTGGCGTGAGGAATGGCGACGACGCCGTTCATCGACGAGTTGTTGACGATGGCGCCCCCGCCAGTCCTCCGCATCGCCTTGATCTCATGCTTCATGCACAGGAAGACGCCTTTGGCGTTGACGTCGAGCACGCTATCCCACTCCCCGGCATCGAGGTCGTCGACGAGCTTGTTGTGCATATCGATGCCGGCGTTGTTGAACGCCCCATCCAGCCGGCCGAACGTAGACAACGCGCAGTCCACCATCGCAATCACGTCCGCCTCCTTGGACACGTCGGCCGCGACCGCGACCGCCGCGCCGCCGGCATCGCGGATCGTTTTGACGGCCTCGTCCAAACTGGCGCCACTCAGCCCGCTGACGACGACCTTGGCGCCTGCCTGGGCCAAGATGACAGCCGTGGCGAGCCCGATGCCGGAGCCTGCCCCCGTGACGATGATGACCTTGTCCTTCAGCATGGCAGCCCTCCTGGTCAGAACGGCACGGCGCGGCTGCGCTTCGGCTCGACATCCGTGACCTTCTTGACGTCGTCCATCACACGCTTGGTCGCGGGAGAGGCGAGCGCCGCCTCCATTGCCGCTTCGTCGCGGAACACGCACGGGCAGATTGCGATGAGGCCGCCGCCGTCTCCCGAAGGAAAGAAGCCCGCCGCGCTTTCCAGGCCGTGTGGCCCCCAGGCCTCGCGCACAAGCGGAAGATGGACATTGATCCAATGGTCGCGGTCGAATTTCTTGCCGGCGTCGCCGGCATAGGTGACGTACATGATAATCATGGCAGTTGCTTTCCGATGAGGGCCTACGAGAAGTCGGTGGCGATGGCGATGTCCCGCCACGCGTCAAGGTCTGCCCTGAATGCGGCGAGCTTCTTCTCGGCGATCGAGTAGGCGATCGGGCCAAGCGGCAGATGGAGCGGCGGCGTAGCGGCATCAACCGCCCTCAGGATCACCGCGACGGCCTTCTCGGGATCGCCTGCCTGCCGGCCATTGTTGCTGTCGCGATACTGCTGCAGCTTGCCGGATGTCTCGGCATAGGCGCCGATCTCGTTCTTGGCGGTGGCGATCGAGCGGCCAAGGAACTCGGTTCGGAATGGTCCCGGCTCGACGATGATCACGGCTAAGCCGAGCGGTGCGAGCTCTTGCGCCAGCGCCTCAGAAAGCCCTTCCACCGCGAATTTGGTGGCATTGTAATAGCCGTAGCCCGCTGCCCCCGCGATGCCTGCACCTGATGAGAAGTTGACCACCCGCGCGCCCTTCCTCTTGCGCAGCGCCGGCAGCGCGGCCCGCGTGGTCTCGATCAAGCCGAAGACGTTGGTTTCGAACATCGGCCGGTACTCCTCCGGTGTCGCCTCCTCGATCGCGCCCATGAAGCCGAAGCCGGCATTGTTGACGAGGATGTCGAGGC